>DATAEI010000200.1:0-5480 GCA_036258075.1 Gaiellales bacterium
CATCGACGACCCCTCGGGCTCGCCGTTCGCGACCGCGGTCGGCGGCACCAACCTGCAGGCACCGCCGTTCACTGGTGGCTCTCGCACCGAGAAGGGCTGGAAGGGCTCCGGCGGCGGCATCTCGATCAACTACCCGAAGCCCGGCTTCCAGCGCGGCGGCATCACCCCGGACGTGCCCGGCGGCTTCTGCTCGAGCGGCAAGGCCCAGTGCCGCGAGACGCCCGACGTCGCGCTCGACGCGGCGCCCCAGACCGGCTACATCATCCGCTCGCACGGGCTCGGCGGCACCGGCGCGATCTACGGGATCGTCGGCGGCACGAGCGCGGCGGCGCCGCTCATGGCGGCGATGACGGCCGACGCCAACGAGGCGGCCGGCGGCGCCGGGCACCGGCTCGGCTACGCCAACCCGTTCCTGTATAGCGACCTGCGGACCGCCGTGAACGGCTTCTTCGACATCACCCAGGGGAGCAACATCAACTTCACGGGCCAGTTCTTCACGGCCGGAATCGGGTTCGACATGGTGACCGGGCTCGGCGCGCCGGAGGGCGACACGCTGGCGGCGACGCTCGCCACCTACACCCCGGCGCCGATCACGTTCGACACGACCAGGCTGACCGCTACCCACCCGCTCAACCTGAAGCGGGTGCGCAAGGGCAGCATCGTGACGTTCTCGGGCCTGCTCACCGACACGACCAAGGCGAAGCCGCTCGCGAACCGTCAGGTCATCGTGATCGGAAGCGGCCGGATCATCGGCGTCGACCGCACCGGCACGGCCGGCAAGTGGGAGATCAAGTTCAAGGTGAAGAAGCGCATGTCGTGGCATGCGATCTTCATGGGCTCCGGCTCCGAGCGGCCGGACAGCTCCCCCACGCTCACCGTCCGGATCCAGCACTAGCGCCGGCGAGCCGGCGCCCGGCTACTCCCACTCGATGGTGGCAGGCGGCTTGGTCGAGATGTCGAGCGCGACCCGGTTCACACCCGGGATCTCGTTGATGATGCGGCTCGAGATGCGCTCGAGGAGGTCGTAGGGCAGCCGCGCCCAGTCGGCCGTCATCGCGTCCTCCGACGACACGGCCCGGATCACGATCGGGTAGGCGTACGTGCGCGAGTCGCCCTGGACGCCGACCGAGCGGATCGCGGGCAGCACGGCGAAGCTCTGCCACAGCTCGTGGTAGAGGCCGGCCCGGCGCACCTCCTCGAGCAGGACGGCGTCGGCGGCGCGCAGGATCTCGAGCCGCTCGGCCGTCACCTCGCCGACGATCCGGATCGCGAGCCCGGGGCCCGGGAAGGGCTGGCGCCACACCATCCGCTCGGGCAGGCCCAGCTCCTCGCCGACGCGGCGGGTCTCGTCCTTGAAGATGAGCCGGAGCGGCTCGACGAGCTCGAAGTCCATGTCCTCGGGCAGGCCGCCGACGTTGTGGTGCGACTTGATCTTGGCGGCGGTGCGGCTGCCCGACTCGATGACGTCGGAGTAGAGCGTGCCCTGCACCAGGTACTTGACGTCGCCGAGCGAGCGCGCCTCGTGCTCGAAGATGCGGATGAACTGCTCGCCGATGATGCGGCGCTTCTCCTCGGGGTCGGTCACGCCGGAGAGCGCGGCCAGGAAGCGGTCGGCCGCGTCGACGTGGACGAGCGGCACGTGGAAGTGCTCCTCGAACGCCTCGACCACCTGCTCGGCCTCGGACATCCGCAGGAGGCCGTGGTCGACGAAGACGCAGGTGAGCTGGTCGCCGACCGCGCGGTGGACGAGCAGCGCGGCGACCGCCGAGTCGACCCCGCCCGAGAGCGCGCAGATGACGTGCTCGTCGCCGACCTGTTCGCGGATGAGCTCGACCTGCTCCTCGATGAACTGGAGCGCCGTCCATGTGGGCGGCGCCTGGCAGGCGTCGAGCACGAAGTGGCCGAGGATGTCGGTGCCGCGCGGCGTGTGGGCCACCTCGGGGTGGAACTGGACGCCGTAGAGGCCGCGGTCGCGGTCCTCCATCCCGGCCACGGGCGTGGTGCCCGTCGAGGCGGTGACGCTGAACCCGGCCGGCGCGCGGACGACGCTGTCGCGGTGGCTCATCCAGGCGGTCTGCTCGGCCGGCAGGTCGCCGAAGAGCAGGCTGCCCTCGCCGAGCGTGACGGGCGTCTTCCCGAACGCGCCGACGCCGGTGTTGGCCACGTCGCCGCCGAGCGCGGCCGCCATCGCCTGCATCCCGTAGCAGATGCCGAGCACCGGGACGCCGAGGTCGAAGATGCCCGGGTCGACGGCCGGGGCGCCCGGCTCGTAGATTGAGGCGGGGCCGCCGGAGAGGATGATGCCGATCGGGTCGCGGGCGGCCAGCTCGGCCGCCGGGGCGTCGTGCGGGACGATCTCGGAGTAGACGCGGCACTCGCGCACGCGCCGCGCGATGAGCTGGGCGTACTGGGCGCCGAAGTCGACGACCAGCACCGGTCGGTGTCCCGCGCCCGCCTCGGCGGCGACCATCGCGCCGTCGTGGCCGGGGCGCGGGTGGGAGCTCACCGGCTCATCCCGATCGCCTGCTCGCGCTGGAGCTTCTTGCCCTCGGTCTGGAGCGCCGGCGCGAACATGATCTCGGCCTTCTGGAAGGCGTGGATCGAGTCGTAGCCGGTGGTCGCCATCGACGTTCTGAGCGCGCCCATCAGGTTGAGCGTGCCGTCGTTCTCGGTGGCCGGTCCGGTGACGATCTCCTCGAGCGTGGCGACCTGGTCGGTCTGGACGCGGGCGCCTCGGGGAAGACTCGCGTGGAACGTCGCCATGCCCCAGTGGTAGCCGTGGCCGGGCGCCTCCTTGGCGCGCGCGAGCGGCGAGCCGATCATGACGGCGTCGGCGCCGCAGGCGATCGCCTTGGAGATGTCGCCGCCGGTGCGCATGCCGCCGTCGGCGATGACGTTCACGTACTGGCCGGTCTCGAGCAGGTGCTGGGTGCGGGCGGCGGAGGCGTCGGCGATGGCCGTCGCCTGAGGGACGCCGACCCCGAGGACGCCGCGCGTGGTGCAGGCCGCGCCGGGCCCGACGCCGACGAGGACGCCGGCGGCGCCCGTGCGCATGAGGTGGAGCGCCGCCTGGTAGGAGGCGCAGCCGCCGACGATGACCGGCACCGGGAGCGAGGCGATGAACTCCTTCAGGTTGAGCGGCTCGACCACCGTCGAGACGTGCTCGGCCGAGACGACGGTGCCCTGGATGACGAGCACGTCGAGCCCGGCGTCGAGCGCCGCCTGGAAGTGCTCGCGCACCCGCTGCGGGGTGAGCGAGGCGGCGGCGAGCACGCCCTCGGCCTTGATCTCCTTGATCCGCCTGCCGATCAGCTCCGGCTTGACCGGCTCGGAGTAGATCTCCTGCATGGCATGGGTCGCCTCGCCCTTCTCGAGCGTCGCGATGCGCTCGAGCTGGGCGTCGGCATCCTCGTAGCGCGTCCAGATGCCCTCGAGGTTCAGGACGCCCAGGCCGCCGAGGCGGCCCAGGATGGCCGCCGTCTCGGGAGAGACGACGCCGTCCATGGCGGACGCCAGGAGCGGCAGCTCCATGAGGTGCGGCCCGAGCCGCCATGCGATGTCCACGTCTTCTGCGTCGCGCGTGCGCCGGCTCGGGACGATCGCGATGTCGTCGAACCCGTATGCGCGCCGCGCCTTCTTGCCCCGACCGATCTCAATCTCCACCGCTCACGGCCTCCTGAATAGCACACGACCCAGGTGGCGAGTGGCCGGCCTGGGTCGCGAGAATGCACGATTGGAACTGCGACGAACTTTCAAGATTCGCGCCAGTCTAGCAGCGGGTCAGGACGCCTTCGCGCGGCGCGGCGCGATCTCCTGCACCTCCACCCCGCCGGCGAACCGGGCGACGTCGCGCGGGTCGAAGACACCGGCGCCGACCTCCTTCGTGTTGGCCGCCGCGGCGCCCAGGGCGAGCTTCAGGATGTCCTCGTTCTCGCGCTCCGCCTCGACCCCGCTCAGGAAGCCGGCGAGCAGCGAGTCGGCCGACCCGACCGTCGCCACCGACTCGACCTGCGGGATCCACGCGCGGTAGAGGCGGTCGCGGCTCCGGGTCGAGCGGATGAGCGCGTAGCAGCCGGTCTTGAGCGTGATGAGGACGTTGGCGGCGCCCATCGATGCGATCTGGGTCAGGCCCAGCTGGAAGTCCTCGTCGGTCGAGAACTCGTGGCCGACGAGCGCCTCCGCCTCACGCTGGGACGGGGCGACGAGGGTCGGCTCCATCGCGAGCGCCTTTCGCAGCGGCTCGCCGTCGCAGTCGATCACCGTGCGCACCTTGCGCTTCCCCATGTCGCGCACGACGTCGGCGTAGAACGTCGTCGGCACCTTGCGCGGCAGGCTGCCGCCGAGGACGACCGTCGTGATCGCGCCCGACAGGTAGCGCAGCTTCTCGACGAGGAGCGAGAGCTCGTCCTCGACGATCTCGGGGCCGTACTCGTAGATCTCGGTCTGGACGCTCGACGTCGGGTCGACGACGACCGTCGATGTCCGCGACTCGCCGCGGATGCGGACGAAGTCGTTCAGGATGCCCTCGGCGGTCATCTCGTCGAGGATCCGGGCGCCGTTGTGGCCGCCGACGAGGCCGGTGGCGATCACCGGCTCGCCGAGGCGCTTCAGCGCTCGGGCCACGTTCACGCCTTTCCCTCCCGCCATCACCAGCCCCTGCTGGGCCCGGTGGCGATGGCCCAGCTGCAGGTTGGCGACGGTGAGGGTCTTGTCGACCGCCGCGTTCACGGTCACAGTGAGGATCATCCCTGTGCCCCCCTCATCGGCCGCGAGCATTGTATACGGAGGATGCAGCCTGGCTTTCCGCGGGGCGATCCCGCCCGTACATTTGAGGGGTGTTCGGGTCGAAAAGCCGCGCAGCGGTCACGACGGCCGTGGTGCTCGAGGTGGGGATCGCCGGATGGGCGTTCGGCTACGGCGCGCTCTGGCTGCTCGCGATGACGATCGCCGTCACGATCTCCGACACGGTCTGGGGCGTCTTCCGCCGCCGAGTGCCTGCGGACATCGCCGGCCTCGAGGTGGCGCTGGCCCTGGCGGTGATGGTGGTGTTCGGCGGGGAGGCGTTCCCCGAGGCGATCACCGCGGCGGCCTGCTTCGCCTGGCTGATCCGCGACGGGCGGGCGGGGTACCAGGTTACGCATCGGCAGCCGTGACGCCGGTGTGACGCGGTCGTTGCGAGCGGCGCGCGAGGGGCCTGGTTGCGAGAGCCGCTCGCGGCCCGAGGTGCGCCGATTCGCCAACGAATGCGTCACGGCGAAGGGTGCCTAACCTGGTTACGCTCCGCCGGCCCCCGCGGCCAGCTCCATCACCGTGGCGTGCATCGCCGCGCCGCACGTCGTGAGGCACGAGCCGTCGTGGGCGAGCGGCGAGCCGTCCAGCTGCGTCATCGTCCCGCCCGCCTCGCGGACGATCGGCTCGAGCGCGGCGTAGTCCCAGATCGCGACGATCGGGTCGACCATCACCTGGGCCGCGCCGCGGGC
>DATAEI010000201.1:0-4750 GCA_036258075.1 Gaiellales bacterium
GTCGTCTCGGTGACCGTCGTGATGTCGGTCGTCGTCTCGGTGAGCGTGGTCGGGACGCTGATCGTGGTCTCGATGGTGGTCGTATCGGTTGACGTCGTGCTGAGGACGTCGGTGCTCACGACCGTCTGGGTCGTCGCCGGCAGCTGGACGGTGGTGGCGGGCACCGTGACGACCCTCCCCTTCACCCGCACCGTCTGGCCGGGCACTCGCACCGCCACGGGCGCGCCGGCGACACGGATGACCTTGCCCTTCAGGTGGACGGTCACCGTCTCGTTCTGGGTCGTCACAACCGTCTTGGTCTGTGTCGATGCCGGCAGCTGGACGGTCGTCGCCGGCACCGTGATCACGCGACCCTTCCGACGCACGGTCTGCGCGGGCACACGCACGGCCACGGGCGCACCCGCAACGCGGATGATCTTGCCTTTCAGATGCACTGTGACCGTTGCCGCGTCGGCGGAGCTGCCGCCGCCGACCCAGTCTCCGAGCCACGCTCCGGAGGCGAAGATCGCCGCCAGGACCGGGACGCCGAGCAGCATGCGGTGATGGTGGATGCGGTAGAGATGGCCGTTCGAGCCGCGCCGGCCGGCACCGCGAAGGCGCGCCCGGGCCACCGGCTCGGACGCCGCAGTCGCCGCGGCGACGAGCGCAGGCTCCGGTTCGGGCTCGGCAAACGCCGCCGTCTCCGCGACGGGCGCCGACGCCATGACGACGGGCGCCGCGAGCACGGCATCGTCCTTCGGCACGCGCCGGATGACGACCATGGTCAGGAGCCGGAGCACGCCGACGAGAACGGCCCCGTTCACGACCAGAATCCCCGCGGCAATGAGCAGTCGCTCGATCACGTCCTACCTGACCCCCCGAAGCAGTGTACCGCGTTCCGGCCGCTTCGTCACCCCTCCGGACGCGGGTTGCACCGCACCCGGGCGGGCGGCGATGATGGCCCCGGCGCCCGTGCCCGACACGATTCCCGATCTGCTCGACGAGGCCGCGGCCGACGCTCCTTCCAGGGTCTGGCTGCGCACCGACGACCGCGCATACACGTTCTCGGAGGCGCACGGCCTGGTGGGACGGGCGTCCGCGGCACTGGCGGCGACGGGCGTCGGACACGGGGATCGCGTGCTCCTCACGGCGCGCAACACGCCGGAATACCTCTTCGCGTGGCTCGCCACGGCGTCGCTCGGCGCAATCGTCGTGGCCGTGAACCCCAAAGCCGGCGACCACGAGCTGGTCGGCCTGATCCGGCAGGTCACGCCGAAGCTGGTCGTGACCGACCCCGAGGCGCCCACGGCCGCCCGCGACGGGGACGTCCCGGCGATCGACGCTGCGGCGCTCTACGCCGAACCGGCCGGTGACACGCCGCTTCCGCGCCCGAGACCCGACGATCCCGCCGTGCTGATCCCGACGTCGGGGACGACCGGCCGCTCGAAGCTCGTGACCCAGACGCACCGGGCCTACGTGATGGCGGGTGAGGGCTTCCCGTGGTGGATGGAGCTCGGCCCCGACGACCGGCTCATGACCTCGCTCCCGCTCTTTCACATCAACGCCCCCGCCTACTCGGTGCTGGGCTCGATCGCAGCCCGAGCCGGGCTCGTGCTCCTGCCGCGGTTCTCGGCAGGGACGTTCCTCGACTCGGCCCGGCGCCACGGCGCGACGGAGTTCAACGCGATCGGCGCGATGCTCGAGATCCTGATGCGCCAGCCAGAACGCGAAGATGACGCCGAGACGCCGCTTCGCCTGTGTTACACAGGCCCGACACCGCCAAAGGCCCGTCAACTCGAGATCGAAGCCCGGTTTGGCCTTCGAATCGTCTGCGGCTACGCGCTCTCGGAGTCGCCGTACGGCATGATCTGGCCGCGGGGGGAGCGGCCGTTCGGGACGCTCGGCACCGTCCGCCAGCATCCCCGCCTGGGAACGGTGAGCGAGGCGCGGGTCATGCGCGACGGCCTGGAGCAGGCCGAAGGCGAGGCGGGCGAGCTCGAGCTCCGCAGTCCCGCCGTGATGCGAGGCTACTGGGATATGCCCGAGGAGACGGCCGAGGTGCTCGGGCCCGACGGCTGGCTTCGCACGGGTGATCTGGTTCGGCGCGACGCCGACGGGACGTATACGTTCATCGGCCGCGTGAAGGAGGTCATCCGCCGCCGCGGCGAGAACGTCGCCCCGGCCGAGATCGAGGAGGCGCTCTGTGCCCATCCCGACGTCACGGAGGCTGCCGTGATCGGCGTGCCGTCCGAGCTCACGGAGGAGGAGATCAAGGCGTTCGTCGCCGTCGCCGACCCGGCGGCCGCAGATCTCGGAGCGATCCGGGACGCCGCGGCGGCGCAGCTCACGCCGTTCAAGGTTCCGCGCTACGTCGAGGCGGTGTCCGAGCTCCCGCACACGCCGACCGGCCGGGTTGCCAAGCACCGGCTGCCGCGCGAGCGCACCGCGGCCGAGATGGACTTCGACACCCGCGTCGGGAGCGCCGGATGAGCGAGCGCGACTGGCTTCACACCGACATCGGCGGCGCCGACCTCGATGCGATCACCGTGCGCGGGCGCGACCTGGCGTCCGACCTCATGGGCAAGGTCACGTTCACCGAGCTGACGTTCCTCCTGGTGCGCGGCCGGGCGCCGACGGCGCAGGAGACCGTGCTGCTCGATGCGGTGCTCGTGTCGCTCGCCGAGCACGGCCTCACCCCGACCGTGCTGGCGGCCCGGCTGACCCACACGGGCGCCCCCGAGTCGCTGCAGGGCGCGGTCGCAGCCGGGCTCCTCGGGGCCGGCTCGGTGTTCCTGGGCGTCGTGGAGGACACCGCGGTCTTCCTGGATGCGGTGGTGGCCGCCGGGGAGGAGCGCGGCGATCCGCTCGATGCGGCCGCGGCCGAGGCCGTCCGCGCGTGCCTTGCCGACGGCCGGCGGATCCCCGGCCTCGGCCATCCCGTGCACAAGGCCGGCGACCCGCGCACGGCCCGGATCTACGCGATCGCGGAGGAACAGGGGCTCGAGGGCCCGCACCTGCGGGCGCTCCGGCTGGTCTCCGCCGCCCACCGGGAGGCGACCGGGAAGACGCTTCCGATCAACGGCGCCGGAGTCGCGGGCGCGGCCCTGGCCGACCTCGGGTTCCCGGCTCGGATCGTCCGCGGGATGGCGCTCCTGGCCCGCACCGCCGGGCTCGTCGCCCACCTCGAAGAGGAGCACGAGCGACCGCTCGGCATGCCGCTCTTCCTGGACGTCGAGCGCGGGGCGCGCGAGGGCGGGCCCCGATGACGGCGGGCGACGGCCGGCCTAGCGCCGGAATCGCGCGATGCCCTGGTGCGGCACGTTGTTGATCGTCGTGAAGTCGCCGCCCGCGTCGACCTGAGACCGGCTGCTCGCGAGCGCGAAGACTCCGTGGACGCTGTTCGCCGCCGGGCTCCAGCCGGTGAGCCGCGCGCTCCCCGCGTTCAGGGCGAGGAGGTGGCGTCGTGGCACCGGTGTCGTGCAGTGCAGCGGATGGCCCGTTCCGGCGCCGCGGCGGCAGTAGTTGTCGAAGTGGCCGCCGGCGTACAGCACGCCCTGGCGCAACGTGAGCGCGACGACGTCGCCGTCGGTGATCGCGAGCCAGCGCTTCGAGCCGGTGCGAGCGCTGAACGCGGCGATCTCGCCCCCGTTCCCCGCGCCGGCGGCGTAGAGCGACGTCCCGCCGCGCCGAAGCGCGGCGACCGGCCAGTCGGGCCGGGCGGTGTACGGACGGGTTCGGCCCGTGGTGGTGTCGATTGCGGCCAGGTGCGGGTGCGGTCGTCCGTTGACGTGCGTGAACCAGCCGCCGATGAAGAGCCGGCGACTCGCGGGCGAGAGCGCCAGTGCGCGGACGTCTCCCCCGCCGACTGCCGGATGCCATGGGAGCGTCCGGGCGCCGGGGGCGGCCGAGACCGCCGCGACACGGGTGCGTCGCCGGCCGTCCACCGCGGTGAACGCACCTCCGAGGTAGACGCGCCGGGGCCGGGCCAGGATGGCGCTGACGGACCCGTTGGTACGGGGATGCCAGCGGCGAACGGCGGAGCCGTGCGTCGCGATCGCGGCGATGTGCGCGCGCGGGCGCCCGCCCACCCGGGTGAACCTCCCGCCCGCGTAGATGGTGCCGCCGCCGGGCTTGATGCGAAGCGCCCGCACCTGGCCGTTGGCGCCGGGATTCCACGGCAGGAGGCCGCCCGTCCTGGCGTCGATGGCGGCAAGGTGATTTCGGAACGCGCCGCCGCCGGACGCGCCCGGCGCCCGGACGTGGGTGAAGCTGCCACCGAGGTAGATGCGCCCACCACTCACGACGATCGCGCGCACCCTGCCGTCGGTCTGCCAGCTCGACGCCGCTGCCGTCCGTACCACCGCGGCGTCGGCGCCGCTGCTCCACACCATCGTTCCCGCGGCGAGTAACGCCGTCGCCACGCCTGCGCGCATGCTGCTCCGCACCGTGCCTCCTCGAGGTCGCCTGCTCCTCCGGCGTATTTCCCAGGTCGACGCGGAGTAGGCATCCACCGGGTCTCGAGCCGCCGGTGAGACGCAATGGCGTGGCGCTGCTAGCGGTCGTAGAAGCGCATGCCCCCGGCCTGCTTGTAGGCCGAGAGGGACGCCGAGGAGGTGTCGACCCGGTAGTTGCCCTCGGTCCGCGACACGTTGGCCCAGAGAACGGCGGCGACATCCCAGGCCTTGAAGGTGTCGAACGCGTTCGCGATCCACCGCCCCTTGGCGGTCGAGTCGCTCGGGTCCTCGGCGCATCCGATCTCGCCGACGAACAG
>DATAEI010000202.1:0-5321 GCA_036258075.1 Gaiellales bacterium
GTTCCCATCTCCGTTAGCCTGCGCTGACCGTGTTCGAGAACAGGATGCCGCGCTACGACGTGCTCTCCGAAGAGGCGATGGCCGTGCTGGAGCGAGGCTGGCGGCGGCTGATCTCGGAGATCGGAGTCGAGTTCCTCCACGACGAAGCCGTCGAGCACTTCCGCCGCGCCGGCCAGACCGTGGACGGGATGGTCGTGCGGCTCGACCCGGACTTCGTGCTCGAGCAGGTGGCGGCGGCGCCCGCGGAGTTCGACCTGCTCGCCCGGAACCCTGAGCGGACCATCCACGTCGGCGGCCGGCACATGTTCTTCGCCCCCACGCAGGGCCCGCCGTTCGTGCGGGTTGGCGACGAGCGGCGCGAGGGGACGCTGGCCGACTTCGAGCAGTTCTGCCGCCTGAGCCAGGTCTTCGACGTGCTCGACACGCCCGGCGGCCTCTGCTGCGAGCCGAACGACCGCCCGCTCGACTCCCGCCACCTCGACATGCTCTTCGCGGTGCAGACCCTGACCGACAAGCCGTACATGGGCGCCGTCATCACCGGCGACGCGGCGCGCGACACCATCGCCATGACGGACCTCCTGCTCGGCCCGCGAACCGGCGCCGCCGCGCGGGTCTACGCGGTGGTGAACGCCAACTCGCCGCTTCGGTTCGACACGCGCATGATCGAGGCGATGATGGTCTACGCCGAGGCGGGCGAGGTGAACGTCATCACCCCGTTCCTGCTCATGGGCGCGATGGCGCCGGTGTCCGTGCCGGCGGCGCTCGTGCAGCAGACGGTCGAGGCGCTCGCCGGCCTGTGCCTGACCCAGCTCGTGCGCCCGGGGGCGCCGGTGATCCTCGGGTCGTTCCTGTCGCACACCGACATGCAGTCGGGCTCGCCCGGGTTCGGCGGCCCCGAGTCCGCGCTCGGCCTGCTCTGCTCGGGCCAGATCGCGCGCCGGTTCGGGCTGCCCTGGCGGGCCGGCGGCGGCTTCCTCACGTCGAGCCCGGCGCCGGACGCGCAGGCCGCCTATGAGGGCATGAACACGATGCTGCCGGCATTTCTGGCCGGCGCCAACTACGTCGAGCACGCGGCAGGCTGGCTCGAGTCCGGCCTCGTGGCGAGCTTCGAGAAGTTCATCGTCGACATCGAGATGCTGCGCGTGCTGCGCGAGGACTTCACGCCGCTCGAGGTCGACGAGGCCAGCCTCGCGTTCGATGCGCATGCCGAGGTCGGCCACGGCGGGCACTTCTTCGGCGCGGCGCACACCCTGGAGCGGTTCCGCGAGTGCTTCTACCGGCCGCTCCTCTCATCCACAGAGAACTTCGAGCGCTGGGTCAAGGGCGGCGGCCAGGAGGCGGCCGAGCGGGCATCGCGGATCTGGCGCGAGTCGCTCGAGCGCTACGAGCCGCCGCCGATCGACCCGGCCGTGCGCGCGCAGCTCGAGGAGTTCGTGACGCGCCGCCGGGCCGAGCTGGGCGATTGAGCGCGATCACGGGCATCCGTGCCTACCGCCAGTGGCAGCCGTTCGTGGAGGGCACATACGCGACCTCGGCCGGATCCGCGGCCGGCTTCGACGCGGTCATCGTCGCCATCGACACGGAGCAGGGGGTCACCGGCTGGGGCGAGATGGCGCCGCTCGGGTCGTTCTACTCCGAGGCGTTCGCAGCCGGGGCGCGCGCCGGTGTCGCAGAGCTCGCGCCGCATCTGGTCGGCCTGGATGCCGGGCAGCCGCGGGCAGTCGCGGCACGGCTGGCCGCGGCGATGCGCGGCCAGCCGTACATCAAGGCGGCGCTCGACATGGCCTGCTGGGATGCGGCGGCGCGGGAGCAGGGCCGGCCGCTGTGCGAGGCGCTGGGCGGGTGCCTGGGCGGCGCGGTCGAGCTCTACCGCTCGATCCCGCCGGTGCCGCCCGGCGAGGCGGCGGCTGCGGCGCGGCGCCACGCCGCCGCCGGGTACCGGCGGCTGCAGGTCAAGGTGGGCGGCGACGTCCGCGCTGATGCCGAGCGGCTGCTGGCCGTCGGTGAGGCCGCCGGCCGGGGCGTGCAGCTCGTCGCCGACGCGAACGGCGGCTGGTCGTCGGCCACGGCGATCAGGTTCGTGCGAGCGGCGGGCGACGCGGACTACGCGCTCGAACAGCCGTGTCGGTCGCTCGAGGAGTGCGCCGCCGTCCGGGCGCGGTGCCCGGTGCCCGTGCTGCTCGACGAGTCGATCCTGTCGCTCCACGCGTTGCTGGCCGCCTGGAGGGCAGGCGCGGCGGACGGCGTCACCATCAAGCTCTCGCGCGTCGGCGGTGTGACGCCCGCGGTCACGATCCGGGACGTTGCGGCCGAGCTCGGCCTGCCCGTGACGATCGAGGACACGGGCGGGGCCAGCATCGACACGGCGGCGATGGTGCACCTCTCGCTCTCGACGCCGCCCGAGCTCCGCGGCCCGACGGTCGACTTCAACGCCTGGGTGACGGCCGACAACGCGACCGGTGTGCCGGTGCCGGTCGACGGGCGGCTCGCGGCGCCGTCGGGGCCGGGGCTCGGCGTGGCGGTGCTGGCGGAGCGGCTGGGCGAGCCATTCTTCCGCGCGCCCTGAGCGGGATGCGCGATCATGGGCGCGTGGCCGGCCCGCTGCACCTCGACGACCGCCTCTCCATCGAGGAGCTGGCCGAGGTGGCGCGGGATCGCCGTCCCGTCGAGCTGTCGGCCGGGGCGCGGGAACGGATTACCCGCGGACGCGAGGTGACCGAGCGCCTGCTCGCGGAGGGCGAGCGCGTGTACGGGCTGACGACGGGGGTCGGCGCGCTCAAGCGCGTCCGGGTCGGGCGGGCCGAGCAGCCGGAGTTCAACCGCATGCTGCTGCTCTCCCACCGCACCGGCACCGGACCGCCTGCCCCCGAGGAGGTCGTGCGAGCCGCGATGCTGACGCAGCTCGCCGGGTTCGCGCGCGGCCGCTCCGGCGTCCGCCTCGAACTGGCGGAGCTGCTCGTGGCGGCGCTCAACGCGGGTCTCTCGCCGCGGGTGCGCACCGTGGGCTCGCTGGGCCAGTCCGACCTCGGCCCGCTGGCCGATCTGGCGGAGGCGCTCACAGGCGAGGGCGACTGGGGTGCCGAGCTCGACCGCCTCGGGCTCGAGCCATGGCTGCCGATCGACAAAGAGGCGCTCGCGTTCGTGAACTCGAACGCGTTCACGCTCGGGTGGACGGCGCTCGCGCTGGCGGATGTGCGGGCGCTGCTCGACCGGTTCGACGAGGCGGCCGCGCTCACGTTCGAGGGCATGCTCGGAAACGTCGAGGCTCTGGACCCCGCGATCGCCGACGCGCGGCCGGTGCCGGGCATCCCCGAGGCGATCGACCGTATGCGGGCGCTGCTCGAGGGCGGGTCGCTGCTCGGCGGCGGTCTCAACCGCGACCTTCAGGATCCGCTGACGATGCGGGTCGTGCCGCAGACCCACTCTGCGGCGCGCATCGCGCTCGGCCATTGCCGGTCGATCGTCGAGGCGGAGCTCGTCTCGTCGCACGACAACCCGTCGATCAGCCCCGACGGCCGTGCGCTCTCGAACGGCAACTTCGACTCGGTTCCGTACGGGGTGACCGTCGACTACCTGCGCCTGGCGCTGGCGCACGTTGCGACGGCGTCGTGCGAGCGGGCGAACAAGCTCGTGCATTCGGGATTCAGCGGCCTGCCGACGGGCCTTCGCGACGACGAGGCGGTGAGCGAGGACGGCTACGCGATCGTCGTCTACGGCGCGTCCGCGGCGACGGCGGAGCTGCGGCTGCTGGCCCATCCGGCGACGCTCGAGCTCTCGACGACCTCGACCGCCGAGGGGATCGAGGATCGCGTGATCCCGACCACGCTGGCGGCTCGACGCCTGACCGAGATGACCGGCCTCGCCCGATACGTCGCGGCCGTCGAGCTGTACCTGGCCGCCCAGGCTGTCGACCTGCGCGACCGCAGCGACCAGCTCGGCGGCGGCACCCGGCGGGTCTACGAGCTGGTGCGCACGCACGCACCGCGGCGGCGGCCGGGAGAGCCGCCGATGGCCGACCTGGGGCCGCTCGAGGCGGCGCTGCGCAGCTGAGCGGGCGGTTCGCGCGACCGGCCGCCAGGGGGTAGGATGGGGCGAGGTCGAGGTGCGAGGGGGACGTGCCCGTCTACTCCCGAAGACAATTCTTGGAACGGGCGGTGGCGACCGGTTCGGCGCTGGCGCTGCCGGCTGTCATGCCCGGCCGGGCGGTGGGCTTCGCGCGCGCCGGGCCGCTCGCGAGGTACGTGGAACGGCTGCCGGTTCCGGGCGACGGGATCGTCGTGGCGCGGGCAGTGGAGCCAGACCGGTACGCCTTCACGTTGCGGCAGATCCACCGGCGCCTCCACCCAGACCTGCCGCCGACGCCGCTCTGGGCCTATGACGACGGCAGCGGGCTCGGGGGGCAGGCCGGGTCGTTCGGGATGGCGATCGCCGCCGAGACCGGAACACCGCTCCGGGTCGGCTACACGAACCGGCTCCCGCGGCTCTACCCGAGCTGGCTCCCGGTCGACACCCGGCTGACGCCCCTGGGCCGTCACGTGCGGATCATGACCCACCTGCACGGTGCCTTCGTCGCCGGGACGAGCGACGGGAATCCCGCGATCACGCCCCTCGGCTTCGGCCGCGGCGAGACGCAGCACGTGCGGTACACGAATGAGCCCCCGCAGATGCCCGCGACGATGCTGTGGTTCCACGACCACGCGCTCGGCGCGACGCGCCTCAACGTGGCGGCGGGGCTCGCCGGGGCGTACATCCTCCGAGACGAGTTCGACACCGGCGCGCCCGGCAACGTCAATCGGCTCCCGGCCGGAGAGCTCGAGATCCCGCTCGTGATCCAGGATCGCGCGTTCAACCCGGACGGCAGCTTCCGCTATCCGCGAAGCGACATCCCCGGAGCGACCTGGATCGGTGAGTACTTCGGCGACGTCATGCTCGTGAACGGGAAGGTCTGGCCGCACCTCGAGGTCGAGCCGCGGCTCTACCGGCTGCGGTTCCTGAACGGCTGCAATGCCCGGATTCTCACGCTCCGCCTGCCCGGCACGAGGATGTGGCAGATCGGCGCCGAGGGCGGGCTCTGCGACCGGCCCGTCCGCGTGGGCCGGCTGGTATTGGCCCCCGCGGAGCGAGCCGACGTGTTGGTCGACTTCAGCTCCCTCGCGGGGCGGACGATCGTCGTCGGCAACCATCCACCGCCGGCGCCGGTCTCGACGCCCGCGCCGCCGCTCTTCCCGGTGATGCAGATTCGCGTCCGCGGCCAGGGAGTCCGGCACCCCTCGATCCCCGAGCATCTGCGCGGCGGCCGAGCGGCGCGGCTGCCGGCGCCG
>DATAEI010000203.1:0-16275 GCA_036258075.1 Gaiellales bacterium
GTCGCCGCGCAGGCTGAATCCGGCCAGGCTCGAGCCGCCCGTCACCACCAGCCCGACGCCGACCAGCGACAGGCCGAGCGCCAGCCAGTGGGCCGGCCGCACCCGCTCGTGCCCGAGCATGACGGCGAACACGGCGGCGAACGCCGGCGAGGCGGCCAGGATCAGCGCGACGTTCGCCGCCGCGGTGTAGTCGACCGCATAGGTGAACGTGAGCTGGTTCAGGAAGATCCCGACGATGCCGCAGACGACGACCAGCCGCACGTCGCGTCGGTCGACGCCGAGGCCGCCCTCCCGCCAGCGCACGACCAGGGCGAGCGCGATGCCGGCCGTGGCGAACCTGAGCCCCGAGAACGCGATCGGGCTCCAGCGCTCGAACGCGTACTTCGTCGTCGCGTAGTTGAGCGACCAGATCACGTTTGCCGCCACGAGCATGCCGTCGGCGGGATCGGGGCGGCGCACGCCCGGACGCTAGATGATCGGGTGTCTCAGGCCTGCCGGTGCGTCAGCCGCCCGGCAATCGCCGGCGCAGCGTGTCGACCAGCCGCGGATCCGGCTCGTGGCCGGCGGCGCGGAGCGCCTCCTCGAGGTCGGCGATCAGCGTCCGCCGGAACTCGGCATCGGCCTCGGCGAGCTCGAGCACCTGGTCGGCAGCCCGGGCGATGGCGGGCCGCTCCTGCGCTGCCTGGAGCCACGCCTCGGGGGCGGGCGGAAGCTCGCGCAGAAGCTCGGCAAGCCGCACTTCATCCATCGGGGTCTTCTCGTTCATGCCTCTCCAGACGCGGAAGCCGGCCCGGATCTTCCCTCGTACGCCGCACGGAGCTTTCCGAGACAGCGCGAGATCCTGCTCGCGATCGTCCCGGGCGGCAGGTCGAGCAGGTCGCCGATCGTGTTGTAGCTCTGGTCGCGGCAGAAGAACCGGTCGAGGATCTCGCGGCAGTCGGCCGAGAGCGACCGCATCGCCTCGCGCACCGACACCGCCTCGTCGATCGTCTCGAGCCGGCGGTCGAGCGCGCCGTGCTCCTCGGAGCCGTCCTCGGGCACGGGGTCGCGGGCCGCCGCGCGGAGCTTGTCGATGCACAGACGGCGGGTGAGCTGGCCGATCCACGGGCGCACCGAGTCGTCGTCGCGCAGCCGTCCCAGGTGCTCGTAGATGCGCGCGAACGTCTCCTGGAAGACGTCCTCGGAGTCCGCCTCGTTCAGGCGGTGGGCGCGGGCGATCGCGAACACGTAGCGCGAGAACCGCTCGACCAGCTCGCGCCAGGCAGCGTCGTCGCCCGCCCGGCAGGCGCGGACGACCTCACCGTCGCTGACCGACGCCCAGTCCATCGCGGTGCCGGTCACTCTCCGCCCATCCGGTCGCGCACCATCGCGGCCGAGCGGGCGCACGACGCGGCCGCGCTCTCGCGCTCGTCGCCGTCCGATGTCGTCAGGTTGGCCGCGACGAGCGCCGCCGCCACCCGGGTCGCCGCCTCGGCGATGACGGCCGCCGCCTGGGCGTCGTCACGGCACGACGGCTCGCCCCGGTCCGCGACCAGCTCGGCGAGGCACGCGGCGTCGGTGCCGGCGCGCGCGATCTCGAGCGCGACGTCGGCGGCGCCGGCCAGCGCCGCGGCGATCGCCCGGTCGCGGTCGGGGCCGGGCGGCTCGCCGGAGCCGAGCGCCGCCAGCGAGGCGGCGTACGCGTCGGCGTCGGCCTGGACGAGCGGCACCGTCCGGCGCCGGATCGAGCGCGCCTGGGCGGCGACTCCGATCGCGTCCTCCCAGCCCGGCGACCGGCGCGCCCCCTTCTCGACGAGCGCGGCGGCCATCGCCACGGCTGCGGCCGCCGCAGAACCGCTCGCGGGGGCGGGGCTCTCCGAGGCCAGCTCGTCGAGGAGGCCCAGGAGCGAGAGCGCGGAGAGGTCGTCGGCTGCCACCGGGATCAGGCCTACCCTACGCCACCGCGCGAACGCCCGAGCGGGTGACGAGGAGATGGCCCTTCGCATTCGCCGGCACCGTGCGTCCGCGGCCGTTCACCTTCACGGCCAGGTTCCACGGCGCCCCGGCGTCGACCCAGAGCTTCCGGGCGGTCAGGCGGACGTGGCTCCCGGCGGCGAGCACGCGGGCGAAGAGCACCTTGCCCTTCGCAGAGCCCCTGCGCACCTCGAGCCAGGTGTTGCCGGGGCCGGCGCGGAAGACGACGCGGGCCGCAGGCACGGCCGGCTCGGTCGGCCCGGTCACGGCCGATGACGTCCCGATCGCTGTTCCCGCGTTCCCGCCCAGGGACGCGCCCGAGGCCGTCCCCGTGCCGCTGCCGGAGACCACGAAGTAGACGGCGAACGCGAGGATCGCGACGAGGAGCGCGGCAACCCCGCCGATCGCGATCCACTGCCACCGGCCGAGGATCAGGCGCGGGGCGACGTTTCGGCGCGGCGCCAAGACGACGTCGTCCTCGACGCCCACGACCTGATTCAGGCGGTCGACGAGCGCCTGCGGGTCGAGGCCCAGCTGCTCGGCGTAGTCGCGCAGGAACGCGCGCGCGTAGGCCGTGCCCGGCAGGGCCTCGAAGCGCTCGTCCTCGAGCGCCATCAGGTACTTCGCGCGGATCTTGGTGTCAGCCTCCACCTGGTCGATCCCCAGGCCGAGCCTGATGCGCTCTTCGCGCAGCGTGGTGCCGATGCTTGCCATCGCCCCACGGGAGTCTACGGCATTTAACCGTTGCGCAGGGTGCTCGTGTCGACGACCACGAAGTCGCTCTTCGTGATCTCGTTCAACCGGTGCAGCCCGTCATCGTTGAAGTGCGCGTTGGACGCCCCCTGCACGAACCACTCCGTGCCGTTGTCGGCCACGATGATCCCGTAGCGCTGCATCGCGATCGCGATGACACGGGCCTGGCGGGGCAGGTTCTGCACGGGGTAGTCCCCGCGCAGCCGCAGGCGCAGGCCCATCGGCGGGTACTGGTCGCAGTCGCTCTGGCTCCCGGCCTGGTGGCGAGCGGGATAGATGAACCCCCTGCACGTGACGGGAACCGTGAAGCGCAGCGCATGGTCGATGACGCCCTTCTTCACCTCGTTCCAGCGCACGAGACCGGGCAGGATCGGAAGGCCGGCGGCGTCGGCGCTCGTCCAGCCCGCCGGGCGCAGGTGGTTCGAGCGCATGTCCCAGGTCGCGCCCGAGCCCGCCCGCCAGCCGCGCGAGGTCTTGCGGGCCGCGAAGAGCTCGTACAGACGGCAGTGGGCGCGGTCGACGATCAGCATGTGGCGGTCGGAGCCGCGCTCGATCTTGGGCTGCTTGGGGATGGGGTAGCCGACGTGGTCGGACTGGTCGCCGTAGTCGAACCGCACGCGCTTTCGCTTCTGCGAGCCGCCGACGACGTTGATCGGGATCCCGTAGCCCTGGAACGAGCCGAAGTCGGGATGGACGCCGATGCCGGCCGGGATGTTGGAGAGGTACGCGTTCGACCGCGGGTCGACGGGCAGCGAATCCACCCGCCGGTTCCACACGTTCGTCTTCGGGAACACGGGACAGCCGGGCGCCTTCGCGAGCGGCGACGCGCTCGCGCCGGGCGCGAGGAGCGCCCATGCGCCGGCGCCGAGGACGGCCGCGGCGAGCGCGGCGGCGGTGACGATGCGACCACGCATGCTCAGGAACGTATCGGGCTTCATCCCGTCTTCACACAACCCGCAAACGGGTGAGAGCCTGATCTCCTAGCCGGGAGGCGCCGCTCCGGCCCGGGCCCGCACGGCGTCGAGCACCCCGGTCCGCAGGCGGTGGGCGGCGGCCGCGTCGACCCCGGCGGCGGTCATGTCGAGCGCCATGAGGGCGGCGCCGGCGACGGGGGCGGTGTCGAGCTGGACGAGCTGCGCGCCCGGCGCCTCGGCGTGGACGCGTGCGGCGAGGGTGTCGAGCAGGAGCGTGCTCTCGCCCCGGAAGAGCCCGCCGGCCAAGACGAGCGGGAAGGTCCCGCCGGTCATGCCGAGCGTGCGCGCCGCGAGCAGCGCCGAATCCCCCAGCTCCGTGCCGGCCCAGCGGACGATGTCCGCCGCCACCTCGTCGCCGCTCTCGGCCGCCCGCAGCACGGTCGGCGCGGCGCTGCGGGAGCGCTCGCCGCCCCGGCTCGCCTGCTCGAGCAGCTCGGCGGCCGACCGGCACCCGTGGAGCGTGCACAGGAGCTCGGTGAGCTCCGTGCGCGGCCCGCGGCCGGTGTAGGCGTTGGCGACGGCCAGGAGAGCCCGGTCGGAGACGTCGCTGGCGCTGCCCGTATCGCCGAACTCGGCGCCCTGCCCGAGCGTCCGGAACGTGCGGCCGTCGGGCGAGCGGCCGGCGCTGATGGCGCCCGTCCCGGCGATGACGACGACGCCGATGCCGTCGGCCGTGCCGGCCCGAAGCGCGATGAACGAGTCGTTCGTCACCTCGACCGGCCCGGTGAGCGCCAGCTGCTCCACCTCCGACGTCATCCGGGGCAGGTCCGACTCCCAGTCGATCCCCGCCAGGCCGACCGCGGCGGCCGCGATGTCCGGGGTGTCGGCACCGGCGGCCTGAAGCGCGCGCCGGCTCGCCTCGCGCAGCGACTCGCCCGCACCGCGCAGGCCGACGACCTCCCAGTTCGCGGGCCCGCTCGTGGCGAACCCGAGCACCGCCCCGCCGGCGTCGGCGATCACCGCATGCGTCTTCGAGCCGCCGCCGTCGATCCCGAGGACGAGCGTCATCCCGCCGCGCCCACGCCCGCCGACCGGTAGGCCTCCTCGACGACGCGCATGACGACGCGCCCGTCGACCCCGTCCGGCTCCGGCTGCCGGCCCTCGCCGATGGCGCCGGCGAACTCCGCCATCTGGGCCGTGTACATCGACTGCGGGCAGTGCTCGTAGTCGGCCGTCGGCGGCTCGGTGAAGCCGAAGATGCTCGCGTAGCCGCCGGTGCCGTAGACCTCGGTCTCGGCCTCCAGGCCGCCCAGATGCGGCTGCCACCAGCCCGACTCGACGACCGAGTTCGTGCCGTTCGACCACGAGATGAGAAGGACGGCGTCGTCGTCCACGGCGACATCGCTGTAGCGGGTGCCGACGACGGCGCACACGCGCACGGGCTCCGGCCCGCCCAGCAGGAACCGGGCGGTGTCGATGGCGTGCACGCCCATGTCGGCCAGCGCCCCTCCCCCGGCCAGGGCCGGGTCGACGAACCAGCCCGACGGCCCCCACTTCGCGTGCGCGCCGTAGCCGCGAGTCTTCACGACCTCGCCCAGCCCGCCGGCCGCGATCCGGTCGCGCAGCGCCAGCACGCCGGGATGGAAGCGCCAGCAGTGGGCGACCATGAGGAAGGCGCTCGAGCGCTCGGCGGCGGCGACCATCGCGTCGGCCTCGGCGACGTCCATCGCCATGGGCTTCTCGACCATCACGTGCTGCCCCGCGTCGAGGAAGGCGATCGACTGCTCCGCGTGCAGGCTGTTGGGCGTCGCGACGACGACGGCGTCGATGCCGGGATCGCCGACGAGCTCGCGCCAATCGGTCGTCGTGCGCGGGATCCCGCACTCGGCCGCAAGGCGGGCCAGCGACTCGGGCCGCCAGTTGGCCGCGGCGGCGAGCTCGGCGCCGGGCACCTGCGTGACGGCGCGGGCGTGGTACGCCGCGATGAACCCGGAGCCGAGCACGGCGATACGCGGCACGGCCACCGCGGTCACCCCTTGACGCCGGTGAGCGTGATCCCCTCGATGAACACACGCTGCGCGAGGAAGAAGAGCATGATCACCGGAATCATGAAGATCAGCGCGGCTGCCATCGTGAGGTTCCAGTTCACGTGGTGGACGCCGCGGAACGAGGACAGCGCGACCGACAGCGTCTGTGAGTCGGTGTTGCCCGCGAGGAAGACGAGCGGGCCGTAGAAGTCGTTCCAGGTGTAGATGAAGTTGAAGAGCGCCACCGCCGCGATCGCCGGCTTCGAGAGCGGGATCACCACTCTGCGGAGGATCTCCAGATGCCCGCCGCCGTCCACCCGGATGGCGTCGGTCAGCTCCTTCGGGATCGTCAGGAAGAACTGGCGCAGGAGGAAGATCGAGAAGGCGTCGCCGAAGAAGCTCGGGATGATGAGCGGCTTCAGCGTCCCGATGTACTGGATCCCGGTCCATTCGTGGAACTGCTTGGCCCAGAGGATGTAGAGCGTCACCGAGGTCACCTGCGTCGGGAGCATCAATGTCGACAGGACGAGCAGGAAGACGATGTTTCGCCCGCGCCAGTCGATCCGCGCGAACGCGTACGCCACCGGAACGCACGAGACGACGACGCCGACCGTCGAGAGGCCAGCGTAGAGGAACGTGTTCCACGTGAAGCGGACGAGGTCGATGTCGCGGAAGACCTCGGTGAAGTTCGAGAACCGCACGGGGCTGGGGATGAGCCGGGCCGACAGTGCCTGCTGATCGGTCATGAGCGCGGTGAGCAGCATGAAGACGACCGGCAGCGCGAACGCGAGGCTGACGGCGATCAGGCCGGCGTGGTTCGCGATCGTCATCAAGAACCGCCGGCGGCGGATGTGCGGCGGGGCCCGGCGGGTGGCGGCGGCCGTGGCTATGACAAGCCTCCGCGGTAGTGCACCCAGCGCTTCGACGTCACGAGGAGGACGGCGGTGAACGCCATCGTGGCGAGGAAGAGCACCCACGCCATCGCAGCGGCGTAGCCCATGTGGAAGTACGAGAACGCCTGCTGGTAGAGCCAGACGCCGTAGAAGAGCAGCGAGTTCTGCGGGTCGCCCGGGCCGCTGCCTGCGGTGCTCGCCGACACGTACGCCTGGTCGAAGTACTGGAATCCGTCGATCACGCCAATCACGAGCGTGAAGAAGATCACCGGGGTCATCATCGGCAGCGTCACGTAGCGGAACCGCTGCCAGGCGTTCGCACCCTCGATCGAGATGGCCTCGTAGAGGTCGCGGGGCACGTCCAGGAGCCCGGCCAGGTAGATCACGATCGCATCGCCGATCCCCCACAGGCCCAGGATGACGAGGGCCGGCTTCGCCCACGTCGGATCGTAGAACCACAGCGGCGCCGTGATCCCCGGGATCTGCCCGAGCACCTGGTTCACCGGGCCGGTGGTCGGGTTCAGGAGATAGACGAAGACGAGCGCGCTCCCCACCGTCGGCGCGAGCGACGGCATGAAGAACACGGTCCGGTAGACGTTCACCCCGCGTTTCGGACGCGTCAGGAGCATCGCGGTCAGAAGCGCGAACACGATGCGAAGCGGCACCGCCACGGCGATGATCCAGAACGTGTTCCGCACGGATTGCCAGTAGTACGGGTCGGCCTGCGAGCGTCCGTTGATCGTGCCGAGCCCGAACATGAACCGGTAGTTGTCGAGGCCGACCCAGTGGGGTGGATTCAGAAGGTCGTAGTGCGTGAACGAGTAGTAGAGGCTCAACGCCATCGGGATCGCGGTGAAGAGCGCGAACCCGACGATCCACGGCGAGAGCAGGAGCGCGACGGCTCCGTACTTCGAAAGGGCGACGCGGCGGCGCGCACGCCGGCGCTCGGCCGGCGTGCGCGTGACCGCCACACGCGGTGCTTCCTCGGCGAGGGCTACGGCACCTCTCCCTGCTGAAGCTGGTTTGCGATGTCGCTGTCGAGCTTCGTGAGCGCGGCGTGCAGGTCGGTGATCCTCCCCGCCTGCCACTGGCCTTCGAACTTGTCGGCCAGGTCGCCGTAGCCCGCCCCCTGCGGCAGGAGCGGCGGCTCGAAGGTGGACGTCGGGTTGTTCCAGACGTCGATGAACGTCTTGAACTCCGGCGGCAGCGCGAGGTTCGGCGAGGACGCGGAGGCCGTCGTCGTCGGGACGTTCCCGGCGTCGTTGGCGATCGTGACGAGGTAGTTCGTGTCGGTCGCCAGGTACTTCACGAGCAGCCACGCCTCATCGGGGTGCTTCGCCCCCTTCGGGATGCCCACCACGGTTCCGCCCACGCGGCCCGACCCATACAGGTCGGGGTGGTCGTCGGCCACCGGAAACGGCGCGGTGTCGTAGTTCAGCTTCGGGTTGTCGCGGGCGATGAACGCCGTTCGCCACTCGCCGTCGAACGTCATCGCGACCTTGCCCGTCTCGAAGGCGTTGTTCGCGTTGAATTCGGCGTTCGTGTAGGTGGCGAAGAACTTCTCGATGTTGTCGTAGCCGTACCAGTCGATCAGCTGCTTCTGCCACTCGAACGCCGAGGTCCAGCCTGGATCGGTCGCGAGCTGCGGGTCGCCGTTGGCGTCGAACCACTTCGCTCCCCAGGCGCGTCCGAGATCCGACGGGCCCAGCTCCTCCCACTGGTTGAGCGGCACGAAGCCGGCGACCTTGATCGAGCCGTCGGGGTTCCGGACGGTGAGCTTCTTGGCGTCGTCCATGAGCTCGGTCATCGTCTTGGGCGGAGAGGTGATCCCAGCCTTGGCGAGCAGGTCCTTGTTGTAGTAGAGGCCGTAGGCGTCGGTCAAGGACGGAAGCGCACACTGCTTCCCCCCGAAGTTCGTGTAGCTCACCGCGGCCTTCGCGAAGTCGGCGATGTTGACGTGATCCCGCTGCATGTACGGCGCCAGGTCCTGCCAGAGCCCGCTCGTGCAGTACTGGGCGACATAGTCGGGGCCGAACGGCAGGGCGACGTCGGGCGGGTTCCCGCCCTTGATCGCGTTGATGAGGTTCGGGTCGAACGTGTCGTCGACCGTGTTCGGCTGCACGACGGCCTTGACAGTGATCCACGGGTACTGCTTGTGGAACCCGGCGAGGGCCTTCTTGAAGACGGGCGCCTCTTCGCCTCCGAAGAGGTGCCACAGGGTGATCGTGACCGGCGTGTGCGAGCCGGACGAGCCGGACGACCCGCCCGAGCCGCTCGAGTTGCTGCCGCCGCACCCGGCGGCCGCGACGGTGACTCCCAGGAGCAGCAGCGCTCCTCCCCACCGTCTGATGCGCGTGTGAACCTTCATGCCACGATCTCCCTTCTCTCCAGGTCGCGGGTGCGATCGAACATCTCCTCCTGCGCGGCGGCCAGGGCCACCGACACGGCTCCGTGCAGCACGGCCTCGTCGCCCAGCTCCGTGATCGCGAGGCGCGGCCGAAACGGCGACAGCTCGGCGAGCTCGCGCCCCACGGGCCCGAGCAGCAGGTCGCCGCCGCCCCGGGCGACGCCGCCGCCGAGGATCACGAGCTCGGGGTCGAGCACCGGCACGACCGCCGCGATGGCGAGCGCGATCCTGGCCGCCTCGACGTCGACGGCCCTGACCGCCGCCGGCTCGCCGCGGCGGGCCGCCGCGAAGACGGCCTTCGGCGTGCGGGCCCGCACGCCGGCATCGCGGGCGGCGCGCATGACGGCGGCGCCCGACGCCGACTCCTCCAGGAGGCCGCGCCGGCGAACCGCCCGGTCGCGCGGGTCACCGGCGCCCAGCGGCAGGTACCCGATCTCGCCAGCCGCCCCGCCCGCGCCCCGGTGGAGCTCGCCGCCGATCACGATCCCGAGGCCGACCCCCGTCCCGATCCACAGGAAGCAGAAGTCGGACACGCCGCGACCGGCGCCGAGCGCCCGCTCGCCGAGCGCCGCCAGGTTGACGTCGTTCTCGAAGCTCGTGCGCGTGCCGAGCTCGGCCCGGATCGCCTCGACCAGGCCGGGCTTCCCCCAGCCGGGCAGGTTGGGCGCCAGGGAGAGCTGGCCGCGAGAGGGGTCGAGCACTCCGGGGTTCCCGACCGTCGCATGGGTCACCTGCGACCAGCTCAGGCCGGCCTCGGCGGCGACGCCGCGGCCGATCCGGCCGATCTGCGCCACGAGGGCCGATGCGCTGCGGGCGCGGGTGCGCTCGTCGGCGCGGGCCACGATCCGCCCGGTGATGTCGGCCAGTGCGACGCGCACCCACTGGCGGCCGACGTCGATGCCGACGACCCAGCCGGACTCCGGGTTCAGCTCGTAGAGGACGGCGCCCGGCCCCTTGCGGCCGCTCTCGCGGCCGACCTCGCGCACGAGCCCGGAGCCGAGGAGGCCGGTCAGCGCCTGCGAGACCGTGGGCTTCGACAGGCCGCTCCGGCGCGCCACCTCGGCGCGCGACACCGAGCCGCCCGTGCGGATCAGCTCGAGCACGGCTCGCTCGTTGATCGCGCGCAGCAGGCTCGGCGTTCCGGGTGCGAATGCCGGCTCGATACGATCAGCCTCCCGCTGGCCGTATAGTAAGGAAACTTTCCTGACAGTAGGAGACGATATGCGCGATCGCGGACGGAAGTCAAGGGGTCCCAGGTGAGCCGGCTTGCGATCTCGGGCGGGTCGCCGGTGCGCTCCGCCCCTTACCCGGACTGGCCGTCGCTCGATGAGTCCGACGTCGAGGCGGTGACCGCGGTCGTCCGCGGCGGGCAGGTCGGCGGCTTCCCCGAGCCGGGGCCGAAGGCGGGCGAGTTCGCGGCGGGGTTCGCCGCCTACCAGGGCGCGGCCCACGGCATCGTCATGGCGAACGGCACCGTCACTATGGAGGTGGCGCTGAAGGCGCTCGGGGTCGGCTGGGGCGACGAGGTGATCATCCCGGCGCTGACGTTCGCCGCGACGCCGTACGCCGCGATCGCGGCCGGCGCGCTCCCGGTCTTCGTCGACGTCGAGCCCGAGCGCTGGACGATCGACGCCGACCAGGTCGAGGCGGCGGTCACGCCGCGCACGCGCGCGATCATGCCGGTCCACCTCGGCCAGCAGATGGCCGACATGGACCGGATCATGGAGATCGCCCGCCGGCACGATCTCTTCGTGGTCGAGGACTGCGCCCACGCCCACGGCCAGCGCTGGCGCGACCAGGGCGCGGGCTGCATCGGCGACTTCGGCTCGTTCAGCCATCAGTCGACCAAGATCCTGACGGCCGGCGAGGGCGGCACGCTCACCACCCAGGACGAGCGGCTCGCGCGGCTCGCGCACTCGCTGATCGACTGCGGCCGGCCGAAGGACGCGGCCGAGACCGAGTACACGTTCGGCGCCAACTACCGCCTCGGCGAGCTGGCCTGCGCGCTCCTCGTGAACGGCCTGCGCCGCTTCCCCGCCCAGCAGGAGCGGCGGGCGCGGCTCGGCGAGCAGTTCGAGCGGCTGGCGGCGGACATCCCCGGCGTCACCATCAAGCACCGCGACCCGCGCATCACGCGGTGGAGCTTCTACCGCTACATCTTCGAGATCGACCCCGAGGCGTTCGCCGGAGCCACGAACGAGCAGGTGGCCGAGGCGCTCGAGGCCGAGGGCGTGCCGGCGGAGGTGCAGTACCCGCCGATGAGCCGCTACGACCTCTTCCAGCCGGCGCGGTCGCGCCTGCCGGTGGCCGTCGAGCACGCCGACCGGCTCGACCCGGCGAAGATGAGCTTCCCGGTGGCCGAGGCGGCAGGCGAGCGCACCGCGGTCTATCTCAACGAGTGCATCTTCCGCTCGGACGAGGCCGGCGTCGAGCACGCGGTCGAGGCCATCGCGAAGGTGCAGCGGCTGGCGGCCGAGATCCCGGCGGTCGCGGCGGTCTAGTCGCCGCTCACCGCGGCGTCTCCACCCTCCAGCTTCGCGAGCCCGCTCCCGATCCGGCGGGCCAGCCCCGGCACGGCGAGCACGATCCCAAGGCCGGCCAAGAGCCACACCGCGACCAGCTGCCAGAAGTGGTTGTAGGGATAGACCTGGTCGCTCACGTTCCGCCACAGCACGTAGAGCAGGAACGCGATGCCGAGCCCCGAGATCACCATCTCCCACGGCCGTTCCTGGCGGTCGAAGGCGAAAAGCTTGATCGCGCCGATGTTGGTCACGACGTAGGCGACGAGCAGGCTGAGCACGCCGATCGTGCCCGGATAGAAGAAGGCGTTCACGACGTTCGTGCCGTTCAGGCGCATGCCGATGATCGCGGCGATCGCGATCGTCATGACGACCGTCAGCGCGGCGGCGGGCGCGCCCGTGCGCGCCGACGACGTGCCGAGGCGGCGGCCGCCGAACCCGTCGCGGCCCATCGCATACAGGATGCGCGAGGCGCCGGTGGCCGTGCCGAGCGAGCTCGCGAACGCGCTCACCGCGGCGCCGAAGTTGATCGCGTCGCCCATCCACGAGCCGATGTAGCTCGATCCCAGGTCGCCGAGCGGCGAGCCCGAGCTCGCGAAGGCGGCGACGCCCGCGGAGTCGGTGCCGAAGCCCCACGTCTGGGCCAGCATGCAGATGACATAGAAGATGCCCGCCGCGAGCACCGCGTTTCGGATCGCCCTCGGGATCTCGCGCCGGGGGTTGTCCGTCTCCTCCCCGAGCGCCGCCGCCCCCTCGAAGCCGGCGAACGACAGGAACGCCAGCACGGCGCCGAGCCCGAACGCCCCGGCCCCCACGCCCGACGGGATCGAGAAGACGTCGCTCGAGATCGCGCCGTGGCCGGGCGGCGTGCCGCCGATCAGCTTGGCGAAGATGACCACCATGAGGACAACGATGAGCGTGACCGAGACGGCCTCCATCGAGAGCAGGGCCCGGGTCGTGACCTTGATGTCGCCGTACGCGAGGAGGCCGATCAGGACGGCCGCGACGAGCGCGATCCAGACCCACTCCGGGTTGTGCCAGATGCCCGTGCCGTCGAGGAAGGCGCCGAAGAAGAGCCCGATCTCCGACGCCGATGCGGCCGTGAAGGCGAGGTACGTGCCCAGGAGCGCCCAGCCGGCGAAGAACCCGGCCTGCGGGCCGAGGGTGGCCCCGCTGAACGCATACACGGAGCCGGCGTGCGCGTAGTGCGCCGAGAGCCGCACGAACCCGTACGACACGAGAAAGACGCCGATCGTCGCCACGATGAAGAGCAGCGGCACGGCCCGGCCGACGTTCGCGGCCACGCCGACGCCGTTCAGTGCCATGGCGGCCGTCGGCGCCATGATGCCGATCGAGAGCGCGATGGTCTCCCAGAAGCGGAGCTCGCGCCTGAGCCCGGAACCCTGCGGTGCACTCACGACCGACCCTCCATGATCGACTCGGGCAGGAACATGCCGACGACCCAGTTGGGGACGTCCACCACCTCGTGGATCCTGAGATCGCACGCCACCGAGCAGAGGGCGTATGCCTCCTGGCGGTCGAGCCCGTAGCGCGAGCCGAGGTGGTCGATCATCGCCCGCGTCGCGGCGCGGGACGCCTCCATGAGATCCGGCCCGACGCCCGTCGTCACGTGGTGGGAGCCGGCCTCGGTACGGGCCAGGTCTCCAGCCGCGAGGTGGTACTGGGGCGCCGCGATCGGCATGTCGTGGTGGACGCTCAGGCGCACCGTGATGTCCATCGCCGCCTCGACAGCGGTGCCGCACACCTCGCCGTCGCCCATCGCGGCGTGCGTGTCGCCGACCGAGAAGAGCGCGCCCTCGACCCCGACCGGCAGGAAGAGCGTCGTTCCGGCCCGCAGGTGCTTCACGTCCATGTTGCCACCCCAGACGGAAGGCGGCACGACCGAATGCTCGCCCGGCTCGGGGAGCGCGACGCCGATCGTGCCCGGGAAGGGCTCGAACGGAAGCGTGACGCCGTCGGCGAACGCCACCCGGCGCTCGCCCTCCTCGACCCTCGAGATCCGAAGCCACGGGTCGGGGAACTCGTCCGCGAGAAGGCCGAAGCCGGGGATGATCGCCGTCCAGCCCCAGTCGCGCGGACGCAGCTCGAGGATCTCGACCGCGAGCGTGTCGCCGGGCTTCGCGCCCTTCACGAAGACCGGGCCCGACACCGGGTTCACGTGCGAGAAGTCGAGCGCAGCGACGGCGTCGGTTCCGGAGCTCGCACTGATCTGCTCGTCCGACGCGTCGCGGACGTGCAGCTCGACGTCGTCCCCCGACTCCACCTCGACGACGGGCGCGATCGAGTTGTCCCAGACGTAGTTGAAGGCGTCCGGGCGCACGTCGTGGAGCGTCTGGCCTGCCATGCGACTCCTCCTATTCGTCCTGCAGTGGGACGGCGTTCTCCTGCCGAAGCTCGTATTCCAACACGAATTGGTCGAGCGCGGTTGTGATCTCGGCGGGCAGCGAGTTGTCGCGCGCCAGGCGCCGGACTCGCTCGACGACGGATTCCGGCGGCACGTACGGCCGCAGCGCCTCCGGGTCGAGCCGCAGGCTGCCGTGCGGGCTGCGCGCCGGACCGCCGTCGGAGCGCACGCGCAGGACGAACGCCGAGATGATCCGGGCCAGCGTGTCGTCGCGCTGGATCGCCGAGGCCACCCAGCGCGGCGCGCCGTCGGCATCCCAGGCCCGCCAGGCCGCGAGCAGCGCCGGCAGGTCGGGGGCCGACGCCAGCCGGCCGGAGTCGGCGTACTGGCGGATGCGACCGAGGACGGCCTGCTCGAGCTGCTCGAGCTCGACGGCCGACACGAGCCGCGCATCCTCCGGCTCGAGCGGATCGGCGCCGTGGCGGCCGTGCTCCTGGCCGAGGGCCACCGTGACGCCCGCCGCGGTTGCGATGCCGCCCGAGACGCCGCCGCGGTAGATCAGCTCGCGGCGCGCCGCCGGCGGGATCTGGCGCAGGAGCGCCACGACGAGCCCGACCGCAGCCTGGCGGTCGGGCAGGTCGTCGCCGGCGGCGAGCAGCCCGCCGACCGCGTTCGCGGCCCGCTCCGCGTCGAGGGTCGAGACGCCGTCGCGCAGCCGTTCCAGGAAGCTCGTCACGCGCGGGGCGCCGGAGGAGTCGCGCTCGGACGCGAGCCGGAGCAGAAGCGCCGCGAAGGCGGCCCGGTCGTCGAGGTGGGCCATGTGGGCGTCCATCTCGGCGTTCGACACGGTCGTCTCGGGGACGACGAAGTTGAAGTAGGCCTCGAACAGCTCGGGGCTCGCGACGTGCAAGCCCTGGCGGGCGTTGCCGCTCATGTCGCGGCTGACGACCGCGCCGGGGAAGTCCGGCACGGCCGGGAAGAGGCGCAGCACCAGCGTCTGGACGGCCTCGCGCGTGCGCTCCGGGAGCTCCGCGGCCCATGCGTCGTGGAACTCCCTCGTCTCCGCGGCAGCGCCGGCGATGGCGACCGCCCGCGGCTCTCCGGCGAAGGCGTTCGGGTGGCGGCGGATCGCGTCGTAGAGGCCGGGCAGGAACACCCGGATCGCCTCGACGGCGATGAAGTCGACAGGGTTCAGCTCGCGGCAGACCGGCGGATAGGTGAGGTGCAGGACGTTCATCAGCCGGACGATGTCGCGGGGCGTCTCGATCAGGCTCTCGATGCCCGGCGAGAAGATCTGGTCCCAGTGCTCGTCCGTGACGGCCGACGAGTGCGGGTTCGCGGCCATGAGCGCGCGCAGGTCGTCGAAGAGCATCTGCGCCAGGCCCTCGGGCAGCGGCAGGTCGAACGGCACCTGGATGATGCGCTCCAGGTCGCCCTCGGGGAGCGCGGTGCGCTCGAGGACGAGCAGGTGGACGACGTTCGGCAGGTCGGCCACCGCCGAGACGAGCCGGCCGATCTCGGTGGCCCGCTCCGGCGCGACACGGTCGAGGTCGTCGATCACGATCACGTGGCGGGTGCGCTCGCGGCGGAGGACCTCGGCGGCCGCGACACGCGTCGCAGCCGGGTCGCTGCCGACGTCGACGCCCGGCGCGAGGATCGGGATCACGGCGGCGAGATAGCGCCGGGCGATGTCGTCGCCGGCCGCATACCTCCACGGGTTGAACTGGGTAACGACGGTATGCGGCACGTCCTCCAGGTGGCGGCGCACGAAGTTCGCGACCGAAGTCCGGCCGGCACCGCGCTGCCCGTGGAGGCCCAGGACGAGTCCCTCGGCCGGCGCCATCGCCGCGATCGCGTTGGCGATGAGGCGCGAGAAGCGCACGTATCCAAGGCGGTCGTCGGCGGGATCCTCGAGCGGCAGATCCGGCGACAACGGCGAGCCCGAGGTCGGCATGGCCGCGATTCTAGGCGGTGAGGCGAGCGGTGAACCCGATGCCACGCAGCGCACACACGCACCTCACAACTTCGTCACGCCGTGAGACGCCGCACACATCCGGCACCGTTTCGCGAGCCGCGCGTCACCGCCGTTGCCGAATTGCGACGAACGGCCGGCCGGCGGGGTCAGACCCCGGCCTGGCGTCGTGACCGTTTTGGCACGCGATTCGCGCCGGCCTGCGCGCCGCGCACAGCAACGTGGCCGGGGTGGTCGGGAGCCTCAGCCGAAGAAGTTCGGCAGGTGCTTGCGGTGGGCGTCGAGGAGGGCGTCGAGCATCGGCGCCGCCGTCTCGTAGCCGCCCGTCAGCGGATTGGCGATCAGCGCGCGCAGAGCGTCGCCGCGGTCGCCGCTCAGCGCCGCCGCGACGGTCAGGCGCTCGTACGCCTTCACCTCCTGGACGAGGCCCAGCATCTCCGCCGGCAGCGGGCGCTGCGGCAGCGGCTCGGCG
>DATAEI010000204.1:0-32227 GCA_036258075.1 Gaiellales bacterium
CGCGGATCGTCCTCCTCCACAACGCTCAAGACTTCGGGCCCGCCGTAGTGATCCACGATAACGCGCCTCATGTCAATCCACCTCTCCGGTCATGTGACAAAACCGCTCCGGGCGTCTTTCATCCCGATGGTTCTCAGGTGACGAGCGTCAGGATGACAATTGCGAGGAACACGCTCTGGGCGCTGTGAACTGCGATTCCGACCCATGCGCTTCGGTAGCGCTTCGTCGGGTAGGCGAGGATGAACGTGTCCACCAGCGTTGCCGGCATGACCCACGGAACGTGAAGGTGATACGCGGCAAACAGCAGCCCGTTGGCCAGCCAGTCACGGCGGCCGAAGGCGCCGTTCATGCGCGGAAGCAGAAACCCGCGAAACAGGAGCTCCTCCCCGAGCATGGTGTTGAACACGAACCACAACAGAATCAAGGCGTACCAACCCCACGCGCCGGACAAGAAGGCGTGGCCTGTGTCCGAATTGAGGAACGACGAGAAGTCTCGGTCAGTCGGGCCGGTCACCCAAGGCACGCCGTCGACCACTGCGAACGCCGCGATCAGCGGAATCAGGATCAGCCACAGCCTGCCGCCGACCCGGCCGCTCGTGGGACTACGTGGCGATCGCAGCCACAGCGCATCGCGCAACGTCGCCCAGCGCAGAGTGTGCTGCTCGCGGCCGACGAGGATGGCGACGAGCACGAACTGCCACACCAAACCGGCGGTCAGGCACACCATCAGCGCCTTGAAGAGCGGGACATTCCCGGTGCCGGTGAACCTGTCGCTGACAGCGGGCGCGACCAGCCAGGCCAACACACCCATCGGAAGCGCAGCCGCAGCCCACACAGCCACGATCCGACGGTAACCGTACTGCGGAATCACGACCTTCCGGCCTACCGACTCGGCGCCCATCGGAATCGCCGCCCTCGCGACTGGGGTTCCCACAGCCGTTCGAAGGCCGGTATCGGATGCCCCAACATTGTGGGCCACGACGGCCTCCCTTCTGCTTCGGGAACCGCCCAAGATTCCACGTCAGCCGACACCGGGCATCAGGGGAAATACGCATCTCCGATCCGTAGAATCCCGCACGCGGCCGACATGCCGCCGGGCCATTCGCCGTCGAGCTCGCTGTCACAGCCAGCGAGCGACAAAGCCCCACACTTACCGACCTTCCGCTGGCGAGGCGGGATTTCCCGGATGCGCGCGGTGCGGTGGAGGGTCCATGATGAGGCCGTGACTTCGGTCGGTACCGTCGGTTTGGGTCTCCTCGCAGTGATGGGGCTGGTGATTGCGCTTGACCTTCGCCGCATAGCCCGGACGGCCAGGGTTGGTCGTGCGAACGGAGTCTCGGCCGCGCCGAAGCAGCGCCCCGCGGACACAGCCGCCGCACACATCGTCGTGTCTGTGTTGTGGCCGATCGGCGCGCTCGCGGCAGCGGCGACCGAAAGCGGTCACGAACAGGCAGGCGACATCGCGGTCGTGCTCGTGTTGGGATGGGCCTTCGTTCCGAAGTGGATTGGATATGTCGCGGACCGGCTCGCAGAACTGGCTGATCGAGCCGACCCACGAGCGACCGCCGCCGTTGGTGCTCGGCTCGATCCTGGCCCAACCGGGCCAACCATCCCGCAACGCCTCGAGACGTCCATGCCAATCGTGCACCGCCGCCACCCGCTGCTCGGATGGTTCCTGGTCTGCGCGACCTTCGGCGTCATCGCAGTCGGCGGTCTGGTCGGGCCATGGCTGCTCCTCGACCTCGTCTTTCGGTACGCGTCGTGACCTCCCCGTGTCGCAGGCTGGGTGCATGGCTCATTGATGAGGTGAGCCAGCCTCCGCGAGGCCCGCTCCCGGCGATCAGCGCGTCTCGGCGGCGTGGACACGAGCGTCCGGCGCCATCCACCGGTAGGCGATCCCGGCGCCGACCAGCAGGGGAACCATTCCCGCCGCGAACATGACCGCGCCGGCCGTGTGCTGGTCCGCGGGCGCGTACCGGGAGTAGACCGCATGAGGGTCGAAGAGAAGCCAGAGGCCGATGGCGTCCGTGCCCGCCATGATGCTCGCGACGTACAGGCCCACCAGGAGCGGGTGCATGGTGTGCGCCCGCACCGCCGCGAAGGCGCAGCCGAAGAACGCAAGGCCTGCGGCGACGAGCGCCCAGTGGACGGCCGCCAGCGCGGTCGGGCGGCTCCAGAGCCCGTCCAGCACGGTCGGTACGTGGAGAGTCCATTGGATCCCGGCCATCGCGACCCATGCCGCCGCGAGCGTCACGGCCGACGGCGCCCACCGCCGGCTGCGGGTGACGAGCTCGTCGGTACGTGCGGCCACGAGCCCCAGCGGCACGGCGAAGAGCAGCACCATCTGCTGCGTCATGTGCCAGGCCAGTGACGCCTGGACGCGCTGATCCACGGCCGCGCTCGTCGCCGCCCCCAGCACGGTGAGCGCCACGAGCGCGGCCGCCGTCCGCCGGGCCGGCCACGCGCGTCCGGCACGGCGCACGCGCTCGACGCGGGCCACGTATGCCAGCCCGGGCACGACCGCGTTCACCGCCGCGGCGCCCCCGAGCGGTAGCAGCGCCCCTGCAGCCGCCGCGAGCCCGGCCAGCTCAGGTCCGGTGGGCCGCGGCACGAGCCTCGGTCTCGGCCTCGTGGCGATTGCGGACCACCTCCTCGTTCCGCCGGAGCTCGTCGCACACCTTGAGCGTCAGCCAGAACACGGTCGGCGGCAGCACGAACACGAGCACGCGGTAGACCTGAAGCTGGGTCTCGTAGCTCCACCCGAAGAGCACGTACGCACGGTCGGCCGACCCGGCCAGGAAGATCAGGAACAGCCAGCTCAGGAACGCCGTCGCGGTGGCCGTTCGCCAGCGCACGTCGCGCGGCCGGTCGAGCAGGTTGTGGCGGGCACGGTCGCCCGAGACCCGACGCTCGATCGACGGCCAGGCGAAGAGCGTGCCGAACACGATGCCCGGGAAGAGGACGCCGCCCCAGAACGGGTTGGGGATCACCGTGTAGTCGAGCACCGTGACGTCGAACGCGGGCATCAGCCGGAGCGCGCCGATCAGCCAGCCCAGGTACCAGTCGGGCTGGGCCCCGTTCGTCCCGTCACCGACGTGATACGGACCCCAGAGCCAGATGGGGTTGATCTCCACGAGCCCGCCCAGCAGGAAGAGCGCCGCGAAGACGGCGAACATGAGCCCGAGCGAGCGCGGCACCTGGCTCGGAAAGGCGGGCAGGCCCACGAGCCGCCGCTCCGTGCGCCGGCCGCCGCCGAACTGGGTGTGGTGAAGCGACGCCACGAGGGTCAGGTGAAGCGCGATCAGCGTCGCGATCAGGAGCGGCAGGAGGAACACGTGGGCGATGTACATCCGCGACCAGAAGTCGGGCGTGCCGGGAAACGGCCCGCCCCAGATCAGCTGGCCGATGTTGGCCCCGACGAACGGGATGGAGAGGGCCACGGCGTAGCCGATCGCAAGGCCCATGCCCGACAGCAGGTCGTCGACGAGCGAATAGCCGAGATACCCTTCCAGAAGCGCAAGTGTAAGTATCGTGAGCCCAACGTAATACGTCAGCTCGCGCGGCTTGCGAAACGCACCCGTAAAGACGATACGCATCAGGTGGATCGCGATCGCGGCGACGAAGACGTCCGCCGCCCAGTGATGCGTCTGGCGCATGAGTAAGCCTGCGCGCACGTCGAGTGACAGGTGGACGGTCGAACGATACGCTTCCGTCATCCGCATACCGTCGAGTGGTGCGTAGCTCCCGTGATACACAACCTGGGCGGTCGAGGGATGAAAGAAGAGCGCAAGGTATGTCCCGGTGGCGATCAGGACGATGAACGTGTAGAGCGCCACCTCCCCGAGCAGGAACGTCCAGTGTTCGGGGAAGAGGTACCGCAGCGCCTTCAGGCCGAACGGGGCGGCGTGCGTCCGCTCGTCGACGGTTCTCGCAGCACCCCGGATCACGACGTCGCCCTTCCGCGGCGCACGCCCCACCACGACGGGCCGACCGGCCCGGAGAACGTCCCGCCCGCGCGCAGGTTCCCGGCCCGGTCGATCCGAAGCGGGAGCTGCGGGAGCGCCCGCCCAGCGGGCCCGAAGACGACGGTGCCGCCGGTCGCGGGGTCGAACGTCGAGTAGTGGCACGGGCAGACCAGGCCCGGCGGCTGCTCGACCGGCTGGAAGAGGGGGGCGCGGTAGAGCGCGATGGCGCAGCCCGCGTGCGTGCAGATCTTCGAGTAGGCGAGGATGCCCTGCGGCGCCCACGAGCGCCGCGAAGCGGGCAGCCGCAGCGTCGCCGGGTCGAGCCGGATCAGGATGATCGGCGACCCGATCTCCTCCGGGTTCGCGCCCTCGGGGTACGCGGTCAGGAACTCGTCGGCGCGCACGGCGGATGCGGCCACCGGAGCCCCTGTCTCGTCCACGAGCCGTCGCCCGCGCCGCCACGGCGTCCGGGCCATCGACGCCAGGTCGAAGACCGGCCCGAGCGAGACGACGGGCGCCAGGAGGGCGGCGCCGATGGCGGCGCCTGCGGCGGCGCCGGCGCCCGCCAGGAGGCGGCGCCGCTCGATCCCGGTCGCGCTCTCCTCGACCAGCGCGCCGATCTCGTCGGCGGCCTCCGGCGCGGGGCCGCCGTACTCGTCCTCGGCGTCCTCGCCGGCGACGAGCCGGCGGCCGGCGATGAACGCGGCTGCGAGGCAGGCGAAGGCCGCGCCGAGCGTCAGGCCGAGGAGCTGCGTCTGGTGGCCGATCGAGTCGAGCGCATACACGGCCACGAACCCGGCGGCGCACACCGCCGCCAGCCCGAGCAGCGCGGCGACCGCCAGCTCCGCCCGGCGGCTCGATCGGGGCCCGGTCACGCCGGCCTCCGGGCGATCGTGATGCACACCCCGACGAGGACGACTCCCGCCACGAGCCAGGCGACGAGGCCTTCGGGCACCGGCCCCACGTGCCCCAGCGCGAGGCCGCCGCGGTCGTCCGGGCTCTGCGCGGTCCGGATGTAGGCGATGAGCGAGTTGAGCTGCGCGTCGGTCAGGCGCTCGGGCGAGAACCGCGGCATCAGGTTCGGGCCGATCCGGACGGCCTCCGCGATGTCGAGCGGTGAGCTGGAGCCGAGCGGCGGGGCCACCGCGTCGGGCACGTAGCCGCCGGCGGCGGCGGCCTGATGGCAGCCCGCGCAGTTCTCCGTGAAGAGCGTCATCCCCTCGCTCACGCTCCCCTGGCTCGGGTCGGGAGACGGGATCGCGGGGCCCTGCGCAAGCGAGGCCACGTACGCGGTGAGCGCCCGGATCTCGGCGGGCGAGAACTCCGGCGTCGAGCGGCGCGGCTGGACGGTCGGGCTCCGGAGGGGCATGTAGCCCGTGCGGAGGTAGAAGTCGGCGGCCAGCGCCCCGACCCCGGCGAGCGAGGGCCCGAACCCGTTCACGTCGCCGACGCCGTTCACCGGGCCCGGCTCGGGCTTCCCTGTCCCGCCGATCCCGTGGCAGCTCTGGCAGTTCTCGGCGTAGAGCTCGGCGCCCTGCGCCACGGGTGTGGTCTGCGCGCCGCCGGCGGCGCGCGCCGCCGAGGCCGTCCAGGCGCCGAGGAGCGCACACGCGGCGAGCATGACGAGGGCCGCCCTTCTCACCGCCGGCACTCATCGAGCGTGAGCACGCCCGTTCCCGTATAGAGGATCAGCGCGAGAAAGATCACGCCGACGGCGAGCCCGATCGTCGTCACGAACTTCAGCCGCCCGTTCGGATCGTCGAGCTCGCCGCGGCCGGCCGCACGGTGGAGGGCCAGCGCCGACGCCCATCCTCCCGCGGCGGCCAGGAGCGCGGCCGCGAGGATCGCGCCCTCCCAGGTGTGGACCGCGATGCCCCAGCCCTTCCCGGCGGGCCCGCATGCCGCCTCGGTGAGCCCGTAGCCGGTGACCAGCTGCGCCGTCCACGCCAGCGGCGGCCCGAGCACGGCGTACACCTGAAGCGCGGGTGCGAGCCGCCGGATGCGGCCCGGCGTCACCATGCCGGCGTGAGGATCGTGGCCGTCACGGCGAGGCCGGCCAGGCTGACGAAGTACCAGTAGAGCGCGATCGCCCCCACGGCCGTCCGCCGGTACCCGGTGAGGCCGCCGCGCAGGCGCGCGATCAGCCAGCAGTCGAGGAGGACACCGATCCCCACGTGGGCGTGGTGCACCGCGAGCAGCGTGAAGTAGATCGACCCGTACGCGCTCCCGCTGGCCGAGAAGCGGCCCAGGTCGTCGGCGTAGAGATGGATCTGGAAGGCGAGGTACGCGGCCTGGACGACCAGCGCGAGCGCCACCGGGGCGATCAACGGCCCCGCCGTCCGCTGTCGCGCCGTGCGGGCTGCGAGCGCCATCGGCGCGCTCGCCGCCACGAGGACGAGCGCCAGGACGAGCGGTGCGGTGATGCTGGGCGGGTCAATCCCCGGCGGTGGCCAGTGGGGGTCGTGGAAGCGCAGGTAGGCGTAGGTGGCAAGGAGCGAGGCGAAGAGGGCCGACTCGGTCGCCACCAGCGCGAGCATGCCGTACCAGCCGTTGGGCCGGGCGCGAGGGACGGGCGCCGTGATCATGCCGCGGCCGGCTCCCCGGCGTGCCACAGGACGAGAACGGCCGCCGCGAGGGCCGCCGTCGCGGCGGCGATCAGGTAGTGATCGGTCAGCACGAATGCGGTGCCCAGCGTCGCCGCGATGCCGAGCACGAACGGCCACGGCGACTCCGACGGCATGTGCAGCACGTCGTCGAGGTGCCCGTCGACGGGCGTGCTCGCAGTCGTCTCATGGCCCGTCTCGAGCACGAGCTCCCCCGACTCGAGCCGGCGGCGGTCGTCAGCGCGGTCGTCGTCGTCCCACGATGCGTATGCGCTCGTGACGCGCGGGATGACGGCGAAGTTGTAGGGCGGAGGCGGCGAGGTGGTCGCCCACTCGAGCGTGGCACCGCCGAATGGGTTCGGCCCGGCCGGTGCGCCCGTGTACGCGCTCATCACGAGGTTTGCGAGCATGCCCAGGAGCCCGGCGGTGAGCAGGAACGCGCCGATCGTCGAGACCAGGTTCTCGGCGCTCCAGTCCAGCCCTGACGGATACGTCCACACGCGCCGCGGCATCCCGAGCATCCCCGCGATGTGCATCGGGAAGAACGTGAGGTTCGTGCCGGCGAAGACCAGCCAGAACGTCGCCTGGCCGAGCCGCTCGTGGTACATCCGGCCGGTCACCTTCGGGAACCAGTAGTACAACCCGCCGAGGAGCGGGAACACGGCGGCGCCCCAGATGACGTAATGGAAGTGGGCGACGACATAATACGTATCCGTCACCTGCTGGTCGAACGGCACGGCGGCCAGCGTGATCCCCGAGAGCCCGCCGAACACGAAGAAGACGATGAAGCCGACGATGAAGAGCAGCGGAGTCTTGAACTCCGGCCGGCCGGTGACCATCGTCATGCACCAGGCGAAGATCTGGATGCCGCTCGGGATGACGATGATGAGGCTCGCCGCCGCGAAGAAGACCATCGTCATCTGCGGGAGGCCCGTGGCGAACATGTGGTGCACCCAGACTCCGAACCCGATGAACGCCACGAGCAGCTCGGCGACGGCGACCAGCGGGAAGGCGACCATCGTCCGGCGCGTGAAGGTGGGGATGATCGAGGTCGCGATACCGAACGCCGGCAGCACGATGATGTAGACCTCGGGGTGGCCGAAGATCCAGAACAGGTGCTGCCACAGCACCGGATCGCCGCCGTGGGCCACATCGAAGAACTTGAAGCCGAGCTTGCGGTCGAGCTCGAGGAAGACCAGGTCGGCCGTGAGCGGCGGGAGCGCGAAGATCAGCGAGAAGGACGTCGCCAGGATCGCGTAGCAGAAGAGCGGCATCCGGTTGAGCGACATCCCGGGCGCGCGCAGCTTGGCGATGGTGACCAGGAAGTTCGCCGCCGCCGCGGTCGACGACACGCCGTTCAGGATCAGGCCGAGCGCGTAGAAGTCGATGCCGAGCCCGGGGCTGAACCTGCGCGACGCGAGCGGCACGTAGTTGAACCAGCCGGCGTCGGGAGCCATGCCGAGGGCGAGGCTCGAGTACACGAGGAGCCCCGATCCGAGGTAGAGCCAGAAGCTGAGCGCGTTCATCCGCGGGAACGCCATGTCACGCGACCCGATCATGAGCGGCACCAGGTAGTTGCCGAACGCCCCGATCGAAAGCGGGATCACGAAGAAGAAGATCATCGTGACGCCGTGCATCGTCATCAGCTGGTCGTAGGTCGCCGGCCCGACCACGTGCTCGTTCGGCTGAGCGAGCTGGGTGCGCATGACGAGCGCCTCGGTGCCCCCCGCCGCGAAGAACGCGAGCGACGTCGCCAGGTAGAGAAGGGCAATGCGCTTGTGGTCGGTCGTGGTGATCCACCCCGAGAGCCCCGGGCGCTCGGCCCAGATCCGGTCGAGGCGGCCGATCCGCTCGGCCGCAGCCGGTGCGGGGCTCTCGACGGCCATCAGCGCAGGCTCTCCAGGTAGGCGACGAGCGCGCGCCGGGCAGAGAGGGGAAGCGAGGCGAAGCCCGGCATCCGGCTGCCGGGCTTCCACCCCTGCGGGTTGGAGATCCACTGCATCAGGTCGCCCGGCGTGTTCGGGATCGTGAGCGCCGCCAGCGTGTTCCGGCTGCCGATGTGCGTCAGGTCGGGGCCGATGTGGCCGGCGGCCGACGTCCCCCGGATCGCGTGGCAGTCGCCGCACGACGCGGCGGCGAACTCCTGCTGGCCGGCGGCGGCCGTCCCGGACGCCGGGGTCGCGGCCGGCTGCTCCTCATGGTCGAGCCACGACCGGAACGCGCCGGGGGGCTGCACGATCACCTCGAACGCCATCTGGGCGTGCCCCAGGCCGCAGAACTCGGAGCACTGCCCGCGGTAGATGCCGGTCCGCGGCACGTCGAGCTCGATGCTGTTCGAGCGGCCGGGGATCATGTCGATCTTGCGGTTGAGCCGCGGCACCCAGAAGCTGTGGATGACGTCGGCCGTGCGCGCGACGATCCGCACCGGGGTGTGGGCCGGGAGGTGGATCTCGTTGGCCGTCACGGCGTCGGTGCCCGGGTAGCGCACCTCCCAGTACCACTGGTGGCCGATGACCTCGACCGTGAGGTCGGTCGATCCCGGCTTCGGCGCGGAGACGGCCGGCATGACCCTGATCACGAACGCGAAGAGCACCGCGAGCAGCACAACCGGCGCGACCATGCCTCCGCCGAGGATGACGGCATAGGCCCTCCGCTCGGTCTCGGGCCGCTCGTCGTCCCGGCGCCGGCGCACGAACGCCAGGACGAGCAGGCCGAGGACGACGGCGAAGATGACCATGCCCGCCGCGAACATCGCCCACCAGAGCGTGTCGATCTCGCGCGCCGGGTCGGTGACCGGGCTCGTGATGGACTGGTTCGAGCCGCAGCCCGCGGCCAGCACCGCGGGCGCGCAGACGGCCGCGGTCCGTAGCCCCAACGTGACGCGCGGGTGACGGAGACTCACGTGCGGCCGTGGATACCCGCCCTGCGCGGCAATTATGCGCGTCCGGGCCGCCCTACCAGGCGTCGCCGAGTGTCACGGCGACCGTCTGGCCGCTGACCCCGGATGCCTCATCGGAGCACAGCCACGCGATGGTCTCTGCCACCTCCTCGGCGGTCGGGATGCGGCCGGCCGCGTAGGAGCGCTCGCGCTCGTCCCAGACCTGCTCGGCGCTGATGCTGCGGCGCTCCGCCTCGGCCGCAGCCGACCGTTCCGCCATCTCCGTCCGCACCCAGCCCGGCAGGACGGCGTTCACGGTGACGCCGTGGGGCGCCAGGTCGAGCGCGGCGGCGCGCGTCAGGCCGATCACGCCGTGCTTCGATGCGCAGTACGCCGGCATGCGCGCGCCGCCCATGACGCCGGCGGTCGAGCTCACGTGGACGACGCGGCCAAAGCCGCGCTCGACCATCCCCGCAGTCGCGAGCCGCGTCAGGTGAAACGGGGCGTCGAGGTTGATGCGCATGGTCTCGCTCCAGACCGCCGGCGGCTCGTTCCAGACCTCGGCCTCGGCGTTCGACCCGATGCCGGCGCACGTCACGAGCAGGTCCACCGGCCCCAGGCGGGCCTCCGTCTCGCGGACGGCCAGTGCGCATCCGTCCTCGCTGTCGAGCGACACGGCGAACGCTGCGACGCCGGTCTCCGAGGCGAGCGCGTCGAGGCGGTCCGCGCGGTGCGCGATCGCCATGACCCGGGCTCCGCGGCGGGCGAGCGTCTCGGCAACGGACCAGCCGATCCCGCTGCTCGCACCGGTCACAAGCGCCACCCGTCCCCGCACGGTGAGCCAGCATACCGGGCGCCGAGAAGCGAAAACAGATGCCCGTGTTAGGCTGGGCTCGTGGAACTCGGCTCCCTCATCCTCGAGCTGCAGCGGGCCGCTGACGAGGTTGCGGACGAGCGTCCCGAGCACGCGGAGCTCCTCGTGCGGGCGCTGACCGTCATCCAGGAGGTGGCCGACGTCAGCGCGGCCGCGGCGATCAGGGGCGCGTCCTGCACCGTGAGCGACCCCTGCCCGCTGCTTCGGCTCGCGGCCGTCGCCGGCTAGGAGCCTCGACCCACCGCGACGCGGCGGGTCGAGGCGTTGGCCCACCGGTCAGCCGGTGCGCGGCCAGCTGAGGACGGTCTGAACCGGGTGCTGCCAGAGGCCCTGCGCCGGCGGCGTCGCCGGCGAGAAGCCCGAGACGAGCGTTCCGATCGGGCTCGGGGCGTGGAAGAGCTGGTACTCGCCCCACGTGCCCGCGAAGCGCATCCAGCCGGGCCGTGTCGCACTGACCCGCGAGACGGCGGTCGGAAGGACGCCCGTGGCCCGGGCCGGCCCGTACGCCTGGCCGCCGTTGGCGTGGTCGTTCGGAAGCGCCAGCCCCTGCGACTGGAAGAACGCCACGGCCTGCGCAGGGATGCACTGCACCGCGATCGGGTGCTCGCCGGTCGAGAAGAAGCCGGCATGCGACCCCACACCGACGTCGATCACCGGATGCGTCGACCCATGCCACCGGGGCGTGTCGCTCCAGCTGCGGCGCTCGCCCGTGCAGTGCTGGCTCACGCCGACCCAGCGCGGGTGGTCGGCCCCACGGCGGATGAGCACCGTGACGGCCTCCCAGTCGCCCTCGTGCGTCTGCCAGATGACGTCGTCGGGCGGATAGTCGTAGCTGTAGAAGTCGTCGTAGTAGAAGTACCAGTACTGGAGGATCGTCGTCCGCCCGCCGTGGGTGGCGCGCCCGTAGACGACGCTCCGCGGCTCGGGGTCGAGCCAGTCGGTGCGGTAGCACGCCACCGAAGCGATGCCGGCCGCCGGCGTGCAATCGTGCTGGTTCAGCCGGTAGCACGGCGTGAGCCCCTGCGCCGTGCACGCCGCGGTCGGCGCGTCCGGGAGCGTCGCGAGCGACGGGCTCGAGGTCACGAGCGCCCAGGTGTTCGGTCCGGTCTGGGTCTCAAGGTCGGCGTCCGCGACGAAGGTACCGACCGCGGTCGGTGCGAACGCCTCGTGACCGTCGAGCACGGTAACGGGCTGGTAGCGCTCCAGCAGGCGATGGGCCCGTGTCGAGGCCAGCGCCGGCCCGGGCAGCGCTGCGAGGCAGGCGGCCGCGACGGCCGCTGCCCCGAGCCATCGAATCGAGAGACGCATAGTCCTCCTCCTTCAGTTGATGATGTGCCGCCGCGTCGTGCGGAACGTTGCCAACGGTACGAGCAGGCCCGCCTCGTTCGCATTGGGGGAATCCCTCGACCGCGTAACGCCGAGGGCGGGTCGTGCGGTGTGTTCTCGTGATGGGCGAGGCCGCTCCCCCATTCGGGCCCGAGGACGCCGTGGTCGTCGAGCGTCCCAGCCGCCACCCGGGTTTACGGGTGACGGCGGTGGCGTTCGCGGCACGCACGCCGCGCATCCGCGCCTACCTCCACACGCCGGGGTGGGAGCGAATCGCCGTCACGGCGACCGCCCGGTCGGCCGGCGAGGCGGCCGTCAGGGCCGAGGACCTGCTCCAGCAAGCGCTGGAGCTCGGCGTGCGCACAGGGGCGCCGCGCCTCAGGCACGTCGACGCCGCCTAGCTCTCCAGGGAGGGGCGACTCGACAGAAGGAGCATCGCGGGACTTCGCGAACTTGTGGAGTCGGGCGCCGAGCTCGCGGCCTAGTTCCCCTATTCCGGGGAGGCGGAACCTCCTCAAGGGGCCTACGTTGGGATCTCCCGCCCATTACCCCCGATGGCCCGGCTCCTGCTCTCATCCCTCATCGAGGACGCCTCCGCGTCCGACGACTCGACCGTCAGCCGCGTCGTGCGAACGCTGCTTCGCTCGCCCATGACCGACGCCGAGCGCGTCGGCGAGCGGCTGTGCGTGTTCGGGTGGGAGAGCACGCGGCCGGGAGAAGAGGCCATCTCATGGCGCTACCGCGTCGTCGGGGCTGATAGCGGGACGGAGTACGTCAGCTTCGGCCTTGCGATGCCGACCGGTCCGGACCTGCTGCTTTCGGTGTTCGGCCTGCAGCTACAGATCGCGTTGAACGGCCTGTCGTCGACCTCCGAGGAGGAGGTCGGCTGCTTCATGGAGCTGATGGCGGCCGTCCGCGCCGCCTAGGTCCTCCGCGCCCGCCCGGTGGTGGACGTCCAGCCGGGCGGGCGCATTTCAGGGAGGCATCCCCGTCGCGGTGCGCGCCAGGGATGTAGCACGAGTCTGACGCTTGGAGGCTCCCGGGGCTAGCCCCCTGGCGGGGTGGTTTCCGGGGGTGGGCTTGGCCCCCGGGGCACGGTCGGCCGAAGCTACGCTGACCGGGTGGACGACAACGCTCTGGACGCCTACTCGCGCGCCGTCATCGAGGTCGTGGAGCGCGTCTCGCCGTCGGTCGCGAGCCTCCGCGTGCGCCTGCGCTCGCGGTCGGGGATGCGAGAGGCGGGCGGCGCCGCGGTCGTGCTCTCGCCGCGCGAACTCGTCACGAACGCCCATGTCGTCCCTGCCTCGACCCGCGGGGGGTGGGCGTCCTTCCCCGACGGCCGCGAGTTCCGCTTCTCGGTGACCGGGCGGGATCGCTTCAGCGACCTGGCGGTGATCGGGATCGAGGACGGCGAGCTGCGCCCGGCGGAGCTCGGCGATGCGTCCGCCCTGCGGGTCGGCCAGCTCGTCGTGGCGATCGGAAACCCGCACGGGTTCGCAGGCTCCGTGACGGCCGGGGTGGTGTCCGCGCTGGGGCGGTCCCTGCCCGCACGGGCGGGCGGCACGCTGCGGATGATCGACAACGTGATCCAGACCGACGCGACGCTGAACCCCGGGAACTCCGGCGGCGCGCTCGCGACGAGCGACGGCCGGGTCGTCGGCATCAACACCGCGCTCGCGGGCATGGGGCTCGGCCTGGCGGTGCCGATCAACGACCACACGCGCTCCCTGATCGCCGCCCTGGCCCGGGACGGCCGGGTGCGGCGCGCCTACCTCGGCGTGGGTGCCGCGCCCAGGCCGCTTCCACCCAAGGCCGTGGCGGCCCTCGGCCGCACAACCGGCATCGAGCTCATCGACGTGGCCCCGGGCAGCCCCGCGGGCCTCGCGGGACTGCGCCCCGAGGACATCGTGGTCGCGCTGAACGGCAGCCCCATCGAGAGCGTCGAGGAGCTCCAGCGCCTGCTGTCGGCGGAGACGATCGACACGCCGCAATCCGTCACGGTCCTGCGCGCGGGCACGCCGATGGAGGTCGAGGTGCGGCCGGCCGAGCTGGCGGCATAGCGGCGGCGCCTGGTTAACATCAGGCCGTGCGCGTCGTCACCGACTTTCCCCGTGCCGTCCGCACGATCCCGACGGCCTGGATCGAGCTGGCCGACGGCTGCCGTCTCGCGGCGCGGATCTGGCTGCCCGAGGACGCAGAGCGCGACCCGTGCCCCGCGATCCTCGAATACCTGCCCTACCGGCTGAACGATGGGACGGCCGTCCGCGACTCGCGTCACTTCCCGTATCTCGCCGGGCACGGCTACGCCTGCGTGCGGGTCGACCAGCGCGGCACCGGCGAGTCCGACGGAGTCCTCGAGGACGAGTACCTGCCGCAGGAGCAGTCCGACGCCTGCGAGGTGATCGCGTGGCTCGCCCAGCAGCCGTGGTGCACCGGCAAGGTGGGGATGATCGGGATCTCGTGGAGCGGATTCAACTCGCTCCAGGTCGCCGCGAACGGCCCGCCCGAGCTCGGCGCGATCGTCACGCTGTGCTCGACCGACGACCGCTACGCCGACGACGTCCACTACGACGGCGGCTGCATCAGCTCGGACATGCTCATGTGGGCGTCGTCGATGCTCGGCTGGAGCGGGTGGCCGCCCGACCCGGAGATCGTCGGCGAGCGCTGGCGCGACATGTGGATCGGGCGCATGCGCGAGGCGCCGCCGTTCATCGACCACTGGCTCGGCCACCAGCGCCGCGACGACTACTGGAAGCAGGGCTCGGTGTGCGAGGACTTCTCGCGGATCGAGGCGCCGGTCTACGCCGTCGGCGGGTGGGCGGACGGCTACACGAACGCCATCCCACGGCTGCTCGAGGGCCTGTCGGTGCCGCGCAAGGGGCTGATCGGCCCGTGGGCCCACGCCTGGCCGCAGGCCGGGCCGCCGCAGCCGACGATCGGCTTTCTCCAGGAGGTGCTGCGCTGGTTCGACCACTGGCTGCGGGGAGCCGACACGGGGATCATGGACGAGCCGATGCTCCGGGCCTGGATCCACGAGCCGGTGCGGCCGGCGACGTGCTACACCGAGCGGGCCGGCCGCTGGGTGGCCGAGGACGGCTGGCCGCGGGCCGATGCGACGCCGCTCACGCTCGGCCTCGGCGCCGACGGCCGGCTCGAGGACGGCGCCGCGCCGGGCCGGCTCGACATCGTCGGCCTTCAGACGGCCGGGCTCGACGCCGGGTCGTGGTGCCCCTACGGCGAGGTGGCCGACTGGCCCGGCGACCAGCGGGCGATGGACGGCATGAGCCTCAGCTTCACGTCCGACCCGCTGCCGGATCGGCTCGAGATCCTCGGCTACCCCGAGGTCACGCTCCGGCTCGAGAGCGACCGGCCGAACGCGCTCGTCGCCGTGCGGCTGTGCGAGGTCTGGCCCGACGGCGCGTCCACCGTCGTCACCCGGGCGCTCCAGAACCTGACCCACCGCGAGAGCGATGAGCACCCAGCCCCCCTCGTCCCTGGCGAGCCGTTCACGGTCACCGTCAAGCTCGACGCGGCCGGCCATGCGTTCGCGCCCGGGAATCGGATCCGGGTCGGTGTGTCGCCCACGTACTGGCCCTGGGCGTGGCCGTCACCCGAGGCGGTGCGGCTGACGCTGGTCGCCGGCGAGAGCACGCTCGCCCTGCCGGTGCGCGAGCCACGGGCCGAGGACGAGACGCTGCCGGACTTCGGCGAGCCGGAGGAGTCCGAGCCGCTCAGGGTTGAGGTGCTGCGACCGGGGCCGGCCGGGCGCACGCTGACGCACGACCTCTCGACCGGCCGGGTGGAGCTCCACTACGACTGGGAGGTCGGCGGGCTCGTGCGGCTTCCGAACGGCCTCGAGGTCGAGGATCGCAACGTCACGATCTTCTCGATCGCCGAGGGCGACCCGCTGTCGGCCCGCGTTCGGTGCGAGACGGCGGCGGCGATCGGGCGCGGTGACTGGCGCACGCGCTGCGAATCGCTCTCGGAGATGAGCTGCGACGCCGAGTCGTTCCACGTCCGCTGCACGCTGCGGGCGTGGGAGGGCGACAAGCCCGCCTTCGAGAAGACCTGGAAGCGGTCCTTCCCCCGCGACCTGGTGTGAGCTACGCGGCGCGCCGCGCGGGCGAGAGCCGGCGGTAGAGCCCGGCGATCTCCCCGGCGGGGACGGGGCGCGAGAAGTGGTAGCCCTGGCCGAGCGGGCAGCCCCGCTCCGTGAGGAAGCGCAGCTGCTCGGGCGTCTCGATGCCCTCGGCCAGCGGGACGAGGCCGAGCGTGTGCGCAAGGCCGATGATCGCGGCCACCATCGTTGCGGAGTGCGGGTCGCCCGGCAGGTCGCGGATGAACGAGCGGTCGATCTTGATCGTGGTGACGGGCATCTGCTTCAGGCGCGAGAGCGACGAGTAGCCCGTGCCGAAGTCGTCGATCGCGACGCCGAACCCGCGCTCGTGGAGCTCGCGGAGGATGCCGGTCGTGCGATCGGGGTCGGTCATGGCGGCCGACTCGGTGATCTCGATCATGAGCTGTCGGGCGGCGATCCCGAACGTCTGGGCCGTCCGCGTCAGCCGGCGCAGCATCGAGGGCTGCCACAGGATCGGCGGGAGGTTGATCGCGACCTGGAGGTCGAGCCCGGCCGTCCGCCACTCGTGCGCCTGGCGGCATGCGCGCTCGACGACCCACTGGGAGATCGGCCCGATCATGCCGATCCGCTCGGCCACCGGGATGAACTCGCCGGGCTGGACGAGCCCGTGCTCGGCGTCCTGCCAGCGCACGAGCGCCTCGACGCCGACCATCCGGCCCGCGTCCAGATCCATCACCGGCTGGTAGTGCAGCACCAGCTCGTCGCGCTCGACCGCCCGCCGCAGGCGGGTGACGAACGAGAGCTCGAGGCGGACCGGCCGCTCGGCGATCGGGCCGCCGCCGCGGTCGGCGTCGCGTCCGCGCAGCATGGCGTCGCGGGCGCTGCGCAGGAACCCCTCCGGGTCGGCGCCGTCGGGCGAAGCGACCGCGATCCCCGTCGAGACGCCGATCGAGATCTCCTTCCCGTCGACCAGGAACGGCGCCTCGAGCGCGTGGCGGATCTGTCCGGCGGTCGCCTGGCCGGCCTGGGCGGAGTCGCGCTGGTGGGCGGCATCTCCGGCCGTCCCGGCCGCCGGCTCGATGTCGGCGAGGAGCACCAGGAACTCGTCGGCCGCGAAGCGCGCGACGACGTCGGCCGGCCGGGTGACGCCGCGCAGCCTGGCGCCCGCCTCGCGGAGGACGGCGTCGCCGGCGGAGTGGCCGACGGAGTCGTTCACCAGTCGAAAGTCGTCGATGTCGACGTAGACCACCGCCACCGCGGCGCCCGTGCGGCCCGCGCGGGCGAGGGCCACCTCGAGGTGCTGCATCAGCATCGCCCGGTTCGGGAGGCCCGTGACCTCGTCGTGGTGGGAGACGTACGCCAGCTGCTCCTGGGCCCTGCGGCCCTCGCTGACGTCGATGAACGTGCGGAGGATGTCGCCGCCGCGCGAGTTGGCGAGTGGGGCTCCCGAGACGAGCACGTGGCGGATGGCGCCGCGGCGTCCGTAGAGCTCGGCCTCCCGGGCCGCGCCGTTCTCGGCCTGCGCGATCCGCTCGAGCGACCCCTCGGCGAAGTACGCGCTCTGGACGATGTCGCACGGGTCATCGTCGTCGTCCAGCTCGAGCAGCGCTCGCATCGCGGCGTTCATGAAGACGGTCTCGCCCGCGGCGGTCACCTGCCAGAGGCCGACCGCGCTCGCGGCCAGCGCCTCGAACCGCTCCTCGGCGGCGCGTGCGATCTCCTGGGCATGGGTTCGCTCGATGAACTGGGCGATCTGGCTTCCGACCGACTGCATGAGCTCGAGGAGCGGCGAGTCGGGCCGGCGCACCTCGCGGCTGAAGAACTCCATCACCCCGAGGACGCCCGACGGCAGGAGGATCGGGAACGCGAACGCGGCGTGCAGGCCCAGGCGGGCGGTGTCTCGCACCCGCTCGGATCGCGCGAGGCGGGCGACGTCGTTCACCCAGATGGGGCCGCCCTCGGCCCACGCGCGGCCGGGGATCCCGGTCCCGATCGGGAAGGCGGTGCGCTCGCAGGCGGCGCGGAAGCCGGCGGCGTCGATCGCCTCGCCGTGCCAGACGGAGGTGCAGCGCAGGCGGCTCGACTCGCGGTCGACACACCACACGGCGCCGAGCTCCCATCCCAGCTGCCCGCCGAGCGTGGCGAGCACGCGCGGCGCGGCGTCGGCCAGCGATCCGGCCTCGGCAAGCGCACGCGTGGCCGCGTTCTGGACCTGGAGTCGATGCTCGGCTGAGGGGCGGGCAGGCACCTCTGGCGTTGATCGTCGTGGCAACGTCCGAATTGAGCCTGCAACGCCGGGGGCTGGACCTCGCCTAGCCGGCCAGCACCGCCGCCGCCGCGCGGGCCGCGCGGAGGAAGGGCTCGCGCTCGGTGAAGTCCGAGTACCAGGCGACGTACGGCGTCAGCACGAGGTGGTCGTGCCCGAGCAGGTCGGCGCCCGGTGGGCGCTCCCACAGCGCGTCGAACGCCGCGCGCAGGTGGGTCGCCGCGAGCATCGCGCCGCGGTCGACGACCGCCGCCCGGGCGGTGTTCACGAGCACCGTGCCGTGCGCGAGCAGCGCGAGCCGGCGGGCGTCGAAGAGCCCCTCCGTCTCGGGCGTGAGCGGCATGTGCAGCGACACCGCCTCTGCCCAGCCGAGCAGGTCGTCGAGGTCGGGCTCGCCGCCCGCGACATACGGGTCGTACCAGCGCACGTCCATGCCGAGCGCCGAAGCCCGCTCTGCGAGGGCGCGGCCGATCCGGCCGTAGCCGACGATGGCGAGCCGGGTCCCGGCCAGCCGGCGGGGAACGCCGCCGGCGCGGTGGTCGAACTCGCCCGCCTGGACGGAGCGGTGCTGGGCCGGGATCCCGCGCAGCTGCGCGACGAGGAGCGCCAGCGCGTGGTCGGCGACCTCCTCGGCGCTGTAGTCGCCGGCGTCGCGCACCTCGACGCCCGCCGCCGCGGCCGCGGCCGTGTCGATGTGGTCGACGCCCGTGGATGCCGTCGAGATGACGCGCAGGTCGGGCATGCGGGCGATGTCGGACGCCGCCACCGGCGCGTCGGGCCCGACGAGGAGCGCCACGACGCCGGGGCCGCCGGCCGCGACCGGCGCCCGCTCGGCCTGCGGCAGCGACGCGTGCACGAGCTCCATGGGGTACCAGTCGTCGCAGACGAGGACGCGGCCCGTCACGGCATCCGGGCCGCCAGCGCCTCGGCGCGGGCCCGGGTCGCGCCGGGCCCGTTCACGAGCAGCCAGCTCACCCGCGCCCGATTCGAGACCAGCGTGATGAGGATCGGGCTCTCGCGGTGGCAGCCGCAGCTCGCCCCGCGGACGAAGAAGCCGGCCCGGCCCGCCGACGACACCGGCCGCACCGCCGAGCCGGGGCCCCAGTAGCTGGCTGCGTGGTCGGCGACGAACGCCACGTAAGCCGCCGCGCCGGCCGGCCGGCGGAAGAGGAGCGTGCGCGACACGACGTCCGTGAAGGTCTTCGACGCGCCCTTGAACTCCCGCTCGCGCCCCGCCACGAACCCCCAGCGCTCGAGGTCGCCCGCAAGGCTCGGGATCGGGGCGTCGTGGGCGAGCGCATCGGCGTCGAGCACGCGATCCTCGGCCGCCAGCCCCGGCACCCCCTGCAGGACGGGCAGGCTCGCGGGCGCGCCGCCGCTTCCGGCCCGGGCGCTCCCTCCGCCGCACGCCGCCAGCAGACACGCGAAGAGCGTTGCGGCGGTCACGAGATAGACACCCCGGGCCATCCCCGGTATGTTCGCACCTTCGCGCACCCCCCGGCCCAAGGAGGAACCATGGCGCGGAAGATGGATAGACGACGCTTTTTGGCGAGCACCGCTGCTGCGGGCGGCACGGTGCTCATCTCCGCCTGCGGCGGCGGATCGAGCTCCGGGGGAGGTGGCGGCGATAGCGGTGCAGCGCGTCCCGCGATCGGCAAGGAGCCCGGCAACCTGAGCGTGTACGAATGGCAGGGGTACGAGGCCGCCGGCACCAAGGCCCAGACCTACATGAAGGTCCCCGGCAAGTCGTACGTCGACGAGTTCGGGGCGAGCACCATCAACTACACCGCGTTCCAGTCCGACGACGCGGCGGTCGCCAAGGTGCTGAGCGGCGCCCAGTACGACCTCGCCCACCCGTGCATCTCCTATGTGCGCGACTGGGTCGACAAGGGGCTCGTGCAGCCGTTCGACCCCAGCCTTCTCACGAACTTCTCGCAGCTCGATCCCGAGGTCCTGAAGGCGGGCCAGGTCGACGGCAAGCAGTACTGGATCCCGTGGGACTCCGGCTACTCGAGCATCATGTACCGGACGGACAAGATCGATCCGGCCGATGCCACGAGCTGGAACCTCTTCTGGAACCCGAAGTACTCCGGGAAGATCTCGATGTGGGACGGGTTCACGACCCCGCTCGTCATCGCCGGCCTCGTGAACGGCGTCTCGAACCCGTACGACATGTCGGACTCCGAGATCGAGGCGGCCAAGCAGAAGCTCATCGAGCAGAAGCAGGTCAACAAGTTCTACTGGAAGCTGGAGTACGACGACATGCAGCCCGCGTTCAAGTCGGGCGATATCTGGGTGACGTACGCCTGGCCGAACGACTACAACGACATGCTGGCTGCCGGCCTGAAGACGGGCTGGCTGACGCCGACCGAGGGCCAGCTGGCGTGGTACTGCGGATTCATCATGCTGAAGAGCTCGCAGAACTACTACCACTGCCACAAGTACGTCGATTCGTTCATCGGCCACGACGCCTGCGTCGACCTCTTCAACTCCTTCGTGTACGCGAGTGCGAACACGACGGTGAAGAAGTCCGACCTCCAGATCCAGGGCCCCAAGTACCCGAAGGCCTATGCGCTCCCGGCCGCGGCCGACGCGCTCAGGATCGGCGACCCCAACCGGCTCGCCGCGCCTGTCCACCTCGAGCAGTTCATCCCGCAGCGGGCGGCTTACCAGGCCGCGTGGGAAGAGGTCAAGGCCAGCTAGATGGTCGTCTCCTAGCGGCCCTATGAGCGAGGCGCACACCGACGGGCGCCGGCGGGGCTTCCCCCGCCGGCGCCCGTGGCGTCCGGGCCGGGCGTGGCTCTCGGTGCCCGTGACGGCCTACCTGATGGCGGGCCTGATCGTGCCGATCATCCTGATCGCGCTCTACAGCGTTCATCTGCTCACCAACCTCATCTTCCCGCCGGCGAAGTTCGACCTCGACACGTGGAAGAGCTTCCTGCCCTACCTGCACGACGGCACGTCGGTGTACTTCGACCGCTTCAAGACGTCGATGGCGATCACGCTCATCGTCTCGACCGTCGCCGTGCTCGCCGCCTACCCGCTGGCGTTCTACCTGGCGTTCGTCGCCCACCGGCGCCGCTACACGCTTCTGCTCGTGCTGCTCGCCCCGTTCTTCGTGAGCTACCTGCTGCGCGTGTATGCGTGGACCGTGATGCTCTCGTCAGACGGCACCATCAACTCGATCCTGGTCGAGCTCGGCCGGGCGAAGGGGCATCCGGTCGAGTGGCTCTTCCACTCGAAGTTCGCGATCGGCCTCGTGCTCGCGTACTCGTGGATCCCGTTCGTGGCCCTGCCGATCTTCGTCGTCCTCGAGAACCTCGACAAGCGCATCCTCGAGGCGGCCGAGGATCTCGGCGCCAATAGGTTCACGACGTTCCGCAAGGTGACGTTCCCGCTCAGCCTGCCCGGCGTGATCGCGGCGTTCGTCTTCGTCCTCATCCCGACCACGGGCGAGTTCGTGGCGCCGTCGCTCGTCGGCGGCTCCGACGACAGCATGTTCGGCAACTTCATCCAGGACTCGTTCGTGAACACCACCGACTGGGCGCTCGGGGCGGTGATGGCCGTATGGCTCATGGCGATCGTGGTCGTCCTGATCGCCGTCTCGGCGAAGTACCTCACCGCCGATCTTCGCGGGCCGGCCCGATGAACGCCGCCGCCGGACGCATCGCCCGCGGGATCCTGAGCGGCTACTTCCTGCTCATGGTCGTGTTCCTGTACGCGCCTGTCGTCGTGCTCGTGATCTTCTCGTTCAACGACAACACCACGCCGACGCTGCCGCTCGCGGGCTTCACCACCCACTGGTACCACGTCGCGCTCGGGAACGACCTGCTGCTGGCGGCCGTGAAGCGCAGCGCCGCCATCGCCGCGCTGAACGGGGTCGCCGCGACCCTGCTCGCGATCCTGGCGGCGCTCGCGCTGTCGGCGCCGCGCGTGTTCGCCCGGCCGGCGGTCACCGCGCTCATCATGCTGCCGCTCGTCGTCCCCTACGTCGTCCTCGGGGTCGGCATGCTCGTGCTCCTGAAGACGATCGGCCTCGAGCAGTCGCTCGCGTCGGTGCTCTTCGTCCACGTGGTCGTCTCGGTGCCCTACGGCGTGCTCGTGATCCTGCCGCGGCTGCAGACGCTCGACCCGTCGATCCAGGAGGCCGCGCGCGACCTGGGGGCGGGGGAGATCGCCGCCTTCGTGCGCGTCACCCTGCCGCTCATCCTGCCGGCGATCCTGTCGTCGTACCTGATCGCGTTCACGATCTCGTTCGACGAGTACGCGATCGCATCGTTCCTGGTGCCGCCCGGGCACGACACCTTCCCCATCTTCCTCTACTCGAACGCGCGCACGCCCGGGCTGCGGCCGCAGACGGTCGCGATCGCCGGGCTCGTGATCGCCGTCTCGCTGACGCTCGTGGTGGCCGCCGAGATCGGCCGGCGCACGGCCGAGCGGCGGCTGGAGGGTGTCTGAGCCGTGAGGAGCACCTGAGCCGTTAGGCTCGTTTGCGCATTGCGCATCCTGCTCGTCTCAGGCATGTACCCCTCGCCGGAGCGCCCGGAGTACGGCGTCTTCGTCGAGCGGCTGGCGAACGCGCTTCGGGCCCGCGGGCACGAGGTCGACGAGGCGGTGCTCCGCAGCGGCCGCCGGGGCCGCATCGCGACGCCGGTCGTCTACGCGGGCCTGCTGGCCCGGACGCTCTCGACGGCGCGGCGGACGAGGCCCGACGTCGTCTACGCGCACTACCTGGTGCCGCCCGGCCTGATCGCCGCCGCCACCGGGCGGCCGCTGGTGGTCACCGCCCACGGCGGCGACGTCCGAAACGCCCGCTCGAGCCGCCTGCTCGGCCTCTTGACGAAGGTCGTGATCCGCCGCTCGCGCGCCGTGATCTGCGTGTCCGAGTACGTGCGCGACCGCCTCGGCGCGCCGGCGGAGGTGATCGACTGCGGAGTCGACATCGACCGCTACCGGCCGACCCCGCGTGCGCCCGGCGACGGGCCGCGGTTCCTGTTCGTCGGATCGCTCACGGAGCGCAAGAACGTCGGCCGGCTCATGCGGGCGTTCGCGCGCCTGCGCGAGGGCTCGCTCACGATCATCGGCGCCGGCCCGCTCGAGGCGGAGCTGCGCGCTGCCGCTCCGGCGGGGGTGCGGTTCACCGGCCGGCGCACGCCCGAGGGCGTGCTGCTGGCGCTGCGCGAGCACGACGTCGTCTGCCTGCCGAGCCTCGAGGAGCCTCAGGGCCAGGCCATGCTCGAGGCGCTGGCGTCCGGGCGGCCCGTCGTCGCGACGACGATCGGCGGGCCGCCCGAGATCGTGACGCCGGCCTGCGGCGCGCTGGTCGATCCCTACGACGAGGAGGCGATCGCCGCGGGCATGCGCACGGCTGCCGGGCTGCCCGTCCCCTGCGCCGCCGGCGTCCGCGTCGCCGAGGAGCACGCGCTCTCGCACCAGGCCGCGCGGATCGAGGCCGTGCTGGCCAGGGCGGCCGGTATCGTTCTCGCATGAGCGTGTGGTGGCTCTTGGCCGCAGCGCCGGCCGCCGGGGCGGGGGCGCTGCGCCTGCGCGCGCGGCGGCGGCGCGCGGAGCGCAGGAAGCCGCCCGAGCGGGTCGCCGCCGCGGTGCTCGGGCTGGCCGAGTTCCCGGCCGGGGGTGCGCTCGTCCAGTTCTCGAACCCGAGCCCCGCGTCGCGGGTCGCGCTGAACCGGCTCGCCGAGGCGGTGGCCCATCACCCCGGCGTGACCGTCGTCGAGCTGCCGTCGCACAGTCCATGCGCCTCGATGCTCCATGTGCGGTCGGCGCCGACCGTGCTGCTCGTCGACGCCGCGGGGACCGTGCGGCGGCGGTGGACGAAGCCCCCCGAGCGCGCCGAGCTGGCCGCGCTCCTCGGGCCGGCCGATCAGGCTCCGGTCGCCGCGGCTTCCAGGTAGAAGCCGTTCTCGTACAGGTCGGCGACCTGGTCGAGCTCGGCGGAGGAGAGGTCGGCGGTCGCGGGCGCCGCGGCGAACTCGCGCAGCTGCTCCGAGTCGTAGATGTTCGGGAGGACGGTCGTGATGGCCGGCTCCGCGAGGAGCCACTTGATCGCGGCCTGCCCGAGCGTGCGGTCGTCCGTGAGGAACCCCAGCCGCTCGAGCTTCTGGAGGCCCTGCTCGAGCCACTCCTTCGGGCGGTGGCGGCGGTGGTCGTTCTCGGCGAAGACCGTGTCCTTGGTGTACTTGCCCTCGAGCATCCCCGACGAGTGCGGGACGCGGGCCATGAGGCCGATGTCGTGGGCGCGGGCGGCGTCGATCAGCTCCCGGCCGGGATCCTGCTCGAGCAGGTTGTGGATGATCTGGCCGGCCGCGAGCGGGCGGGTCGTGAACGCCTCGAGGCCCTCGTCGCGCCAGCCGATGGCCGGCCCCAGCGCGACCCCGTACCCCCGGATCTTGCCCTCCGCCTTCGCCTCCTCCAGGACCTCGAAGACCGCGTCGGAGCGGATCGCGTCCATGCGCGGGTTGTGGAGCTGGTAGACGTCGATCCGGTCCGTGCCGAGCCGCGAGAGGCTCTGCTCGAGGGCGAAGCGGATGAACTTCGGCGACCAGTCGTGCGGCCGCTCGACGTGGCCCTTGCGCTCCCACGGCGAGTAGATGTCGTAGCCGAACTTCGTCGCGATCGTGATGTCGTCGCGCACGTCGCCGAGCGCCTGCGCGAGCAGCGTCTCGCCCCGGCCCTCGCCGTAGGTGTCGGCGGTGTCGAAGAAGGTGATGCCGAGGTCGTACGCCTCGCGCAGAAGCGCGACCGCCGACTCGTCGGAGTGCTCGCCCCACCAGCCGGTGGACACCGTCCACAGGCCGAACCCGACCTCGGAGGCGGGGATGCCGGACGTGCCGAATGTGCGCGTCTTCACGCCGCTGATTCTAGAGCGCCTATCCGCGGCGGGCGTCGCAGCCCAAGCGGTGGAGCTCCTCGAGCCAGCCGGCGATCGTCGCCTCCGCGGCGCTCTCGAGCCCTGCGAGCGGGTTCTCGAGGCCGAGCCGCTCCGCCTTGTCGCGGCCCAGTGCGTGATAGGGGAGGACGTCGACGGACTCGAGCTGCGGATACCGGCGGGCGATCGCGGCGATCGCGGCCAGATGCTCGGGCGAGTCGTTGACGCCGGGGACGAGCGGGCAGCGAAGCGCCACCCGCGCCCCCTGGGCGTGCAGCCAGTCGAGGTTCTCGACGATCCGCTCCGAGCCGACGCCGGTCAGCTCGCGGTGGGTCGCCGAGCCGGTCGCCTTGTAGTCGTACAGGAAGAGGTCGACGTCGCCGGCGACCCGCTCGAGCACGTGCCGGGGCGCGTATCCGCTCGTGTCGAGGCAGGTGTGGATGCCCTCACGGTGGGCCGCCCGGAGGAGGCACGCGGTGAAGTCCGGCTGGGCCAGCGGCTCGCCGCCCGAAAGCGTGAGCCCGCCGCCGGACAGCTCGTAGTAGCCGGTGTCGGCTGCGACCTGCTCCATCACCTCGTCCACGCTCATCGAGCGTCCGACAACGGCCACGGCCCCCGCCGGGCACGGATCGAGCCCGGCGGCCTCGGATGCGGTGAGCAGGCCGGCGCCGGCCAGGACGCACGCGGGGCAGCCGTCGGCGAGCTCGCGGCGGAAGCTCACCTGCGGGCGCGCCGACCACGACTCCGGGTTGTGGCACCAGATGCACCGCAGCGGGCAGCCCTTCAGGAAGACCGTGGTGCGGATCCCGGGCCCGTCGTGGAGCGCGAAGCGCTGGATGTCGAACACGTTGCCGTGAAGGGCGCCGATCTCGGCCGCGGTGCTCATGGGCCGTAGACCGTCCGGCTCAGGATCTCGAGCTGCACGTCGCGGGAGAGGTCGACGAAGCGGGCGCTGAAGCCGCCGACGCGCACGAAGACGTGCCGGTAGGCGTCCGGGTTCCGCATGGCGCGCTCCAGGTCGGCGCGGCTCGTGACGGTGATCATCGCCTGGCTTCCGCCCTGCGCGAAGTAGCCGCGCAGGAGCGCGTCCAGCTTGGCCCGGTACCCCGTGAAGAGCTCGCGGGAGAGGCTCAGGTTCTGGACGGCGCCGGCGTGGAGCGCCGGGTCGAGCTTCACGAGCGAGTTCAGAAGCGCGGTCGGCCCGAGCCGGTCGTTCCCGCCCGACGGGGCGTTGCCGTTGTTCATCGGCGTTCCCGCGAGGCGGCCGTCGGCGGAGGCGGCGGTGTGGTGGCCCATGAGCGTGTTGGCGCTGTTGTTGATGATGACGACGCGGTAGGAGTGCAGGCCGACCTCGGCCGCCTCGTCGGCGACGGCGTCGCAGACGTGGCGGTCGACCCGGACGAGCATGTCGTCCGCGGTCGCGTCGTCGTTCCCGTACTTGGGTGCGTTCTGAAGCAGGCGCCGCTCGAGCGCGTGCCCTGCGAAGTCGGCGTCGAGCGCGGCGAGCAGCTGCTCGGGCGTGATCCGCCGCTCCTCGTACACCAGCTCGCGGATGGCGGTGAGGCTGTCGGCCGTGTTCGTGTTGCCGTAGGTCTCGAGCGTGGCGCCCAGGAACCGCACGCCGCCGTCCAGCGCTCCGCGACCGCGCACCAGGCAGTCGTCGTAGAGCATGCTCATGAGCAGGGCGCTCCACTCCTGACCGGCGACGCGGTACTCGAGCGCCGCCTGCCGGGCGGCCAGGCGGACGAAATGCTCGACCTGCCGGGTGTAGGCCTGCCAGAGCTCGTCGAAGCCGGCGAAGTCCTCGAGCCGGCCGAGTGGCAGGCCGATCCGGCGCCCGGTCGACGGGTCGACCCCGTCGCGCAGCGTCACCTCGAGCGCCTTCAGCAGGTTCAGGACGCCGCTCGGGGTGCCGAGCCCGCGATGCTCGACGATCAGCTCCCCGCAGCCGAACGGGACGTACTGCTCGGCGTCGCGGCGCCCGACGTCGAGGCTGCGGGCCACCGCCGGCACGTTGACCGCGTCGTTGTAGAGGATCGGGTAGGTGCGGCCGTCCCCGATCGCGTCGAGCGCTGCGTCCCAGAGCGCCGCGTCCTGCCCGTCGGCGATGCGAAGCGAGAGCTGCGGCTCCGGCTCGAGCACCGTCTGCGAGGCGCGGATCGCAAGGAGCGCGAAGCGGTCGGACGCGGCCGGGTCGGGGCGGCCGGCACCGCCGACGATCACCCGGTTGTGGACGCGGGTGCGGCGGGCCGCCATGAGCCGCCACAGCGACTGGACGATCCGAAGCGCGCCGTCCTCGTCGAGCGCGCCGGAGGCGAGATCGTCCGCGAGCGGCGCCGAGAGGTAGACGTCCATGCGGCCGTGGTTTCGCAGGTCGCCGACCAGCGCGTAGAGCCAGACCAGTTGTGCGGCCTCGAGGAGGCCGTGCGGCCGGCGGGCCGTGACGGCGGCGAGGGCGCGGGCCAGGCGGGTGAGCTGCGCGCGGCGGCCGGGGTCAGCCGCGGCGTCGGCCAGCGCGGTTGCCTGCTCCTCGTAGTGGCGGCACACGCCGGCCAGCGTGTCGAGGGCCAGGAGCATCCCGTCGTACAGGTCGTGCGCCCGGTGGTCGGCGCTTTGGCGGCGCTCACGGATCTCGGCGCGCAGGCCGGGAAGGCCCAGCCGGACGAGCTTGTCGTAGTCCGGGGTGGCGCCGGTGATCCGGTAGAGCGGGAAGGCGACCCCGGCCTCGGTCATCCAGCCGTCGGAGGCAAGCCCCGCGGCCAGCTCGGGCGGATAGGCGCGGCGGAGCTTGGCGGCGGTGCTCTCCTCGTCCCAGAAGGCCCGCATCCGCCGCACCCGGGCGGCACGGGCCCGCGTGATGGGATGGCGGCGCAGCGCCTCGTCGATCGCCTCCGGCAGGTGGTAGTAGCCGAAGGCGGTGTTTCCCCACTCGTCGGGCGTGAACCCCACGAGCCGAGGGCGGATGCGGCCGGCCAGGAGATCGCCGGGCTCGATCGGGCACAGGCTCTCCGGGAACTGCGCCGCCAGGCACCGCGCCTCCCGGATCGGCGCGGGCGCGTCGTGGAAGCGGCGGTAGACGGCGGTGAAGGCGAGCTCGGCGGCGAACGGGTCGTCGGCAGCCGTCATCGGCGCCAGCATGTCCTCCGCCGGAGCAGGGGGAAGGTGGTGTGCGGGGCGCGCGGTCATCTCGGCCTCATCCTCAGGCTATGCAGGCGCCGTCCCCCCGGCATCGGTGTGCACCCCGACCCGGCGTGCGGGCTTTCCCCGTGGGAGCGTCAGCCGGAGAGGTGCTCGATCGACTCGAGCCGCCGCTCGATGAACGGGCGGAAGCGGTCGCCGAGGCCGACGTCCTCGGCCATCCGCAGCGCTTGCTCGTAGGTGCCGCGGGCCTTGGCGTACTTGTCGTCGCCGCCCTGCTTCAGCCGGTTGTCGCCGACGATGATGAGCTTCTTGATGCGCTCGGCGGCCACATCGGGGTCGACGTCGGGCATGCGGCCAGGATAGGGCAACTAGCATTTCGGTATGGCGACCGCGGCCGTCCGGCTCACCCAGCTCTCCCACGGGGCGGGGTGCGCCTGCAAGCTCCCGGCGGGGTCGCTGCGCGAGGTGCTGCGATCGCTCCCGGCGTTCGAGGCGGCCGACCTTCTCGTCGGCCACACCGCCCTCGACGACGCCGCCGTCTGGCGCGTCTCCGACGAGCTGGCGGTCGTCCAGACCATCGACTTCTTCACGCCGCTCGTGGACGACCCCCGCACGTTCGGGCGGATCGCTGCGACCAACGCCTTCTCGGACATCTACGCGATGGGCGGGCGGCCTGCGTTTGCGCTCAACGTCGTCGCATTCCCGAAGACGCTGCCGATGGAGCTGCTCGGCGAGATCCTGCGCGGCGGTGCCGAGGTGGCACGCGACGCGGGCGCGGTCGTCGCCGGCGGCCACTCGATCGACGATGCCGAGCCGAAATACGGGATGGCCGTCACGGGGTTCGTGCACCCGGACCATGTGTGGACGAACGCCGGCGGGCGCGAGGGTGACGTGCTCGTCCTCTCCAAGCCGATCGGGACCGGGATCGTGACGACCGCCGTGAAGCACGCCGCGGCCGGCGCGGAGGTCGTCGACGCGGCGGTCGCCTCGATGACGACCCTGAACGCGGCGGCGGCCGAGCTGGTGCGCGCGGCCGGGCCGCACGCGGTCACCGACATCACCGGCTTCGGCCTGGTCGGCCACGCCCGCGAGGTGGCCGACGGGGCGGGGCTCCGGGCCGAGCTCGAGCTCAGTGCGGTCGAGCTCCTGCCGGGGGTGCGGGAGCTGATCGAGGAGGGGCACGTTCCGGGCGGCACGCGCACGAACCTCGAGCTGGCGGCCGAGTACGCCGAGTTCGGCGGCCGCCTGAGCGAGACCGACCGCCTGCTGGCGTGCGACGCGCAGACGTCGGGCGGCCTGCTCGTCGCCCTTCCTGCGGAGCGCGCACAGGCGCTTCCGTGGCCCGTCGTGGGCCGGCTCGCGGCGGGGCCGGCGGGAACCGTGCTGGTAGACTGACCGCCGTGTTCACGCACATCCTCTCGGGCCTTCAGGTCATCCTCGGCGTGGCGCTCGTCGTGCTCGTGCTCATGCACTCGGGCAAGGACACCGGCCTCTCCGGCATGTTCAACCCGGCCGGGGGGAGCTACGGCGGCACCGCCGTCATGGAGCGCAACCTGACCCGGCTCACGATCTTCGTGGCGGTGCTCTTCACCGCCAACGTGATCGCGCTCGGCTTCCTCCTCTAGGCCGCAACAACGGGGTCAGACCCCGTTGTTGCGCGGGCGGCGTCGGCGCGCGCGAGCCAGGGGTGGGCCTTCAGCTCGAGGAAGACCTCGCGCGCGGCAGGGATCAGCGCCTCGCCCTCCTCGAGCTCGCCGCGGGCGATGAGGCACTCGGCCCGCTCGATGCGCGTGACCGCTGCGTAGGCGCGCATGCCGAGCTCGGCATAGAAGCGCTCGGCGACCGCGAGCGCCTCCGCCGCACCGTCCTCCCCCGTCGCGGCGGCGAGACGGCCGCGGTAGCGGGTGTGGGTCGCGCGCAGCATCGGCGTCACCTGGCCCGGCCGGAGCGGGTCGAGGAAGGAGAGCAGCTCCCGGGCGCGCTCGGGCCGCCCGGCGGCCATGGCGCTCTCGAGCACCTCCTCGAAGGCGATCTTCAGCAGCAAGGACGTGGGCCCGAACCCCACCCGCGCCTCCTCGAACGTCCGCTCCGCGAGCTCGAGCGCCGCCTCGATCGCCCCCTCGGCGCGCAGGAGATGCGCTGTGACGGTGCCGCGGCCGATCCTGGTCTGGATGTCGGCCGAGTCGTCGGTGTCCGCGGCCGCGTCCAGCACGGCTCTGGCCTCGCCGAGCTCGCCGCGCTCGCAGTGGATCCGTACGAGCTCGAGCAGGAGCGCCTGGATCCACGCGGTCGCGGCAAGCTCGGCGGCCTCGGCCGCGACGGCGATCGCCTCGTCCCAGCGTCCCAGCAGCGAGAGGGCCACCACGCTCCCGCCCATCAGCGACGCCTCCCACTGCCGGTTTCCGATCCGCCGCGCGAGCGTCGTGCCCTCCGCGACCCGGTCCGCCGACAGGCCGAACTGGTCGAGCGACTCCAGTGCGACGCCGAGGTTGTTGATGGCCCGAAGCGCGCTCGCATAGGCCTCGTTCTGCTGGGCGACCTCGATCGCACCCTCGAGCAGGACGCGGGCCTCGTAGAGCCGGTCCGTCTGGAGGAGCAGCAGGCCCTTGCTCGTGAGCGCCTCGGCCAGCGTCTCGGGCAGGTCGAGCTGCTCGGACAGGGCAAGCGCACGCTCGATGAACGGCCCGCCCCGATCGAACTCACCGTCCAGGATCAGGAACCGGCCGAGCTGCGCTGCGATCTGGGCGGTCTCCGGGCTGTCCTCGCCGGCGAGCGACTCCAGCACCGGCTCGAGCCGGGCCACGGCCTCGCCGGGGCTCCCGTCGACGAAGTCGAGCTCCGCCAGCCGGGCCGACACGCGGGCCGCGGGCCGTGCCTCACCCGCGGACTCATAGCCGGCGAGGGCGGCGTCGTAGAGGGTGCGGGCTCCGGCGGCGTCTCCGGCCAGCCAGGCCATCTGCCCGGCCCGGTCGGAGAGTGCAGCCGCCGCCAGCGGAGTCTGCGCGAGCTCGACGGCCTGCTCGAAGTAGCGCTGCGCCTCGGCGGCCGCGCCGAGCGACCCGGTCCGGTCGCCCGCCCGGACGAGCGCGGCGCAGGCCTGCGCACGGATCTCGCCGGCGTCGTCTGCGCCGGGCGCGATGCGGTAGGCCTCGAGGAGATGCGACGCGACGACCTCGACGACCTCCTCGTCGCCCAGCCCCTCGCCGAGGAGGCGGGCCGCAGTCAGGTGCCGGGCCTTTCGGTCGCGGCGCGAGAGCGTCTCGTAGGCGACGTGGCGGACGAGATCCTGAAGGAAGCCGTACTGCCCGTGCTCGGGCGAGCGCGGATCGGCCTGGACGCCGAGCACCTCCTTGCGCACCAGTGAGGTGAGCAGCGACTCGAGCTCGCCCTCGTCCCGGCTCGTGAGGGCGGCGATGGCGGCCTTCGGGAAGGTCTTCCCGAGCACGGCGCAGTCCTGGAGCAGGCTCCGCTCCTCGCCGGGGAGGCCGTCGAGCCGGGCGGCGATCAGCGCGTGCAGCGTCTCGGGCACCTCGAGCGAGCCGATCTCGCCCACCGGCCGGTACGCGGCGCCCTCCAGGACGAGCGCGCCGCGGTCGAGCAGCATTCGCACCGTCTCGACGGCGTAGAGCGGGATGCCCTCCGCGCGCGCCAGGATCTGGTCCCGAAGCGCCCCGGGGAGCCCCGGGACGAGCCCGAGCAGCAGGTCCTGCATGGCCGCCGGGCCCAGGGGCTCAAGGTAGAGGGAGGTGAAGTTGCGAAGGCCGGCGCCCCACGTCGGCCGCCGCTCGATCAGCTCCGGCCGCGCGAGCGCGACGACGTAGATCGGGTGCGAGCGCGAGAGGTCGAGAAGCTCCTCGATGAAGTCAAGGAGCGATGCGTCGGCCCACTGCATGTCCTCGAAGACGAGCACCGCCGGATACGTCTCGGACAGCCGCTCGAAGAAGAGCCGCCAGGCCGCGAAGAGCTCCTTGCGATCGCGCGCCTCCTGGTCGCCCAGCGCGACGAGCTGCGCGAGGCGCGGCTCCACGAACCGCCGCTCGTCGTCGTCGAGCATGTGCTCCTCGAGCGTCGCCCGCAGCTTTGCCTGCGCGGTCTCGGCGGTCTCGTCCTCACCGATCCGGCAGCGCATCCGCACCATGTCGGCGAGCGCCCAGTACGTCACCCCCTCGCCGTAGGCCAGGCACCGGCCGCGGTGCCAGTAGATGATCTC
>DATAEI010000205.1:0-5931 GCA_036258075.1 Gaiellales bacterium
CCTCTCGCTCGGGCGCCGCTTCCGGGCGCTCAAGCTGTGGATGGTGATCCGGGCCTACGGCGCCGAGGGCCTGGCGGCGCTCATCTCGGGCCACATCGACCTGGCCCGCCGCCTGGCGGACGCGATCGACGCCGAGCCGGGTTGGGAGCTCCTCGCGCCGGTGCCGTTCTCGACGGTGTGCTTTCGCCGCCACCCGGACGGCACAAACGACGAGGGCGAGCTGCGCCGGCTGAACGAGGCGATCATCGACCATGTGAACGCCGACGGCCGGGCCTTCGTCTCGCACACCGACCTCGGTGGACGCCACGCGATCCGGGTGGCGATCGGCAACATGGCGACCACGGCCGAGCACGTCGACGCGGCGTGGGAGCTCATGCGCGCCGCTTCGGCCGGAGCCTGACGAGCCCCAGAGGGGCCCCGGTGTCTCATGCCTGAGAGGTCAGGCCTGGAGGCTCATGACTCGAGGCCGTCTCGGGCTGAGGCTCTGCGGCTCGCGATTCCTGGCGGAGCTCGCGGACGATGAGCTGGATCGAGCCGGCCACCGGGATCGCGACGAGCGCGCCCAGAACGCCCATCAGCTCGCCGCCCACCAGCACCGCGACCAGCACCAGGAATGCCGACAGCTGCACCGTCCGGCGGTAGACGAGCGGCTGGAGGATGTGGTTCTCGACCTGCTGATAGACCACGTTCACGACGATCATCACGATGCCGGCGGTCACCCCCTGGGTGGCGAAGGCGACGCCGATCGCGGCGAGCGCGCCGACCGTCGCACCGACCAGGGGCACGAGGTCGAACACGCCCATCAGCACCGCGAGCGCGGCGGCGTAGGGGACGCTCAGGATCCACAGCGAGATCCCGATCACCGTGCCGGCGATGATCGAGATCGCGAGGTTCCCGAGGACGTAGCCGCCGACGCTCCTGTTCACGTCGGCGCTCACGCGCCGCACCCTGTCGGCACGCTCGGGCGGCAGCATCGAGAGCACGCCCTGCGACATGGCCGGGAGCTCGAAGAGCAGAAACAGCGTGAGGAAGAGGACGGTGATCGTCGCGACGACGCCGCTGACGAAGCGGCCGGCGGCCCCGAACACGCGGGCCGGCGCCTGCTTGGCCGCGTCCTGCGCCTTGGCGACGAGCTGGTAGCGCTGGTTCAGATCCCTGATCGTCTGGTTTCGCTCGAGCTTCTGGAGGTAGCCCGGCGCCGCGTCGCGCAGGTCGTCGACCTGGGTCGCGATCGGGATGATGAGCACGGCGAGGAAGAGCGCGATGAGGACGAGGAGGCCGCTGAAGACGGCGAGCACGGCCCAGGTGCGGCTCATCCACCGCTCCGCGACGCGAACGACCGGCTCGAGCGCCACCGCCAGGAAGAGCGAGACCGCGACCCAGGTGAGCACGTGGCTCACGGCGCCGATCATCTTCACCGCAGCGGCGGCGACGATCACGAGCCCGATCACGCGGACGACGGTCCGCGTCGGGACGTCGATCACCATCCGGTCGACCATGCAGGGGCTTTCGACGCGGGCGGCCGAATCCCGCCAGCCGGGCCCGGCGTGGGTCAGCCGCCGACGGCGGGCAGACCGTCGGAGCCGAGCAGGATCGCGATGCCGCCGTCCGGCAGCTGCGCGACGCCGGTGGTGCTGGCGAGCGCGACCGGGGCGGGAAGGTGCAGCCGCTTGGCGACGATCTTGGCCTGGGAGAGCTTCCCGGGCGCATAGACCACGACGGTCTGGGTGACCGACGACGTGGAGGCGTTCGACGCTCCGACCACGGTCCAGCCCTGCGCTGTGAGCTGCTGCTGGGCGGCGCCCGCCGCGCCGCTTCCGCCGTAGCCGTTCAGGATCGTGATCGGGATCGTGCGCCACTTCACCTTCTGCTTCGTGCCGCCGCCCTGCCCCGTCGACGGCGTCGAGGTGGGCGTCGTCCCGGTCGACGTGTGGGTCGCCGGCGAGCCGGAGCTCGAGCTGCCGTTCCCCGCCGACGAGATGACCCAGAAGAGCGCGAGCAGCGCCGCGACGAGGCCGACCACGGCCAGGATGCGCGCGATCGGGAAGCCGGCCCGGTTGGCGACGATCCCCTGCGCCTCGAGCCGGCGCGCGAGCCAGTCGTCGAGGCCCTCGTCGCCGCGGGGCGGGTCGAACTCGCCCCCGGAGGGGCTCCCCGTCCCGCCAGCTGAGCGAATCTCGGCCATCGTTCCGACGAACCTTACACGGCGCCTACGATCTGTCCGTGGCGCTCGAGATGGTGGATACGTGGGAGGAGCGGGCGAACGTCCCGGCGGTCGCGGCCGCCGTCGTGGGGCCCGAGGGCGTGCGCGAAATCCGCACCGCCGGCGCCGCGCTGCCCGGCAGTCTGTTCGCGCTCGCGTCACTTACGAAGCCTGCCGTCGCCCTCGCCGTGCTCGTCGCCGTGGAGGAGGGAGCGCTCGAGCTGGACGAGCCGGCCGGCACCCATCTGCCCGCCTACGCGGCCGGCGACCGGGCCGCCGTGACGGCACGGCACCTCCTCTCGCACGCCTCCGGCCTGCCCGAGTCGGGGCCGCGGGGCACGCCTCCGCTGGAGGTGGAGCGTGTGCATCCCCCCGGGACGCGGCGGGTCTACTCGAACGAGGGCTACGCCGTCCTCGGCGAGCTGATCGCCGCGGCGACCGGGATCCCGCACGCCGACTACGTCCGCCAGGCGGTGTTCGAGCCGCTGGGGATGGACGCCTTCCTCGGCCTGCCCGACCACGAGGCGCCCCGCGCGCTCGAGGTGCTCGAGCCGGGGATGTGGCGCCCGGGGCTCCAGCTCTTCAACTCGGTCGAGTGGCGCCGGCGCGCGACGGCCGCCGGCGGCGCGTTCGCGACCGCGGAGGCGTACGCCCGGATCGTGCAGGTGCTGCTCGCCGGAGGCGATCCGCTGATCGCGCCCCAGACCTCCGCCGAGATGGCGCAGGCGCAGTTCCCGGGCATCCCCGGCGGGATCGAGTCGTTCCAGACCTGGGAGCACGCGGACTGGGGCCTGGGCTGCGACATCCGCGACGCCAAGGAGCCGCACTGGCTCCCGGCGGCCTGCTCGCCGGGGACGCTCTCGCACTTCGGCGCGGCCGGGACGCTGATGTGGGCCGACCCTGTCGCCCGGGTCGGCCTGGTTTGCCTCGCGAACCGGGGGACGTACTCGGGGTGGATGATGAAGCCCGGCGGCTGGGCCGACCTGTCGCGCGCGGTGCTCACGGAGGCGGCGTGAGGGACTGGAGGATCTGCCCGCGGTGTGCCGCCGGGCTCCGCCACGGCCCCGTGGCCGGCGAGGATGCGCCCCGCCTTCACTGCACGGCGTGCGGGCTCATCCTCTACGAGAACCCGGCGCCGACCGTGAGCGCGGTCGTCGAGCGCGGCGGGCGCGTCCTTCTCACCCGGCGCGGGATCGAGCCGCGGCTCGGGATGTGGGACACGCCGGGCGGGTTCATCGAGGCGGGTGAGGACCCGGCCGAGGCGCTCCGGCGCGAGCTCCTGGAGGAGACTGGCCTCACCGTCGAGGTCGGCGAGCTGCTCGGCATCTATCCCGACCGCTACGGCGACGGCGCCCCGACGCTCAACGTGTTCTACGTCGCCCGCGTGGTGGGCGGCGGAGACGGCGAGCCGCGCGACGACGTGACCGAGATCGGGTGGTTCGAGCCCGACGCGCTCCCGGCGGAGCTGGCCTTCGCGAACGGTGAGCGCGCGCTCGCCGAATGGCGTGTGTGGCGTGCTGCGCGATCTGCAACGAATTTGTGACGAAACCGTAAAGCCCGCCCGGCTCCCGGCCGATTACTTGTGCATCGGCCGCTCCGCCGAGACAGGACTCCGGCGGCGGAAGCGGAAATCGCATCATCCCGGACAGCGGCCCTGTCTGGAGGAAGTCTCATGGATGAGCTGCACGACAAGCATGTGGAGATCGACGAGCGGTGGCTCTCGGAGTGGTTCGAGTTCGGCTTCGCCGAGCTGTCGAGCTATCTCGCCAAGCACGCCGCCTTCGACGACTACTGCCACAACAACGAGATTGACTGACTCGTCATCGCAGCTCATCCGCCCGCGCCGGGAGGCCGGCGGGCGCTGAGCGGGCCGAGCGCGGCTGCGGAATAGACTCCCGCGGATGCCGCCGTTCCAGCCGGTCCCCGCGAAGCCCGATCACGTCGCGCTCGAGCATGCGACGCTCGAGCGGTGGGAGCGCGAGCGCACCTTCGAGACGCTGCGCGACCGCAACCGCGGCAACGAGCGCTTCAGCTTCATCGACGGGCCGATCACCGCCAACAACCCGATGGGCGTGCACCACGGGTGGGGCCGCACGCTGAAGGACGTCTGGCAGCGCTACGCCGCCATGCGCGGGCTCGACCTGCGCTACCAGAACGGGTTCGACTGCCAGGGCCTCTGGGTCGAGGTCGGGGTCGAGAAGGAGCTCGGCCTGAACTCCAAGCGCGAGATCGAGGCGTACGGCCTCGACCGCTTCGCGCGCGCCTGCCGCGACCGGGTGGCGCACTTCTCCAAGGATCTCACGGCGCAGTCGAAGCGGCTCGGGCAGTGGATGGACTGGGAGCGGTCGTACTACACGATGACCGACCCGAACATCTCCTACATCTGGGGCTTCCTCAAGCTGTGCAACGACCGGGGCTGGCTCTACAAGGGCCACCGGTCGATGCCGTGGTGCCCGCGCTGCGGGACATCGCTCTCCCAGCACGAGCTGATCGACTCCTACAAGGATCTGACCCACCCGTCGCTCCACGTGCGCATGCCGCTCGCCGGCCGTGACCGCGAGTACCTGGTCGTGTGGACGACGACGCCGTGGACGCTCCCGGCCAACGTCGCCGCCGCCGTCCGGCCCGACGCCGAGTACGCCAGGGTGCAGACGCCGGCCGGCGTCGCGATCGTCGCCGCGGCCCGGCTCGACGCGAGCCCGATCCGCGGCGAGGTGCTCGGCACGGTGCGCGGATCGGAGCTGGTCGGGCTCACGTACACGGCGCCGTTCGACGAGCTCCCGGCACAGCAGGGGTTCGAGAACCGGGTCGTGCCGTGGGAAGACGTGTCGATGGAGGAGGGCACCGGCATCGTCCACATCGCGCCCGGCTGCGGCGAGGAGGACTTCGAGCTCGGCAAGCGCGAGGGCCTGGAGCCGCTGATCCCGGTCGACGAGGCGGGCGCGTTCTTCGGCGAGTACGGCTGGCTGCACGGCCACGTGACCGCCGAGGCGGCGCAGATGATCGTCGACGACCTGGGGCAGCGCGGACGGCTCGTCGCCGACGGCGAGATCACGCACCGCTACCCCGTCTGCTGGCGGTGCGGCACCGAGCTCATCTACCGGCTCGTGGACGAGTGGTTCATCGGCTGCGACGAGGTGCGCGAGCCGATGATCCAGGCCGCCCGCGAGGTGGAGTGGACGCCGCCCCAGTACGCAAAGCGCATGGAGGACTGGCTGCGCAACATGGGCGACTGGTGCATCAGCCGCAAGCGCTACTGGGGCCTGCCGCTGCCGTTCTACTTCTGCGAGGACGACCACCTGACGGTGGTCGGCTCGAAGGAGGAGCTGCTCGCGCTGGCGGTGCGCGGGACAGAGGGGCTCGAGGAGCTGCACCGGCCCTGGATCGACGACGTCGTCATCACCTGCGGCGAGTGCGGCAGCGCGGCCCGGCGGGTGGCGGACGTCGGCGACGCCTGGCTCGACGCCGGCATCGTCCCCTTCTCGACGCTCGGCTGGCACAACGAGGCGTTCGTCGAGGGTGGGTACGCCGAGGGCGCCGGGGCCGGCGTCACGACCGCCGACCTGCCCGACCACGCCACCTGGGAGAAGTGGTACCCGGCCGACTGGGTGTCGGAGATGCGCGAGCAGATCCGGCTCTGGTTCTACTCGATGCTCTTCATGGGGGTCACGCTGGACGGGCGCTCGCCGTACCGGCGGGTGCTCACCTACGAGAAGGTGAACGACGAG
>DATAEI010000206.1:0-21365 GCA_036258075.1 Gaiellales bacterium
CCGATCTTCTGGCCGATCCACTCCCGCAGCTCCGCCGCCAGCTCGTCGGACGGCTCGTAGCCGGCGCGGAGCAGCACGAAGCAGAGCGGCGTCTGGCCGGTGAAGGAATCGGGCGCGGCCGTCGCGGCCGCCTCGGCCACCGCGGGGTGCTCGACCAGCGTCGACTCGAGCTCGATCGTCGAGAGCCGGTGCCCCGAGACGTTCATCACGTCGTCGACGCGGCCGAGGAGCCAGAAGTCGCCGTCGTCGTCTTGGCGGGCGCCGTCTCCGGGGAAGTACGTGCGCACGTCGTAGCGCGAGAAGTAGTTCGAGACGTAGCGGCCGTCGTCCTTATAGAGCGTGCGGAACATGCCCGGCCAGGGCCGCTTGATGACGAGGTAGCCGCCCTTGCCGTGCTCGACCGGGTTTCCGTGGTCGTCGACCACCGCCGCCGCCACTCCGGGGAACGGCCGCGTGGCCGAGCCGGGCTTCTGGGTGACGATCGCGGGGAGCGGCGCGATCAGGATGCCGCCCGTCTCGGTCTGCCACCAGGTGTCGACGACCGGGCAGCGCTCGCCGCCGATGTACTTCCAGTACCAGACCCACGCCTCCGGGTTGATCGGCTCGCCGACGGTGCCGAGCAGCCGAAGCGACGACAGGTCGTGCCCGGCCGGGATGTCGGGGCCGGACTTGATGAACGCCCGGATCAGGGTCGGCGCCGTGTAGTACTGGGTCACCCGGTGCTTCGCGATGATCTGCCAGTGGCGCTCAGGCCCGGGGAACATCGGGTCGCCCTCGTAGAGGACGCCGGTCGCGCCGTTCGTGAGCGGGCCGTAGACGATGTAGCTGTGGCCGGTGACCCAGCCGATGTCGGCGGCGCACCACCACACGTCGTCGTCGTGCACGTCGAAGATCCACCGGTGCGTGAGGGCGACATACGTGAGGTAGCCGCCCGACGTGTGCACGGCCGCCTTCGGCTTCGCAGTCGTCCCCGACGTGTGAAGCGCGTAGAGCATGTGCTCGGCCTCGACGTGCTCGGGCTCGCACGTGTCCGGCTGCCCGGGGACGACGTCGTGCCACCAGTGGTCGCGCCCGTCCTGCATCGGGACATCGACGCCGGTGCGGCGAAGGACGATCATGCTCTCGACGGACGGCGCCAGCTTCACGGCCTCGTCTGCCGTGGTCTTGAGCGCGACGCCGGCGCCCTTCCGCCAGGCCTCGTCCTGGGTGATGAGCGCCTTCGCGCCGGTCGACTCCAGCCGTTCGCCGAGCGATTCGGCCGAGAATCCGCCGAACACCACCACGTGCGGCGCGCCGATCCGGGCGCAGGCCAGCATCGCGACGGGGAGCTCGGGCACCATGCCCATGTAGATCCCGACCACGTCGCCCTTGCCGATGCCGAGCCCGCGCAGGGCGTTCGCCATTCGGCAGACGTCGGCGAGGAGCTCGGCGTAGGTGATCGCGCGCTCCTCCTCGTCCGTCGGCTCGGGGATGAAGTGGTAGGCCACCTTGCTGCCCCGACCGGCGGTGACGTGCCGGTCGAGGCAGTTGTGGCTGACGTTCAGGGTGCCGTCCGCAAACCAGGTGCAGTGCGGCGGGTCCCATTCGAGGCCCTGGGTCGGCTCCTGGTACCAGTCGAGCAGGGAGCGCGCTTTCTCGAGCCAGAACCCGTCGAGGTCCGCCTCCGCCTGCTCGTACACACCGGGATCCGAGACGACCGCCTGGGAGACGAATTCCGCCGGAGGCGGGAACTCGCGCCGCTCCTGGAGCAGGACGTCGATGGCGGCCTCGGCCGCCTCCCGGCTCGTGTCGCTCATCTCAGGGCTCGTAGTCGAACTCGTCCTCGTCGGACGAGAGCACCTTCTTGATCCCGATGGCCGCGGCCGCCGCGATCGCGCCGCCGATGAGCAGCCGCCCGAGCTTGCTGCGCTTCTTCGCGGGCTTCTCGGACAGCTTCGTCGCTGCCACCTTGAGCTCGCCGGCGGCCTTCATGACCTCGTCGGTCACCGCCCGCGACGTCGCGGCCTTGCGCGGGCCGTCCGCCTGGATCCTGGCGTAGATCGTCTTCGCCGAGTCGAGCGCCGTCTTCGCGTGTGCCCGTAGCTCCTCGTCATTCGCCACGCGGGTGACGTACGGCGAGAGCGTCTCGGCCATCTTGTCGGTTCGAATCTTCGTGGGCAACGCCCACCTCCCTCGAGATCGCCGGTTTCAAGTCACACTACCACGGTGGATTTCGCACGCGTCGAAGCGCTTCTGGCCGAATGGGGCGAGCCTGCCTACCGCTCGCGCCAGGTCTACCACGCCGCCACGCGCACGCTGAGCGCGGACTACGACGGCATGACCGTCCTGCCCGCGGCGCTCCGCCGCCGCCTCGCCGACGCCGAGCCGCTGGCGGAGCTCACCACCGACGAGGTGCGCGAGTCGGCCGACGGCACGATCAAGCTGCGGCTCACGACCCGGGACGGGTTTCCGGTCGAGGCGGTGGCGATGCGCCATCGCGGCCGGCGCACGGCCTGCCTCTCGTCCCAGTCGGGCTGCCCGCTCGCCTGCACGTTCTGCGCGACCGGCCAGATGGGCCTCGGGCGCAGCCTGCGGGCGGGCGAGATCGTCGAGCAGCTCCTGACCCTCGCCCGCATCCTGCGCGACCGGGATGCGACCGTGGGGAACGTCGTCATGATGGGCATGGGCGAGCCGTTTCTGAACTACGACGAGGTGCTGGCGGCGTGTCACACCATGCACGACCCGGAGGGCTTCAACCTCGGCGCACGCCACATCGCGATCTCGACGGCCGGCTGGGTGCCCGGGATCGAGCGGCTGGCCGACGAGCCGCTGCCCGTGCGCCTGGCGCTCTCCCTCCACGCCCCCACCGACGAGCTGCGCGAACAGCTCATGCCGGTCACGCGCCGCTTCCCGGTCGCCCGCGTCATGGAGGCGTGCCGCCGCTACCGCGAGCGCACCGGCCGGCGGGTCTTCATCGAGTACCTGCTCCTCGACGGCGTGAACGACTCCGATGCGGATGCCCGCCGCCTCGGCCGCCTCCTCGGCGCCGGCCCGGCCTTCCACGTGAACCTGATCGCCTACAACCCGACCGCGTCGGCGTACACCGCCTCACCGCCGGAGCGCGTGGCCGCCTTCGCCGCCGTGCTGGATGACCTCGGCGTGGGCGCGAGCTACCGCCGCTCGCACGGAAGCGACATCGAGGCGGCCTGCGGGCAGCTCGCCGTCGCCGGCGCGAAGGCCCGCCGCCGCCAGCTCCGGCGGCTGACCGCCCGCACATAGGCGGGTAGACTCGATAGATGGGGGACGGCACCATGGAGGCGTGGGTCATCCGGCCGGAGCGCCTCGGCGATCCGACCGACGCCATGCAGCTCGAGCAGATCGAGATCCCCGACCCGGGGCCGGGCGAGGTGCTCGTCCGGGTCATGGCGGCCGGGGTCAACTACAACGGCGTCTGGGCCTCGCTCGGGCTCCCCGTCTCGATCTTCCGCTACACGGGCTACGACTTCCACATCGCCGGCTCCGACGCCTCGGGCGTCGTCGAGGCCGTCGGCCCGGGCGTCACCCGCTGGAAGCCGGGCGACGAGGTCGTGATCCACTGCAACCAGAGCTGCGGCGAGTGCCCGGAGTGCAACGGCCTCGACCCGATGGCGTGCTCGCGGCAGAAGATCTGGGCCTACGAGACGAACTGGGGCAGCTTCGCCGAGTACTGCCTCGTCCAGTCCCAGCAGCTCCTCGTGAAGCCGGGCCGGCTCACCTGGGAGGAGGCGGCGTCGTACGGCCTCACCTACTTCACGGCCTACCGGATGCTGGTCGACCGGGCCGGCGTGAAGGCCGGCGACAACGTCCTCGTGTGGGGCGCCGGCGGCGGCCTGGGGACGTTCGCCGTCCAGCTCTGCCGCCTCTACGGCGCGAACGCGATCGCGGTCGTCTCGTCGGACGACAAGCGCGGGCTCGTGACGGAGCTCGGCGCCGCCGCGGTGCTCGACCGGCGCGACTTCGCCCTCCACGACCCCGACACCGGCGAGCGCAACTTCGACGAGATCAAGCGGTTCGGGAAGGCCATCCGCGAGGTCACCGGCGGCTCCGACGCCGACATCGTCTTCGAGCACGTGGGCGCCGCGACGTTCTTCACCTCCGTCTTCGTCTGCAAGACCTTCGGCACCGTCGTCATCTGTGGCGCAACCTCGGGGTTCCAGCTCGACTTCGACGTCCGGTATCTGTGGATGCGCCAGAAGACCATCCTCGGAAGCCATTTCGCGAACGCCTACGAGTGCCAGCGCGCGAACCAGCTGATCGCCGAGGGGAAGATCGAGCCGGTGCTCTCGCGCGTCTTCCCCTGGTCGGAGTGCCCGGTGCCTCACCAGATGATGAAGGAGAACCAGCACGTCGGGAAGATGGTCGTGCTGGTGGGGGCCGAGCGGGAGGGGGAGGGCCGCCGCGATGGATGAGCGGCCGTTCGCCGGGCCCGGCGACGTCGATCTCGACTATGAGCGCGACCTCGGCGACCCGGGTTCGTTCCCGTTCACGCGGGGCATCCACCGCGACATGTACGCAGGCCGGCCGTGGTCGATCCGCCAGTACGCCGGGTACGGCACCGCCGCAGAGACGAACCGCCGCTTCCGCTTCCTGATCGGCCAGGGCCAGGCGGGCCTGTCGACGGCGTTCGACCTTCCGACCCAGATGGGGCTCGATTCGGACGACCCGCGGGCGGAGGGCGAGGTCGGCCGGGTCGGCGTCGCGATCGACTCGATCCGCGACATGGAGGCGATGTTCGCCGAGATCCCACTGGACGAGGTCTCGACGTCGATGACGATCAACGCGCCGGCGGCCGTGCTGGTCGCGATGTACCACGTCGCCTGCCGCCGCCAGGGCCGCGACCCGGCCCAGATCCGCGGGACGGCCCAGAACGACGTGCTCAAGGAGTACGTGAGCCGCGGCACCTACATCTATCCGCCGCGGCCGTCGCTTCGGCTTGCGGCCGACCTGATCGCCTGGACCGTGTCCGAGGCGCCCCGCTTCAACGCGATCTCGCTCTCCGGCTACCACATGCGCGAGGCGGGATGCACGGCCGCCCAGGAGATGGGCTTTGCCGTCGCCAACGCCATCGCGTACGTGTCGGCGGTCGTCGAGCGCGGGGTGGGCGTCGACGAGTTCGCGCCGCGGCTCTCATGGATCTTCAACACCCACATGGACTTCTTCGAGGAGATCGCGAAGTACCGCGCCCTCCGGCGCCTGTGGGCCACCACCATGCGCGACCGTTTCGGCGCAGGCGACCCGCGCTCGATGATGCTGCGCACCCACACCCAGACCGCCGGCTCGACGCTCACGCTCCAGCAGCCCGAGAACAACATCGTGCGCGCGGCGATCCAGGCGCTCGCGGCGGCGCTGGGCGGCGTGCAGTCGATGGCGCTCTCGTGCTTCGACGAGGCGATCGCGATCCCGACCGAGCACGCGCAGACGCTGGCGGTGCGGACGCAGCAGATGCTCCAGCACGAGTTCGGGATCACGAGGTCCGCCGACCCCCTGGGCGGCTCGTGGCACGTCGAGAAGCTGACGGACGAGCTCGAGGCCGAGGCGCGGCGGCTGATCGAGCACATCGACGAGCTGGGAGGCGCGGTGGCGGCGATCGAGTCCGGCTTCTACCAGCAGACCATCGCCGACGAGGCCTACGCGCGCGAGCGGCGGATCGCCTCCGGCGAGGACGTGGTCGTGGGGGTGAACCGCTTCGCCGACGAGGCGGCGCCGCTGCCGGAGCGGTTCGACGTGCCCGCGGACATCGCGTCGGGACAGCGGGAGGCGCTCGCGAACCTGCGCGCCACACGCGACCAGGACGCCGTCGACGGCGCGCTGGGCAACCTCGCCGACGCCGCCGGAGGCGAGGCCAACGCGATGCCCGCGATCGTGGCGGCCGTGGAGGCCGAGGCCACGCTCGGCGAGATCTGCGGCGCCCTCCGCCAGGTGTTCGGCGACTACCGGCCGGCGGTGGCGGCGCAGATATGAGCCGGAAGGGTCGCGAGGGTACGGAGGGGGCGGCGGCGGCACACCAGGCGGTTGCGCGGCGCGCCTTGCGCTATCATCACCCGCCCGTGAGCGCCGTTCCCGAAATGCCGGCACCGCTCGAACGCGCGCTCCGGCAACTCCAGGCCGGTGGGATGGTGATCGTCTGCGACGATCCCGACCGCGAGGACGAGGGCGATCTGTGCATGGCGGCCGAGTTCGTGACCGCCAAGGCGATCACGTTCATGGCCTGCGAGGCGCGGGGCCTCATCTGCCTCTCGCTCCCCGAGGAGCGCTGCGAGGAGCTCGACCTGCCGCTCATGGTGCCCAGCCGAAACGGCAGCGACGCGACCAGCTTCTGCGTCTCGATCGAGGCCGCGACGGGCGTCACCACCGGCATCTCGGCCGCCGACCGCGCGCGGACGATCCAGGTGGCCGTCGACCCGGCGACGCGGCCCACCGACCTCGTTCGGCCCGGCCACGTCTTCCCGCTCCGCGCCCGCCGGCGCGGCGTGCTCGAGCGGCGCGGCCAGACCGAGGCCGCTGTCGACCTGACGCGGCTCGCCGGCCTGACGCCCGGCGGCGTCCTGTGCGAGGTCATGAACGACGACGGCACGATGGCCCGCGGTGCCCAGCTCGCGGCCTTCTCCCGCCGGCACGTGCTCCCGGTCGTCACGGTCGACGAGATCGCGACGTACCTGCGCACGAGCGCCCCGGCGATCTCCGCCGTCTAGGGCCGGCTACCAGGCGTCGAGGGCCGGGAACCCGTCCCAGCGCCCTTCGAGGCAGCGCTCGAGCAGGAGCGCGGCTCCGATGTCGCCCGTCCAGAGCGTGTGGCGGCTGCCGTCGGCCTGGGCGGCGGCGTGCATCGCGAACGCCCGCGCCCGCTCGAGCCAGCGCTCGTCGCCGGTGCGGTGAAGGAGCGCGAGGAATGCGAGCCCGTTCCCGGCCGTCCCGTGGCAGAGCCCGAGACCCTTGGCGAGCGGCCCGGCCCGCCACGTCAGCTCGCCCCCTGCTGTGAGGACGCGGGTCAGCTCCTCGTTCCCGGGCTCGGCCGCGACGAGTGAGGTCACGATCCCCGGCGCGCCGTGGCACCACTGCACGCGGATCGTCTGCTCGCCCACCTGAAGCTCTCCGCCGGCGTACGGCGGCCAGTTGGCCGTCTCGGAAGTGCCAATTGCCTGCTCCACGGCGATCCGCGCCGCCGATCTCGCGAACTCGCCGCCGTCGTCGAGCAGGTCGGGCCGCTGGAGGAGCGCCAGCGCACATCCCGCGAACCCGTGCCCGGCGCCGAAGTAGCGGGTCGTCTGCCCGTAGAGGTCCTGTGTCCAGCACCCGTCGGCGTCGCGGACGTCGAGGAGCTGCGCGGCGCTCCGGCTCCAGAGCTCGCCGAAGCGATCCTCGCCGTGTCGCTCGAACAGGATGCCGGCGGCGAGCATCGTGCCGGGGCTGCCCCACAGGAGCTCGTTCGTCTCGTTCCCCACGTTGGCGGCGATCTCGAGCGCCAGAAGGTCGGCGGTCTCCGCGGAGGGCGACAGGAGCCACGAGACGAGCAGGATCCCGGTGCGCCCGAGAAGGAGCGACGGCGGCAGCCCGCCGGCCTCGGCGGCGAGTCGCGCGGCGACGGCGGCCCAGTCGCGGCCCGGCTCGTGGACGCCCGCACCGGCCAGGTGGTGAAGCGCCCAGACCATGCCGGCGGCGCCGAGGTAGACCGAGCGCAGCTCACCGGCGTCGACCGCGCCGTCGGCCGGATGCACCGGCCACAGCCGGTCGGGGTCGAAGGCCTCCTCGGCGCCACGGCAGATCGACGCGATCGCATCGCGCGCCCTGTCGGGGCTCCACGCTTCCCCGCCGAGAGGCTCGTGTGCCTCCGGCGAGTGGAGGCCGTCAGGCGACGGGTGCCCCCCGGTGCGAGGCGATGAGCTCCTTGGCGTCGTTCACCTCGTCCGAGCGGTTCACGCCCAGGCAGGCGGTCACCTTGTCCTCGCCGTCGAGGTAGTAGGCGACGAAGTCGTCATCGTCCATCGAGCCGCGGATGTCGACCCGCCCGGAGCCCGGCCCGACGTACTCGAACCAGGTCCAGTCGCCGATGTCGCTGAAGAAGTACGGCACCGTCGTGTACGGCTCCGTCTCCTTGCCCGCCCACGTCCGGCCGACGTAGCCGCCCTGGTTCAGGGCGACGTCCCAGTGCTCGATGCGCAGGCGCTTGCCGTGGACGACGCTCTGGTAGGCGGCGATGTCGCCGACCGCCCACACGTCGTCGGTGGCGCGCAGGTGCTCGTCGACGTGGACGCCGTTCTCGACGGTGAGGCCTGCGGCCTCGGCGAGATCGGTGTTCGGCGTGACGCCGATCCCCGCCAGCTTGACCGTGTAGTCCCCGGCGGGAAGCTCCGACGTCCCGGTGTGCACCTTGACGCCGTGCTGCTCCAGGTGACGCTGGAAGTAGACCGCGACCTCGGCGCCGAAGAGGTGCTCCCAGACCACGCTCTCGGGAACGGCCATCGTGACGTCCCAGCCCTTCATCCGGGCCGACGCCGCCGCCTCGACGCCGATGAAGCCGCCGCCGATCACGCCCAGGTGGCCCGTCGAGCCGGCCAGCTTCTCGGCCAGCGCCCTGGAGTCGTCGATCGTCCGGATCGACCCGGCGCCGGGCAGCGTCCGCGGCGTCGCGCCGGTGGCCAGCACGAGCCGCTGGTACTCGACCGCCTCGCCGTCGGAGAGCGCGAGGCTGCGCGCGCCCAGGTCGAGCGCCGTGGCGCTGACGCCGGTGCGGACCTCGACGTCCTGGCTCTGCCACCACTCGGCCGGGTGCATGTACACCTCGGCCTCGGGCTTCTCGCTGCGCAGGTACTCCTTCGTGAGCGGCGGGCGGTGGTAGGGGACGTGGTGCTCGCGGGCGATGATCAGCACCGATCCGTCGCCGCCCTGCTCGCGGTACTCCTGGGCGACCATTCCGCCTGCCAGGCCACCCCCGACGATCACGTTCTGATAGCGCATCGACCCTCCCTTGCTGCCTAGGTTCTCGGCTCCCAGCGGAAGGTGCGAAGCGAGACCGCCGCAAGCACCGCCGTCGCCGCCAAGAGTACCCCGATGTCCCCCGCCACATGCGTGAGCGAGAGCCCCCTCACGGTCGTGTCGCGCAGGCCGTTGGCCAGGTAGTAGAGCGGCAGCACGCGTGCGATGACCTGCACGAACGACGGCATCGCGGCGACCGGGAAGAACACCCCGGAGAGGAACATCATCGGGTTCGTGACCACGTTCGAGACGGCGTCGCCGGTCTCCGGGTTCGAGACCGTCGACCCGATGGCGAAGCCCATCGCGAGGAAGCACAGGCACCCGGCCAGCGCGACCGGGATCCCGGCCCAGGCCGTCGACGAGATGTGGATCCCGAAGACGATCCGCCCGAACGCGAGCAACACGACGACCTGCATCACGGCGACCACGAGCGACGCGGCGATCCGGGCCGCGAAGAACTCCGCGAGCGGGATCGGCGTCAGCTTGAGCCGCCGGAGGATGCCCCGCTGGCGCCAGTCGACGAGCACCGTCGCGAGGCCGATCACCGCCGAGATCATGATCGAGAGCGCGACGATCCCGGGGAGGAGGAAGTCGATGTAGTCGAGGGACGACGAGTCGACCGAGAGCGCCTGGAACTGGAGCGCCGGCGGGCTGCCCGTCGCGGCGATCGAGACCCGGTCGGCCGCGCCGAAGACGATCCCCTTCAGGATGCCGGCCTGCGTCGCCGACGTGTTCGACGTGTAGAGCCTGGCGGCGTACGACCCGTCGCTCGTGCGCACGAAGACCAGCGCGGCGTCCTCGTCGCCGTCCTTCACCTTCTTGACCGCCGTGGCCGCGTCGGGGGAGGTCTTGACCGTGAGCCCCTTGGTGTGCTCGAGCGCGGTCACCATCGCCCTGGGCGCGGCTGCGGTCACGGGCCGGGCGACCACCAGGTCGCCGGCGTTCACAGACCGGCCGAAGAGGAGGCCGAGCAGCGTCATCAGGATCATCGGGAAGACGAGCGACCAGAAGAGGGTGATGCGGCGCCGGAACGTCATCCGAAGCTGCGCCACGGTGGTCGCGAGGAGCCGGCCGAAGTTGAGGCTCATTCCCGGTACTCCCGCCCCGTGAGGCTGAGGAAGACGTCCTCCAGATCGGCGCCCTTCACCGCGAGGTTCTGCACCGTCTCACCCTTCTCCCGCGCGGCCTCGAGCACGTCGAGCACCGTCGCCTGGGCGTCGCGCACGTACACGGCGTGATCGCCGGCCGAGTCGGTGTACGACACCCGCGCATCGGCATCGAGCGCCGCGATCAGCCCGGCCGGCGTGTCGAGGGCCACGATCCGCGACTCGTCCATGATGGCGACCCGCTCGCACAGCACCTCGGCCTCCTCGAGGTAGTGCGTCGTCAGGACGACCGTCTTTCCGTGCTCCTGGTTGATCGAGCGGATCACGTCCCACAGGTTTCGCCGCGCCTGCGGATCGAGCCCTGTCGTGGGCTCGTCGAGGAACACGATCTCGGGGTCGTGCACGAGCGCGAGGGCGATCGCGAGCCGCTGCTGCTGCCCGCCGGAGAGGTTCTTGGCGTAGTCGCCGCCCTTCGCGTCGAGCCCGACCTGGGCGAGCGCCCGGGCGGCGCGTCCCGCGGCGTCGGTCTGGAGGTAGAAGCGGGCGAAGAGCTCGAGCAGCTCCTTCGCCGTCAGCATGTCGAAGAGCGAGGTCGTCTGGAGCTGGACGCCGATCCGGGCCTGGATCCGGCGCGGGTCCGGCCAGACGCGCTCGCCGAGGACGGTGATCTCGCCGGCGTCGGGCTTGCGCAGCCCCTCGATCATCTCGAGGGTGGTGGTCTTCCCGGCGCCGTTGGGGCCCAGGATGCCGAAGGCCTCGCCGCGCCTGACCGAGAACGAGACGCTGTCGACGGCGACGTGCGATCCGTACCGCTTGGTGAGCCCCTGCACCTCGATCGCGGCTCCGGCGTCCATGCGGGCGGGCATGATAGTCCCGCCCGGTTGGAAGCGGCCTCAACCGCCGGCCGGCGCCGGGCCGGCGAGCACCACCGAGGCCTCGATCTGGCGTTCCGGGATGTCCCAGTACGCGAGCAGGAGCTCGGTCGTTCGCTCCGGCGAGACGAGCTCGAACCCGTGGCGCTCGTAGAAGCGGATGGCCCATTCCGCGGCGGCCCAGGTGCCGACCAGCATCGGCCGGGCCGCGTGCGCGCACAGGTGCCGCAGGAGCGCGCCGCCGACGCCGCCGCGCTGACGGTCGGGCCGCACGTACGCGTGCCGGATCAGATCGACGTCGCGCACCTGCTGGACGCCCATGACTCCGACCAGCTCCCCGCCGTCCTCCTCGTATCCCCAGAAGGCGACGCCCCCGGCGATCTCGCGGTCGAGCTCGTCGGCGGTCATGTACGGCTCGTGCCAGCGGTCGGCGGGGATGACCCCCCGGTAGGCCTCGGCCGCGGCGTTCACGATCGCGAGGATCGCCGGCCGCTCGTCGTCGCGGCAGGGGCGGATCCCGCCCATGCGTCTAGGCGGGCCGCTTCGGTACAAGCACCTTGCGCCGGAACTCGCACACGATCTCGCCGCGCTGGTTCTCGCCGACGGTGTCGACCGTCACGACGCCGCGGTCGGGCTTCGAGCGCGACTCCACCACCTCGACAACCGTCGTCCGGGCGTAGATGGTGTCGCCGTGAAAGGTGGGCTTCGCGTGCTTCAGCGACTCCACCTCGAGGTTCGCGATCGCCTTCCCCGACACGTCGGGAACGCTCATGCCGAGCACCAGTGAGTAGACGAGGTTTCCCACCACCACGTTCTTTCCGAACTGCGTCTCGGTCTCGGCGTAGTGGGCGTCGGTGTGCAGGGGGTGGTGGTTCATCGTGATCATGCAGAACAGGTGGTCGTCGGCCTCGGTGATCGTCTTGCCGGGCCAGTGGCGGTACACGTCGCCCACCTCGAAATCCTCCAGGTACCGGCCGAAACGGGTCTCGCGGGCGTCGAACTCGCGGGTCACAGCGCGTTCCTCTGGAGCAGGCCGCGGGCGATGATGAGCTTCTGGATCTCCGACGTGCCCTCGCCGATCAGGAGCAGTGGCGCGTCGCGGTAGAGGCGCTCGATCTCGTACTCCTTCGAGTAGCCGTAGCCGCCGTGGATGCGGAGGCTCTCCTCCACGACCTCGCTGCACGTCTCGCTGGCGAAGAGCTTCGCCATCCCGGCCTCGACGTCGGAGCGCTCGCCGGCGTCCTTCTTGCGCGCCGCCGAGAGCATGAGGAGGCGGGCGGCCTCGATCTTCGTCGCCATCTCGGCGAGCTTGAACTGGATCGCCTGGTGCTTTGCGATCTCGCGGCCGAACGCGTGCCGCTCCTGTGCGTAGCGGATGGCGATGTCGAATGCCCGCTGGGCGACGCCGACGCCGCGCGCCGCCACGTTCACCCGGCCCACCTCGATGCCCGACATCATCTGCTGGAAGCCGTGGCCCTCCTCGCCGCCGAGGAGGTTCTCCGCCGGCACGCGGTGGTCGGCGAACACCAGCTCGGTCGTCTCGACGCCCTTGTAGCCGAGCTTCTGGAGCTGCGGCGGAACGGTGAGGCCGCCGTCCTTGGCCGCTCCCGGCTCCTTCTCGATGAGCAGGCAGCTCATGCCCCGGTGGGCGGGCGTTGCCGACGGGTCGGTCTTGACGAGCGTCGCGACCATCCCGGCGCGCAGCCCGTTCGTGACCCACATCTTCTGGCCGTTCACGACGTAGTCGGAGCCGTCCAGCCGCGCCGTCGTGCGGATCGCCTGGACGTCGGAGCCGCACTCCGGCTCGGTCATCGAGAAGGCGCAGCGCAGCTCGCCCGTCGCCATGCGCGGGAGGAAGCGCTGCCGCTGCTCGTCCGTGCCGTCGCGCAGCAGCATGTCGGCGGCGATGAAGTGCGTGTTGATGATCCCCGACACGCTCATCCAGCCCCGCGACAGCTCGCACACGGCGAGCGCATAGGTGGTGAGGTCGAGGCCCAGGCCGCCGTACTCCTCCGGGATCGTGAAGCCGAAGAGCCCGAGCTCCTTCAGGCCGTCGACGATCTCGTCGGGGAAGGCGTCCTCGTGCTCGTACTGCGACGCCACCGGGATGATGCGCTCGTCGGCGAACTGGCGGACGAGCCCGACGATCTCGCGCTGCTCGTTGGTGAGCTGGTCGAGCGCGCTCGTCATTCCGCAGCTCCGGCGGTCATCCCGGCCGCTTCGCCGCGGGCGACGACGGCCTCGGCGATCTTGCGCGACGCCTCGTCGATCATCTGGCCCTCGTGCATCACCGCGCCCTTGCGCTCGACATGGGTGGCATGGTGGTAGGCGTCGAGCAGCCGGCGGGCGTCGTCGAACTGCTGCTGGGTGGGCATGAACACCTCGTTTGCGACGTCCACCTGCAGCGGGTGGAGCACCCACTTGCCGTCGAACCCGACCAGGCGCGCCCGGTGGCAGAGGCGCCGGTACTCGTCGACGTTCTTGATGTCGGTGTACGGCCCGTCGATCGCCTGGAGCCCGAACGCGCGCGCCGTCGTCACGATCTTCGAGAGGACGTAGTGCCACTGGTCGCCCGGGTAGTCGGGGTCGACGGAGCCGATCACGAGCTGCGCGACACCGATCGACGCCGCGTAGTCGCCCGGCCCGTAGATGATCGTCTCGATCCGGTCGGTGGCCGTCGCGATCTCGCGCAGGTTGAGCGTGCCCTGGGCGTTCTCGATCTGAGCCTCGATCCCGATCCGGTGCTCGATCCCGTGCTGGGTCTCGAGCTGGGTCAGGAGGTGGTCGACGAAGTGCAGCTGGCCGGCGTTCTCGACCTTCGGGATCATCAGGCAGTCGAGGTGCTCACCGGCGCCCGCGACGACCTCGATGATGTCGCCGAGGCACCACTGCGTGGTGACGCCGTTCACGCGCACGACCCGCGTCTTACCCGAGTAGTCGTGCGTCGTGAGCGCCGAGACGACCGTCGCCCGCGACGCCTCCTTCTCGAGCGGCGAGACGGCGTCCTCGAGGTCGAGGAAGATCTGGTCGGCGGGCAGCGTCGCCGCCTTGGCCAGCATCTTCTCGGACGAGCCCGGCACGGCCAGGCAGCTGCGGCGCAACCTCACGACTCTCCCTTCGACGGCTGAGGAGTCTAGAGCGTGCCGATGCGGCGGATCGGCCAGTACCGCGCGCGGGCCACCCCGATGATGCCGTCGCGCGGCTCGAGGCCCCAGTCACGCGAGTCGTCGGAGATCCCGCGGTTGTCGCCCATGAGCAGGTAGTAGCCCGGCGGGATGGTGGTGCGCTGGAGCGCGCGGCCGGCGACGGCCTGATGGTTGCTCACGTACGGCTCCGACAGGCTGAACTTGGGGCTCGTCCCGTCCTGGACCCAGATCTTTCCGTCCTGCGACCACACCGTCTCGCCCGGCAGCCCGATCACGCGCTTGATGAACGTCGTGCCGGCCAGGCCGTCGCGGAAGTTGCGTTCGGGCGTGGTGCAGACCCCCATGCCGTCCGAGTGCGGTGCCGCGCAGTGCGGCGGGTGGAACACCACGATCTGGAACCGGTGCGGGTCGCTGAAGTCGAGGCTCAGCCGGTCGGCGAGGACGCGGTCGCCGGGCTCGAGCGTCGGCACCATGCTCGGCGTCGGGACGCGGTAGGGCTTGATCACGAACGCCTGGGCGAGCCAGGCGATGGCAAGCGCGACGGCGAGCGTGACCACGGTCTCGACGACCGTGCGAACTCCCTTTGGCATCGACGCGAATACGCCCATGAGCCGGGAGGTTATCGGCGGCCCGGGTCGCCGTCTGTAGGTGCGGGGCGATTGCCGGCCGTGTTAACGCTGTGTTCGGGTACACGCCCTCCCGCTACAGCGGCGGTACCCTGGTGCCGATGGCCTGGTCGATGGCACGCCGGCTCGCCCTCCTCGCCTCGACGATCGCCGCCGCGGTCGTCGTCGCCGTGCCCGCGGCGCAGGCCCGCACCGTCTTTACGCTGACAGGTCATGGGTGGGGTCACGGCATCGGCCTCTCCCAGTACGGCGCGCTCGGATACGCCCAGCACGGCTGGGCCTACGACGCGATCCTGGCCCACTACTACACCGGCACCACGCTCTCCGCGCTCCCGCACGCTGTGCAGATGCGGATCCAGCTCGCGAGCGGCCGCAGCTCCTACGCCGTCTCCGGGGCGTCCAAGATCACGGTGGTCGACGAGGGCGGAAGCACGTCCAAGACGATCCCGGCCGGCTCCTACAAGGTCGAGAGAGGCACCTCGGGCCGGCTGCGGGTGGTCGACGCCGCCTCGAACGCCCGCGTGGTGAAGCACCTGACGGGCCCGGTCCGCCTGGGCGCGGCGCAGGCGCTTCGGGTCGACAGCACCGTCGGCATCGGCTGGGCGGGCGACCACTGGCACGGCTACCTGCGGGTGATCCGATCCGGATCCTCGCTCATGCTGGTCGACGTCGTGCCCCTCGAGTACTACCTGCGCGGCGTCGTCCCGAGCGAGATGCCGTCCTCCTGGCTTCCGGCCGCGCTCAGCGCGCAGGCCGTCGCCGCCCGGTCGTACGCGGTCGCGACCCGCCATCCGGCGTCGCTCTTCGACGCCTACGCCGACACGCGCAGCCAGGTGTACGGGCCGATCGAGCACGAGGCCGCGGCGTCGAACGCCGCCGTCGCCGCCACGGCCCACAAGGTCATCATGTACAACGGCGCCGTCGCCGTCGGGTTCTTCTCGTCGTCGTCGGGCGGCTGGACGGCATCGGAGCAGGCCGCCTGGGGCTCGAGCACCGGCGAGCCGTACCTCGTGCCGGTGCGCGACCGCTATGACGGCGCCCAGGGGCTGAACCCGAACCACACGTGGCCGACGCGGGTCTTCACGCCCCGGGGGCTCGCCCGGGCCGCCGGCGTGGCCGGCAAGGTGCGCGCCGTCGACGTCTCGATCGACACCGCCTCCCAGCGCGTGACGGGCGCGGTCATCCACACGGGCCGCGGCGACCACAGCTACTCGGGGCCGGGCATCGAGGTCGCCCTCGGCCTGCGCTCGAACTACTTCCGGCTCGTCGGCGTCACCCTGACCGGGCCGTCCCGCGCGACCGCGGGGACGCGCTTCGATCTGACCGGCCGGGTGTGGCCCAAGCCGCACCACCGCGTGTCACTTCTCGTCCACGACGGCCCCGGTCAGCCGTGGACGGCCGCCGCGGACCGGCTCGCGCTCAGCCCGAAGGGCAAGTTCTCGGTCAGCATCCATCCGAAGGAGAACCGCGTGTACCGGCTCGGCCTCCCGGCCGGCGCGGTGTCGCCGCGCCAGAAGATCGCGGTCGGCCCTGCGCTCACGCTCGTGCGATCGGGCAAGGCGTTCCGGGCGACGATCTATCCGATCCTTCAGGGTGCCACGCTCACGCTCCAGCGGCACCGGGCCGGCGGCTGGAAGGCCGTCAGCGACGCGACGGTCGGTGCGAAGGGCCACGCCCGCTTCGCCGTGCCGGGCACGGTCGGGCGCTGGCGCGTCGCGTTTCACGGCGACTCCAGGCATGCGGCGAGCCGCTCGCCCGTGCTCACGTCGCCCAAGCTCTGGCACGGCTAACGTTCCTGCCATGCCGGCGTTCGCCATCCGCCGCGTCGACGGGAAGCTCCGCATCCGGGCCGCCGGATGCTGCAATCCGGCGAACCACCGGCGCGAGTACGAGCGGGCCTACATGGAGCAGGTGCTCGCCGAGGGCGGGAGCGTCGTGCGCCGCGAGGGCGACGTCGTCCACCTCGTCGATCGGCGCGGCCGGGCCTGCTCGGTGGATCTCGGAATCTGAGTAGATTTCGGCCCGTCCGTGGGTAGGCCGCTCGGCGACCCGGATTCCACGTCCATCCAACCCGAGGGGCTCGCCACGAGCGACATCCGAGAACCACTCCGGCCGCTGCGCGTGCTCGTGACCGCGGCCGGCTCGCCGGGCGGCGGCCGGCTCGTGAAGTCGCTCCAGCAGAACGGCGAGCGCGAGCTCCGCGTCGTCGGCACCGACATGAGCGCCCGCCGCGGCGGGCGCGCGATCTGCGACTCCTTCCACGTCGTGCCGCCCGGCTCGTCCGACGAGTTCCCCGGCCACCTGGCCGAGCTGGCAAGGCGCGAGGAGGTCGACGTCGTCTTCCCGCTCTCGTCGTTCGAGGTGGCCGCCGTCTCGGCGACGGTCGACGCGTTCGACGTGCCGGTGCTCGTCGCCTCGCCCGAGGCGATCGCGGCATGCAACGACAAGGGCCGGACGATGGAGCTGTGCGAGCGGCTGGGCGTTCCGATCCCACGCTCGATCACGACCACCTCGCCCGACGAGTTTCGGGCCGCGGCGCACGAGCTGGGCTATCCGGACGTGGATGTGTGCACGAAGCCGACCGGCCTCAAGGGGTCGCGCGGCTTCCTGGTCATCTCGGCGAGCCCCAACCGGCGCTGGCACATCCTCGAGGCGCGGCCGGGCCCGATCCCCCTCACGCTCGACGAGGCGCTGGCCGCGATCGGCGAGGGGGACTTCCCGACGCTCCTCGTCATGGACTACCTGAAGGGCAAGGAGCACACCGTCGACGCCATCTGCCGCGAGGGCCGGTTCCTGGTCGGCCACGCCAAGACGCGCGAGGCCGTGCGGGCGGGGCTTGCCATGTACTTCGAGAGCGCCGACGAGCCGGAGCTCGTCGAGCACTCGCGCGCGCTCTGCGCCGAGCTCGGCGTGGACTGGTTCGTGAACGTGCAGTTCCTCGCCGGCCGCCTGCTCGAGGTCAACCCCCGCATCTCGACCATCGTCTACCAGGAGGACTTCAACATGCCCTACCTGGCGGTGAAGCTCGCGCTGGGAGAGCTCTCCGAGGACGAGCTCGTCGCATACCAGTCGCGGGTGCGGGTGACGCGCCGCGCGATCCGCTACTACGACCAGATCGAGTACGACGAGATCTGATGCCGCGCGCGCTGATCGTCTCCTACTACTTCCCGCCGGCCGGTGGCGGCGGCGTGCAGCGCGTGCTCAAGCTGTGCAAGCACCTCCCCGCCTTCGGATGGGACGTCGACGTGCTCGCGCCCGACGACCCCAAGTGGGTCGCGCACGATCCGGGCCTCGCCGCCGAGATCCCATCGGCCACGGTCGTCCACCGGGCCCGGTATCGCGGCCCGTCCGACGAGCGCCCGGCCGCCGACGTGCTGGCGGGCGCCCGCGGCCTCTCGGGCCTCGCCACCAGGGCCGGGATCTACGGGCGCCAGCTGCTCCTGCCCGACCCGCGCGTGGTCTGGGTGCCGGACGCCGCCCGGGCCGCCGCCCGCATCGTGCGCGAGCGCTCCACGAACGTCGTCCTCACCACGTCGCCGCCGTCGTCGGCACACATGGTGGGGAGCCTGGTGGCGCGCCGCACGGGCGTGCCCTGGGTCGCCGATCTGCGCGACTCATGGCTCGCGAACCCGCACCGGCGCTACGAGAAGCGGGCCGTCCGGGCCAAGCGGGCGCTGCTCGAGGCGATGGCCCGGCGCACGTTCTCGCGGGCCGCCGCGATCACGGCGGTCACCGAGACCATCGCCGATGAGGCCCGCGTGCTGGCGCCGGCCGGGACGCCGACGACCGTCATCTCGAACGGCTGCGACTTCGACGAGTTCGCGGGCCTGCGCCATGAGCCGTCGGAGCGGCTGCGGATTCTCCACGCCGGATTCTTCTTCGGCAAGCGCACGCCGCGCCCGTTCCTGGAGGCGCTGCGTGGCCTCCTCGCGCACCGGCCGGAGCTTCGCGACGTGATCGAGGCCCGCTTCGTCGGCGGCTTTCGCACGGCCGACCGGGAGTGGGCCGAGGCGCTCGGGCTGGGGAGCGCGGTGCGCATCGACGGTTTCCTGCCGCATGACCGCGCGCTCGCCGAGATGAAGAACGCCGACGCGCTGCTCCTGCTCATCCCGCGCTCCGGAGGCCTCGGCACGAGCGTCCTCTCCGGCAAGCTGTTCGAGTACCTGGCCGCCGAGCGGCCGGTGCTGGCGCTCGTCCCGCCCGAGGGCATCGCCGCCGACCTCCTGCGCTCGACCGGGTTCGCCTACGTCGCCGATCCCGACGACGTGGGCGCCATCCGGACGCGGCTCGAGGAGGTCGTCGAGGCGTGGCGGAGCGGCAGCCTCGGAGACCGGCCGCTCCCGGCCGACCTGCGCGAGCGGCTCGACCGGCGGACGCGGGCAGCCGAGATGGCGGACGTCCTTCGGAGCGTGGCGTGAGCGAGGGCGGCAAGGTGCGGGTGGGGCTCGTCGGCTGCGGCTACTGGGGCCCCAAGGTGATCCGGGCGGCGGCCTCACAGCCCGACGTCGAGGTCGCGGCGCTCATCGACTTCCGCGAGGACCTGCGCGACGCGCTCCTGCGCCACTACCCGCTGGCCCGCTCGACGGCGACGCTCGGTGAGGCGCTGGCCCAGGGGCCGCTCGATGCCGTGATCGTCGCGACCAACCCGGCGACCCACGTCGAGGTCGCCTCCGAGGCGATTGCGGGGGGCTGCCACGTGATGGTCGAAAAGCCGCTCGCGCTGAGCGCGGCGGACTGCCGCGAGCTGGGCGTGCAGGCCCGGGAGGCGGGGCTCGTGCTGATGGCCGGGCACACCTTCCGGTTCAGCCCGCTCGTGAATCACGTGCACTCGCTGATCGAGGGCGGCGAGATCGGCGAGATCTACTCGATCGACTCCCAGCGCCTGAACCTCGGCCGCGTCCGCCGCGACGTCGACGCGATCTGGAACTTCGCCCCGCACGACATCTCGATCCTGAACTTCTGGCTCGGCGGGCACCCGCAGGCGGTGCACTGCCACGCCTACGACTACCTCCAGCCCGGCATCCCCGACCTCGCGTTCCTCGTGCTCGAGTACGAGCACGCTGTCGCCCACGTCCACATCAGCTGGCTGCACCCGAGCAAGGTGCGGCGGATGACGGTGATCGGCAGCCAGAAGATGGTCGTGTACGACGACGTCGAGGGGCAGATCGTGGTGCACGACGCCGGCATCGACCGCGAGCATGTCGACCGCAGCTTCCCCGACTTCGAGACGTTCGGCGAGTTCCGGCTGATCCAGCGGGTCGGCGACATGCACATCCCGCGCGTCCCGGTGGCCGAGCCGCTGGCGCTCCAGTGCCGCCACTTCATCGACTGCATCACGAGCGGCACCGAGCCCATCACGGACTTCGAGGATGCCGCTCGGGTGGTCGAGGTGCTCGAGGCGGCGAGCGCGTCGCACGCAAACGGCGGCGCCCGTGTCGCCATCAACGATCTAGCATGAACGCGCGGATGGAGACCATTCCCCTCGTCGACCTGAAGGCGCAGTACCGCGCGATCGGCCCCGAGATCGAGGCCGCGATCGCGCGCGTGCTGGAGCGCCAGTCGTTCATCAACGCCGCCGAGACGCGGGCATTCGAGGAGGAGTTCGCCGCCTTCTGCGAGGCGCCCGAGGCGATCGGCGTGTCGAACGGCACCACCGCCATCGAGCTGATCCTGAACGCGCTCGGCGTCGGGCCGGGCGACGAGGTGATCACCGTCTCGCACACCTTCATGGCGACGGTCGGGGCGATCCTCCGCACCGGCGCGGTGCCGGTCATGGTCGACGTCGACCAGGCGACGTGGACGATGTCCGCCGCACACGTGGAGCAGGCGGTGACGCCGCAGACCAAGGCCGTCCTGCCCGTGCACCTCTACGGCAACCCGGCCGACATCCCGGCCATCGCGGCCGCAGCGCCCGGCATCCCGATCGTCGAGGACGCCGCCCAGGCGCACGGCGCCCGCTACCACGGCCGCGCCGTCGGCTGCGACTCGGTCGCCGCCTCCTACAGCTTCTATCCCGGAAAGACGCTCGGCGCCTACGGCGACGCCGGCGCCGTCACGACCGCCGACCCCGACCTGGGCCTGCGCCTGCGGCAGCTGCGCGACCACGGCCGCTTCGGCGCCAAGTACGAGCACGCCAGCGTCGGCACGAACGCGCGGATGGCCGAGCTCCAGGCGGCCGTGCTCCGCACGAAGCTCGCGCACCTGCCCGAGTGGATCGCCGAGCGCCAGCGGCTGTGCGCCCGCTACGAGGAGCGCCTCTCAGATGCCGGCGTCAGGCTCCAGCGGATCGAGGACTGGGCCGTCCCGACCTGGCACCTGTACGTGCTCCTGCATCCGGAGCGCGACCGCCTGGCGGCGGAGCTCCGCGAGCGCGGGATCTCGACCGGCGTCCACTACCCGATCCCGGTGCACCGGCAGCCGGGGCTCGCGGGGGTGCCGCACCGCGTCCACGGGGGCGAGCTGCCCGTGACGGACGAGCTCGCGGCGAGCTGTCTCTCGCTCCCGATCTACCCGGAGCTCGGCGACGAGGGCGTCGACCGGGTGGCCGAGGCTCTGCACGACGTGCTCGCCGGCGCGCATGTCTGAGACGGCCACGGCCGAGCGGCCGCTTCGGATCCTCGGCGT
>DATAEI010000207.1:0-2263 GCA_036258075.1 Gaiellales bacterium
CGGCGGCCTCCTTCCGCTCGGCCTGGAGTGCGCGTTCGAGCTCGGCCGCGCGCTTCTGCTCGGTCAGGTCGATCCACGCGCCCTGCCAGAACTTCGGGATGCCCCGATCGTCTCGGATCAGCACCGCCTGGTCGTGCACCCACACGACGCGGCCGTCCTTCGCGATCATCCGGTACTCGACGTCGTACGTGCCGTTCGTCTGCTCGGCAAGCATCGAGGCGCCGAGGATCCGTTCGCGATCGTCGGGGTGGACCAGCTCGGGCCACAAGGGGATGTCGCGGGTCAGCTCGTCTGGGGTGTAGCCGAGCAGGGCCTCGACCTGTGGGCTGAAGTAGGCGCTCGTGTGGTCGGGCCGATGTGGATCGATGTACGTCACGACCGGCGTCTGTTCCACGAGCGCCCGGTAGCGCTGCTCTGCCTCCTGGAGCCGTTCGAGCGTGGCCGGGCGGTCGACCGTCTCGTGCATCACGCCATGCCAGTAGAGCGGGGCGCCATCCTCGTCGCGGACCAGCACGGCCTCGTCGTGGATCCACACGATCCGGCCGTCTTTGGCGAACATCCTGTAGTCGGCGCTGTAGGGCGCGCCGGTCGGTACGACGGCCTGGTAGGCGGCCCGCATCGCCGGCACGTCGTCGGGGTGCAGGCGCTCGACCCACCCCGAGGGATCGGCCAGCCATTCCTCGACGGTGTAGCCCAGGACGCGTTCCACCCCTGGGCTGACGTAGAGGAACGGCCCGGGCCCCTCGATCCGCGGGTCCGCGTCCTCGAGGTAGACCATGCCGGGAAGGTCGCGAAGCAACGCCCGGAGGCGTTCGAGTTCGTCGTCGGGCTCGTCACCCGCAGGCAGCCGGCCCCGCTCGGCGCGCGTCATCGCGAAGGGATCGTAGTCCGCTCGCGGGATGATCTCAGCACGTCCGGGGCAACGCTGCTACGAGCCCCGGAGGACGAGCCCCCGATAGCCGTCCACGAAGCCCGCCGTGCGCAGATCCTGGGCGAACGCGGACCCGCCGGCCGGCTCGCCGTCGATCTTCGAGAGCTCGATCCGCCGCAGCCGGCCGTCCTTGACCAGCGAGGTGAGGGCGTCGATCCACCCGCCGTCCCCGCCGGCCGCGAACGTGAGCAGGGTCCGAGCGCCGCGCTCCAGGAACGCCGCGGGCTCGCCGCTCGCGAGCACGACGAAGGCCCCCGCGGTCCGAGAGGGTCGGCCGCTCCCGCGCCCGATGCCCTGGGGCCAGGGGAGGGCCGCCCCGTACGGTTGGGCCGGGTCCGCCGCGGGCAGCGCGAGGACGGTCGGCTCCCGCGAGGCCTCGCGGAGGTCACGGATCCGCTCGACCGCACCCGCAAGCGCGAACTGCGCCGCGCCGAGACCGTCGACGAAGTAGCCACGCCGGACCTTGCCCGACTCCTCGAGCGCCCGCAGCACCGCGTACACGCCGGCGAACCCGCCCGGCGCGCCTTCGGCCAGGACCGCCTCACGCGTGAGCACCCCGTGGCGTTCGAGGAGCTGCATCGCTCGCGCGTGCGCTGACTCGGTGGGCGAGGGCTCCGGCTCGAGCAGCGTTCGGACGAGCGACCACCGGCCCGCGGCCGAGGGCGGCCCGGCGCGCCGGAGGGCTCCAGGCCGGGGCTTGACGCCGGAGCGGGCGGCCTTCGTCGGGGCGCGGATCAGGAAGGCCCGCATCGGCGCGATCGTGTCGTTGGTGACCTCGCCCGCCCAGACCAGGTCCCAGAGGGCGGCGAGCACGACCCGTTCGTCGGGGACGCCTGCCGCGGCGAGCAGCTCGGGCCAGAAGGACGCCCCTCGTTCGCGCAGGTGGTCGCGGATCGCGTCATGGACCGAGCCCGCCGGCGGGGTCTCGGGAAGCGGCGGCGCGACGAGCCGGAGGCTCTCGCGGAACCCGAGCGAGATCCTTCCGTCGTCGGCGCCGATCCCGCCGGCGCCCATCCACACGACGTCGCCGCTCGCGCACAGCGCATCGAGATCGGCCGGTCGGTAGCCCCGCACTCGCGACCGCAGGACCTCGGATTCGACGATCGAGGCCGGGATCGAGGCGCCCTGCAGCTGCGCGATCGCGTCGACGAGCGCGGTCGGGCCATGCCGGGGGCCCGAGGCGGCCTGCCACTCGGGCAGGAACCTCCCGAGCGCGGGCGCCTCGACCGGTTCGACCTCCTCGCGCAGCGCGGCGAGCGAGCGCCGGCGGATCGACCGCAGCACGTCGGCGTCGCACCACTCGCGTTCGAGACCGCCGGGCCGGAACTCGCC
>DATAEI010000208.1:0-2366 GCA_036258075.1 Gaiellales bacterium
TCGCGCTGAGCGATGAAGCTCGCCATGCTCGCGCCGATCGCCTGGCGCACGCCGCCCGAGCACTATGGGCCGTGGGAGTCGATCGCCAGCCTGCTCACCGAGGGGCTTGTCGCGCGAGGAGTCGACGTCACGCTCTTCGCCACGCTCGACTCGGTGACGACGGCAGATCTCGACGGCGTCTGCCCGCACGGCTACGCGGAGGATGCCCAGCTGGACGGCCGGGTCTGGGAGGCGCTGCACGTCTCGCACGCCCTGGCCCGATCGGGCGAGTTCGAGCTGGTGCACAACCACCTCGACTGGCTACCGCTCGCATTCGGCGAGCACGCGCGGGCGCCGATGGTGACGACCATCCACGGCTTCTCCGGCGCCGGCATCCTGCCGGCCTACACACGGTCGCGCTCGGCGTTCGTCGCGATCTCAGATTCCGACCGCTACGCCGGGCTCGACTATGCCGCGACGATCCATCACGGCATCGACCTCACGATGCTCCCGTACGACGCGACCGGAGGGGATTGCCTCGTTTCGTTCGGGCGTATCCATCCGGACAAGGGGACAGCTGACGCCATCGAGATCGCCCGTCGCGCGGGACGACGGCTGGTGATCTGCGGCATCGTGCAGGACGAGCGGTATTTCGCCGACGCCGTGGAACCGCATGTCGACGGGGATCAGGTCGTTTTCCTCGGCTCCGTCGGCCCGCGGCGCCGCGCGGATGTCCTCGGCGATGCGGCTGCGCTGCTGCACCCGATCTACTTTGACGAGCCGTTCGGCCTGTCCGTCGTGGAGGCCATGGCGTGCGGCACCCCGGTCGTTGCCTACCGGCGCGGCTCGATGCCCGAGGTGATCGACGAGGGCGTGACCGGGTACCTGGCGCATGACATCGAGTCGTCGGTCGGCGCGGTCCGCGCGGCCGGGCGGCTGGACCGTTCGGCCGTCCATGCCCGCGCCGTCGCGCGGTTCGGCGCCGACCGCATGGTCGATGACTACCTCCGCACCTACGAGGCGCTGCTCAAGTCGGCCAGCACCTCGCCGAGCGGCGCGTAGGCCACCCCGATACGGCAGTCATCGACGCCGTAGGGAATCCACACCAGGCCGTCGTGCAGGAAGGCTCCGCACGAGTACAGGACGTTGGGGACGTAGCCGTCCTGCTCATCCCGGCCGGGGGACAGCAGCGGAGTCCTCGAATAGCCCACGACGCGCGCCGGGTCATCGAGGTCGAGCAAGAGTACACCGATGACGTAGACCCGCATCGGGCCGACGCCATGGGTGAGCACGAGCCAGCCCCGTTCGGTCTCGATCGGCGGCCCGCAGTTGCCGACCTGCAGCATCTCCCACGGCGCGGACGGTTCTTGCACGACCACGGGCCGGTCCCAAACGTAACCGTCGGCCGACCTGGCCAGGCTCGTGCTCTCGCCGTCGGAGCGGCACAGGGCGAGGTACCGCCCGTGCACCTTCCGGGGGAACAACGCCATGCCCTTGTTCCGGGCGGCCGGGCCGGCCAGCCGATGAGCACGGAAGACCCGCAGGTCCGAGCTGATGAGCAGGCGCGGGGCGATCCGCCGCCCGTCATAGGCCGTGTAGGTGGCGCGGTACTCGGCGGTCCCGTCGTCACCGGTGAACCGCGTGAACCGCGCGTCCTCCATGCCGTTGCTCTCCTCCTCAGCGGACGGCGACAAGACTCGCTGTCCCAGGCCGGCGTCGCGGGCGACGGAGGCGTTGTAGGCCGACGAGACCACCTTGCGGAGCAAGTCGGCGGTAGTGGCGGAACCCGCCCGGGTCAGCAGGTCGCGGTGCGTCTCGGCCAGTGCCCGCTCGAGATCGGCGCCCTCGAACTCGACGGGGAGGGCGTGCAGGATGGCCTCGGCGAGTTCATCGAGATGGCCCTGGTCAGCCAGGACGGCCTGCAGGTGCTCCCGGCGCCAGCAGGCCGGCGTTATGTCCGCCACGGAGACCGGCAGGAGCCGCGGCTCAAAGGACCACTGCGCGCCCGGGCCGACGACGGCCGAGCAAAAGCCGATCGAGGAGATGTGCCCTTCACCGATGCCCCGTACGCTCAGCGCCACCCGAGCCTGGCCAGCCTGCAGGCCGCCCTGGTCGGGGCCAAGCACCGCGCTCGGGTTGCACAGGGCCGCGGCCTCCGTCGCGTACTCCGCGGTGAAGGTCGCTCCCAGCAGCAGCGTGCGCGCCGCCGTCAGCTCACGCGCCTCCTCGAGGTGCGCGGAGACGATCGACGCGTGCCGCCGCAGCAGCGCCTGATAACCGTGGTGGCGGCCGCCGAAGTCGCGGAGCAGGCCCGCGGCCAGCCGCTCGACCTCGTCTTCCGCCAGGCTCATGACACGGCTGACGACCTGGCTGGCCCGCGAATGGGT
>DATAEI010000209.1:0-12272 GCA_036258075.1 Gaiellales bacterium
CGGCGGCGAAGGCGGTCGCGTTCGTGATCGCATACGTCGCCTTCGTCCACGCGCTCGACCGCGGCCTGCACTCCCCGTCGGGCATCCGGATCGCCGAGCTCGTGCTCCTGGGCGCGGCCGAGCTCGGGATCCTGCTCACGATCGTCGACCGCGTCCTCGAGCGTGAGCTGATCGCGCTCGGCTTCGTCGTCTTCAACAACGCCGCCCACGCGGGCATGCTCTACGCGCTCCTGGCGATCCCCGGCCCGGGCGGCCTGCTGTCGCTCTTCTGCGCATTCATGCTCGGAGGCGAGCTCATCAAGTGGCTTTGGCTCCACGAGACCCGGCCGGCCCTGCGCCAGCTCACGCTGATGGCGGCGCAGGCGTTCGTGGTGGTGTACGCGGCGCTCTACCTCGTCGCCCTGGTGTTCTGGCAGGTCGCCACCTGAGGCCGTGAGGCGGTAGAGTCGGCACATGGCGACGGGCCCGCCTACTCACGTCCTCGACCACGTCGGCCTGGCTGTCTCGGATCTCGCCGCCGCGCGGGCGTTCTACGCGGCCGCGCTCGAGCCGCTGGGGCTCGGCGTCGTCATGGAGTTCCCCGGCGTGATGGCGCTCGGGCTTCCGGAGCAGCCGGAGCTCTGGATGCACCAGGGCGCTCCGAGCGCGCCGATCCACATCGCCTTCCACGCCGCCGACCCCGATCGGGTCGATGCGTTCCACGCGGCGGCGCTCCAGGCCGGCGGGACCGACAACGGTACCCCCGGCGTGCGGCCGCAGTACCACCCCGGCTACTACGGCGCCTACGTGCTCGATCCGGACGGCAACAACGTCGAGGCCGTCCACCACGGCGGATGAGCGGCTACGACGAGACCTATCGCCGCTGGCGGAGCGACCCGGACGCGTTCTGGCTCGAGCTCGCCGGCGCCGTCGAGTGGGAGCACGAGCCGCAGGTGGGGCTCGAGTCGAGCAACGCGCCGCTCTACCGGTGGTTCCCGGACGGCCGGCTCAACATGTGCTTCAACCTGCTCGACCGCCACGTCCGCGACGGGCGCGGCGACCAGGCCGCGCTGATCTACGACAGTCCCGTGACCGGGCAGGCGCGCACGTACACCTACCGGGAGCTCCTCGACGAGACCGCGCGCGTGGCCGGAGCGTTCGCGCGCCTCGGCGTGGAGCAGGGCGACCGGGTCGTGATCTACATGCCGATGGTGCCGGAGGCGCTCATGGCGATGATGGCGTGCGCCCGGCTGGGGGCGATCCACTCCGTCGTGTTCGGCGGATTCGCCGCCAACGAGCTCGCGTCCCGGATCGAGGACTGCCGGCCCCGGCTCATCGTCACGGCCTCGTGCGGGATCGAGCCGACCCGGATCGTCGAGTACGGCCCGCTTCTCAACCGCGCCCTCGAGATCGTCGGCGGCGATCCTCCCCGCTGCGTGATCCTCCAGCGCCCGGAGCACGAGACGCCGCTCGTCGAGGGCCGCGACATCACGTGGGACGAGGCGCTCCAGGGGGCGGAGCCCGCCGGATGCGTCACGGTCCGGGCGACCGATCCGCTGTACATCCTCTACACGTCGGGCACGACCGGTGTGCCGAAGGGCATCGTCCGCGACACGGGCGGCTACGCGGTCGCGCTCAAGTGGTCGATGCAGGCGATCTACGGCGCGGAGCCGGGCGACGTCTACTGGGCGGCGTCGGACATCGGCTGGGTGGTCGGCCACTCCTACATCGTCTACGGACCGCTGCTCCAGGGGTGCACGACCGTCCTCTACGAGGGGAAGCCCGTCGGCACGCCGGACGCCGGCGCCTTCTGGCGCGTGTGCGCCGAGCACGGCGTGGACGTGCTCTTCACCGCGCCGACGGCGATCCGCGCGATCAAGCGCGACGACCCGGGCGCGGAGCGCATGCGCGACCACGACCTCTCGCGGCTGCGGGCGCTCTTCCTCGCCGGCGAGCGCTGCGACCCCGACACGCTGGCGTGGGCCGAGCGCAGCCTCGAGCGGCCGGTGATCGACCACTGGTGGCAGACCGAGACGGGCTGGGGGATCGTCGCCAACTGCGTCGGCCTCGAGCAGCTCCCGGTGCGGCCCGGCTCCCCGACGAAGCCCGTGCCGGGCTACGACGTCCAGGTGCTCGACGAGCACGGCGACCAGGCGCCGGCGGGCGAGATCGGCGCGCTCTGCGTGAAGCTGCCGCTCCCGCCCGGATGCAGCCCCACGCTGTGGGGGGGCGATGACCGCTGGGTCGCCGCCTACCTCGCGCAGTACGACGGCTACTACCTGACGGCCGACGCGGGGTACATCGACGAGGACGGCTACGTGTACGTCATGAGCCGCACCGACGACGTGATCAACACCGCCGGCCACCGGCTCTCGACGGGCGCGATCGAGGAGGTGCTGGCCGGCCACCCGGACGTCGCGGAGTGCGCGGTCGTCGGGATCGCCGACGACCTGAAGGGCCAGGTGCCGATCGGTCTCGCCGTCCTCAAGGCCGGCGTCGACCGCGACCGTTCCGAGATCGGCCGGGAGCTCGTCGCCCGGGTGCGCGACGAGATCGGCCCGGTGGCGGCCTTCAAGGAGGTGCGGATCGTCGCGGCGCTTCCGAAGACGCGGTCCGGCAAGATCCTGCGCGGCACGATCCGCAAGATGGCGGACGGCGAGGAGTGGCGGATGCCCGCCACCATCGAGGACGCGGCCGTGCTCGACGACCTGCGCGGCGTCCTCGCCGACATGGGCCGCGCCCCGTCGGCCGCGACCGGCGTGTGACCTCGTCCGCTAGCGGCTGTCCGCGAAGGGCTGCGGCACCCCCAGCCGCCCGTCCGACCAGGTGTAGTACGTGGTCGTGCCGGCGCTCGCGTTGTCGGTGTAGTCGCCGAAGTTCGGCGTGATGAGCGAAGACGTGTTCGTCCAGTCCGTCGGGCCCGTCGTGATCCGGAAATCGGCACCCTGCACGCCGACCGAGGTGCGGCACTCGCCGTAGTAGTCCGTGCGCGCCGAGTCGGGCCCGAAGCGGCGGCGGTCGTACCACGACGTGCAGATGTGGCCGTTGGAGCGCACCGACAGCGCAGGCAGGAAATGCAGCGTGTAGTCGGAGTCGTCGTTCAGGCGCACGATCGCGCTCGGGCTCCCGAGCTGCGGCGAGTACGAGCGCAGCCAGATGTCGCCGAGCGGATGCGCGCTCGCGTCGTTCCAGACGACGTCGACCCTGTTCGTGGCCCGGTTCCACGCGATCCGCGGGAAGTCGTTCCCGGTGCCGCGGTTGTAGCCGGCGATGACGACGCTTCCGAGCGAGCGCACGCCGCCCACCGGGCTGCCGTTGACCTGGCCCTTCGTGACCACGACCGGGTTGGTGGGGCCGCCGACCGCCGGCTTCGACGCGCCGGCCGGCACGAACGCGAGGTGCTCGTAGATGTGCGGGTCGCCGTCGAAGAGGTTCGAGTCGAGGTTCCGCTCCCAGGCGACGTACGTCCCGCCGCCCGGCGCGACGGCCGCGTAGGCGCCCTCATTCTCATCGACGGGCTCCTCGTGCCAGATCGAGATCGTGCGGAAGTCGGCCGATGTGAGCTGACCGGCGGCAGCCGGGACGTGCGCGCGGGCGAGGTTGATCGCGCCGGTGCCGCTGTGGGCGCCGCTGATGTAGAAGCGCGTGAACGACACGGCCAGCGTCCGGCTCGTCTGATCCCAGGCCAGGAAGTCCTTGTCGAGGAACGCGATGTTGTTGGCGGTGACCGCCGCCCCGCCGAACAGCGAGCACACGTTGCCCGCCGGGCTGACGACGACGGGCTTCCCCATGGCCATGCCGGTCGCGGTCGGCGTCAGAACCTCGACCGCGATCGTGAGCTGTGCCGGGCGGCCGTCGTTGCAGGCCGCCGGGGACGGCAGGTAGAGCGAGCCGACGATGAAGTGCGCGCCGTTGTCGATTGCGACAACGGCCGGATCGCCCGCCCACTGCTGGTCCGCGTTCGGGTTTCGCAGGCCGACGAGGTCGGCGAACGACTTGCCGCCGTCGGTGGAGTATCCGACGCCGGTGAGCGAGGCCAGGAGCCGGTTCGTCGGCTGGACGGCGAAGCCGGTGGCGTCGTTCCACCCGACCATCACGCGCCCGGTGGTCGTCCCGTCGATGGCCGTCTCGCTCTGGCCGGCGGCCAGATCCTCCTGGGGATCGGCGGCGTCGACGTTCGTCCCGAACGTGACCGACGCCGGAAGCCCGGCGAGGTGCGCCGCGCCGGCGGCGCGCGGCGGGTTGAGCCACGCCTGTGCCCCCTGCGAGATCCAGTGCGCCTTCAGATGCTGGCGCACCACCTGCTTCAACGACAGAGCCGCGCCCGCAGGCGTCGCCGCGCTCGACACGACTGCTGCCGCGACCACGGCCGCCACGAGAAACCGACGCATCGTCACCCCTCCAGTGCCCATAGGGCCGTCGCCCGAGATGCGCCGCAGTCTCGCGGTGTGCCGGCCGGGTGTCAAGCCGACGAGCGGCGCCGGATCCCCCACTTGGCGGATGAGGAGCCGCCCGAGGGACGCCGATCCTGTATCCCGGCGGGACAACGCTCCCCCCCTTCTTCGGTCCCGAAGCTGCCCGGCCTGGACGCGTGGCGCGCGCGTCCGGCCGGGCGTTCTTCGTTTCGGGCGCGAACCGTTAGGCGCCGGCCGCCGATTGCGGTAACCGGTTGCCCACTTTCGAGGGATGGCCGGAACCAGGCTGGTGGGCGACGTTGAGAGGACAGCCGGTTCGGGTCGTCCGGCTCTCCCCGCTCACATGGACGCCATGTCGCACGCAGACGGCTTCACACGGCGCACCGCGTCAGGACAGACGCTGCCGCTGGTGGTCGTCTTCCTGTTGACGCTGCTCCTCTTTTGCGGAGCGGTCATCGACATCGGGAACGCGTACAGGGTGAAGCAGGCGCTTCAGGCCTCGGCGGACGCCGCGGTCGCCGCCGGCGCAGGGAACCTCCCCAACACGACCGCCGCCTCCACCGCCACCCACAACCTGAGCGCCGAGAACGCCGGCAAGAACCGGATCGCGGGCGTGCCGAACGTGAGCGCCAACGTCACGCTGGACTGCTCGACGAGCGCCACCTTCTGCAACCCGGCGAACACGGTGCACATCACCGAGACGGCGAACGTCCCGACGTACTTCCTGCGGCTCATCGGCATCAACACGATCTCCGAGACGGTCCGCGCGCAGGCCTGCTCGCCGTGCGGCGGCCTCCCGCTCGACGTGATGATCGTGCTCGACCGCACGGGATCGATGGCGGGCACGAAGATCTCCAACGCCAAGGCCGGCATCCTCGCCTTCCTGAGCGGCATGGACCCGACGATCGACAATGTCGGACTGGTGGTGCTGCCGCCGGCGACCAGCCTGGCCAACGCGTGCAGCACGACGGACGACACGACCTACCAGGACACGACGCCGGCCTACCTGCTCGTGCCGCTCGGGAACACGTACGCCACGTCGCTCGGCAACCTCGACAACAACTCGCCGCTCGTCTCGACGGTGAACTGCGTCCACGCCGTCGGCGGCACCGCCTACACGCTCGCCCTCGACAGCGCCTATCAGGAGCTGCAGGCAAACGGGCGTCAGGGAACCCAGAAGGTCATCGTGTTCCTGTCGGACGGCGCCGCGAACTACGGCCCGCAGTACTTCTCGAGCACGAGCCCGTACCTGACGAACCCGTGCAAGTCCTCGGTCGACAACGCCGCGACGATGAAGGCGAACAGGGTCCTGATCTACACGATCGCCTACACGACGTCGACGAGCGACATCTGCAAGGTCTCGCCCGGCGGGAAGATCGGAACCCATGTGGTCACGACGTCGGAGTACGACCAGTACAACGAGACGCCGCAGATCTCCGCGGTAGGCGCGATGCAGGCGATCGCGAGCCCGAACGACTACTACTCGAACCCGAACGCGACCTCGCTCACGGGCATCTTCACGGCCATCAGCGCTGACATCATGGCCGGCCACAGCCGCATCAACGGCTGAGCGGCAGGCGGGCGAGCGCTCGGCTCCTTATCGGTCGCCGGGGACGCCGAAGCTGGGTGAGGCGCCGGGGTCGAGCGCGCGCGAGACGTAGGCGTCGATCTGCGGTTCCCAGACCGCCCAGGCCTCGGCGAGACGGCCGATCGGATCGTCGTCCCAGTCGACCCTGAGGTCGACCACCGGCCACTCGACCCGGTCGCACACGACCATGCCGGCCGAGCGCACCGGCCCCTCCTCGCCGCCGGCGTCGAGGCCCGCTCGCAGTGCGGCGAGCAGCCGTGCGCCGAGATGGGCCTCCGGGTCGGCCGCAAACGCGGCGACCATCGCCGCCGGCACGTCCTCCGAGGCGAGCAGGTTGCCGGCCGCCACCGCGCCCGGCGCGTGGGCGACCGCGTTCGTGCCGAGCGTGTGGGCCCCGGAGAAGGCTCCCGTGGAGCCGCTCTCGTCGACCGCCGTCAGCTGCCGGTAGGCGGCGCCGGGCGCCTTGGCGAGCGCCGCGTCGACCGCCTGCTGCGCCGTTCGGCCGTCCGCCATCAGATTGAGCACCGCCGGGCCCAGACGTGGATCGGTGACGTTCTGGCTCGCGGCGGCGCCGGCGCCCGCCCGCGCATGGGCGCACCTGGCGGCGACTGCCGGGCTCGACGAGCTGACGATCGTGCCGGCCATGCCGGTCCGCTCGCACCGGCCGACCAGCGAGAAGGTCATGCGCGCCCGTCGGGGATGACCGCGATCACGTCGACCTCGACCAGCCACTCGGGCCGCGCGAGCGCCGTCACGACGACGCCGGTGAAGACGGGGTGGACGCCCTCCAGCCAGCGTCCGAGCACCTCGTAGGCCGGCTCACGAAAACGGATGTCGGTGAGGTAGACGGTGGCTTTGCAGATGTCCTCGAGCCGCGCTCCGCACTCCTCGAGCAGCGTCGCGACGTTCGCCATCGCCTGCTCGGCCTGCCCGGCCGGATCGCCGATGGCCACCGAATCGCCGGTATCGATGTCCTGCCCCACCTGCCCGCGCAGGTAGACGGTGTTCCCGGCGACGACCGCCTGAGCCAGGTCGTTCGAGAGCCGCTGCTCCGGATACGTGTCGCGGGTGTTGAACGGCCGGATGCGGCGGTGGCTCATGCGGGCAGTATGACCGCTGCCAGAATGGGACGCCGTGCCCAGTGGGATACGATTCTGGACATCCTGGCGCGCTTCGATCCCGACCGCGGCGGCGCCGGCTGATGCCGGGTGAGTCGCCGCTCACCGGCGCGATCGGCCAGCTCCACGTCACCGTGTCCGACATCGGGCGGTCCGTGGCGTTCTACCGCGACGTGCTCGGGCTGCCGCTGCTCTTCGAGGTGCCCGGCCAGCCGATGGCCTTCTTCGACTGCCAGGGCGTGCGGCTCTACCTCGGCCAGGCGGAGTCGCCCGAGTTCGAGTCGCGGCCGCTGATCTACTTCCGGGCCGAGTCGGCGCGGGCGGCCTGCGCCGAGCTCGTCCGGCGGGGCGCCGAGATCACCGACGATCCGCACGTCGTCCACCGTCAGGGCGACACGGAGCTCTGGATCGGATTCCTGAAGGATCCCGACGGCACCACCCTCGCAGTCATGTCCGAGGAGCCGGCGCCGCAGGCGTAAGCGCGGTCGCGGCCCGCAGCTCGTCCATGAGCCGGGCGGCGCGGTCGGCGCCGAGCTCGGCGCGGACGTCCCGCTGCACCTGCTTCCACAGCGGGCGGACGTCGTCCACCAGGCGGTGGCCCGCCTCTGTGAGGTCTGCCATCCGCACCCGGCGGTCGCTCCCGACCGCGACGGCGACCAGGCCGCGGCGCTGGAGCGGGCGCAGGTCGCGGGCGAGCGTCGTCCTGTCCATCGCGAGCCGGCCCGCCAGATGCGTGAGCGGGAGCGGCCCCTCCTCGAGCAGGCGCGCAAGGATCGAGAACTGGGTGGTGCGGATACCGGCCGGCTCGAGGGCGCGGTCGTAGATGCGGGTCAGGGCGCGGGCCGCCATCCGCGCCGTGGCGCACACGCAGGCGACCTCTGCCGGCTCGACGGACACGAAACGAGTATATACACGTATATGCTAGGGTCGCCTCCGTGACCACCGAGAGCCGCCCGCTCGCCGCCCGGGTCCTGGCCCCCGGGCGCGTCCACTACGGATGGGCGATGGCGGGGGTCACGCTGCTCGTCCTGGTGATGAGCGCCGGCTTCCGGTCGGCGGCCGGCGTCCTCATCGTGCCGCTCGAGCACGAGTTCGGCTGGAGCGCCGCGACCGTCTCGTCGGCGGTCTCGATCAACCTGATCATGTTCGGCCTGGGCGCTCCGTTCGCCGCCGCGCTCCACGACCGCTTCGGCGTGCGCCGGGTGACGGTGACGGCGCTTCTGATCGTCGCCGCCGCGAGCGCCGCGACGACGCTCATCTCGCAGCCGTGGCAGCTGCGCGCCCTCTGGGGCGTGGTCATCGGCACGGCGACCGGCGCCATCGCCATCCCGCTCGCCGCCATCGTCGGCAACCGCTGGTTCGTGCGCAGGCGCGGGCTCGTGACCGGGATCATGACCTCGGCCAACGCCACCGGGCAGCTGATCTTCCTGCCGGTCCTGGCGACGATCGTGACCACGGCCGGCTGGCGCTGGGCCTCGGCCACGGTGGCGGTCGTGGCGCTGCTCGTGGTCGCGCCCCTCGCCGCGCTCCTCATGCGCGACCACCCGGCGGACGTCGGCCTGCCGCCCTACGGCGCCGAGGAGATCGAGCTGCCGAAGCCGCCGGCGGCCGGCCCCGTGCGAACGGCGTTCGGGGCCCTGCGCGAGGGGTCGCGGTCGGGCACGTTCTGGCTCCTCGTCGGCTCGTTCTTCGTGTGCGGCGCCTCGACCAACGGCCTCGTGGGGACGCACCTCATCCCGGCCGCGCACGACCACGGCATCTCCGAGGTCACCGCGGCGTCGTATCTCGCGGCGATCGGCGTCTTCGACATCGTCGGCACCACGCTCTCGGGCTGGCTGACCGACCGCTATGACCCGCGCCTCCTGCTCTTCTGGTACTACGGCCTGCGCGGGCTCTCGCTCCTGGCGCTCCACTCGGTGCTGGGCTCGCCGAGCCTCGGCCTGCTCGCGTTCATCATCTTCTACGGGCTCGACTGGGTCGCAACGGTGCCGCCGACGGTGGCGCTGACGGCCGACGCATTTGGGCGCGAGCGGGTCGGCGTCTTCTTCGGTTGGATCTTCGCCTCGCACCAGTTCGGCGCGGCGTTCGCGGCCTACGGAGCCGGGGCGATCCGCACCGACGCCGGGAGCTACCACTGGGCGTTTCTGATCTCCGGCGCGATGTGCATGGGTGCGTCGCTGGCCGTGACGCGGATCCGCACGCGCGCCGCCCGCCCCGCCGCCGCCCAGACGCCCGCCGTATGATCGGCGGCGTGGCGAAGCGTGACGACGGCCGGAGGGCGCTCGATCCGATCCGGAACGAGATCGACGAGCTGTGCCGGGCCGCGACCGCCGAGGTTCGCCGCCGGGCGGACGCGTTCTGGGAGGACTACGGCCGCGAGCGCGATGCCGCCAAGCTCGCCGCGTGGTTCGTGCCCCGGTGCTGGCGCGAGATCGACTACGTCTTCATGCTGGGCGAGGAGATCCGCCGCTACGGGATGGGGTTCGAGCGCAAACACGTGACGGCGCTCGCTCGCCAGCTCCACGACGAGGCCGAGCACTACGAGGCCGTGGGCCGCATCATCGAGCGCCTCGGCGGCGAGGTTCCCACCGAGCCGCCGCCGTCGGCGGTGCGCTGGAGTGCCTTTCTGTGGGAGAGCCTGGAGCGCCACCCGCTCGGCGCGATCGCTGCGTGGAACATGAGCGAGACCGCGGCCACGGGCACGCTCGATGGCATCGTCGACGCCGGCCGGCGCTACGAGCTCCCCGACGTGGCCCGCATCTACGAGGGCATCATCAAGGACGAGAAGTTCCACGTCGGCCTGGGACGGGTCATGCTCGACCGCTACGCCGACGGCGGCGACGACCTGGCCGAGGTGCGGCGGGCGATGGCCGGGATGGCCGAGATCGTGGTTTCGAGCCACGTCGCCCTCGACCTCCCGCTCTGAAAAAGAGGGGTCTGACCCCGTGTCGGGCCCAGCGCTTCCGCTCAGCCGGACGGCGATCAGCCCCCGCTGATCGCGGCGATCACGTCGACCCGCGAGCCGGGCGCAAGGGCCGTCTCGAGTCCCGCCCGCTCGCGGTCGACGTACACGTTGATGTGACGCCGAAGCGCCGGGCCCGGCTCGCACAGCCGGTCGCGCAGCCCGGGCCAGCGCTCGTCGAGGCGGTCGAACGCCTCCTCGACGGTCGCCGCCTCGACGTCGAGCCTGCGGGGCAGGTCGCTGTAGAACGAGGGCAGCGTCGGCGGGAGATGCAGCTCAGCCATCGAGCACCGCAACCTCGACCGACGAGATCGCCGGCAGGTACCCCGCGATCTGACCCCAGGTCTCGCCCGCGTCGGAGCTTGCGAACACCTGCCCGGTGCTCGTGCCGAAGTAGAGGCCGGGGTCGTCGAGCGAGTCGATCGCGAGCCCCTCGCGCAGGACGCCGATGTGGGCGTTCTGCTGCGGCAGGCCGCTCGACAGCCGCTGCCACGTCGAACCGGCGTCGCTGGTCCGCCAGACCGCCGCGGCGCCGTCGGGCATCGTGCGCCCGTGCCCCGGATCGAGCGGGATCACGTAGAAGCTGTCGCGGTCGTGCGGGTGGGCCGCGGCGACGAAGCCGAAGTCGGTCGGCAGGCCGTCGGTGACCTCGGTCCAGGTGTGGCCGCCGTCGTCGCTTCGGTGCATGCCGCAGTGGTTCTGCTGGAAGAACCGCGAGCTGTCCGCCGGCGAGCGCACGAGCTTGTGGACGCAGTAGCCGACCCGCTCGTCCTCGAGCGGCCACTCGGCCCGGAGTCCGGTGTTGCACGGCTCCCAGGAGCCGCCGCCGTCAGGCGTCTCGAAGATCCCGAACCCCTGGACGATGATCATGTAGCGGTCGGGCTCCTCGGCGTGCGGCAGAATCGCCGTCATCCCGAGATGGCCCGGCGGCTGCCGGTCCGGGTTGTTCCACTCGCCGCGCCCGGGCTGGTCGTCGAGCGTGCTCCTGAGCGACCAGGTGGCGCCGCCGTCGGCGCTCTCGAAGACGCCCGCAGCCTCCGCGCCGACCCGCACCTTGCCGTGCGCCACCGCGACGCCCGACACCTTCGAGAGCTTGAGCTCGCCCTCCGGGTACTGCAGCCCCTCGCTCGACATCTCCCAGGTCTCGCCCAGGTCGGAGCTCCGCCAGACGCCCGCGCCGTGCCACTCGCTCGACGCCGAGGCGTACACCGCCCCGGACTCGCCGTCGATCACGGCGTGGTAGACGGGCCAGCCGTCGCAGAACGGCCCCCGCGTGCCCCAGTCGCGACGGTCCTCGTCGCTCTCGAGCAGGAACAGCCCCTTGCGCGTCCCCAGAGCCAGCACGATCCGCTTCGGCATCAGGCCTCCCTCGTGGTGATCAGCGGGATGGTAGGCGCTGGCGTCAGCGGTGGGCGCGACTGTACGGGACGCTGTCCCAGGCCGCGCGCTGCGCCTGCGCCACCCTCTCGCCGCCGAGCGAGAAGAACACGGCGGTGAGCTCGGCGTAGTCCTCGCGGCTCCACGCCGAGCGGTCGACCGTCATCACGGCGTCCCACAGGGCATCGGCGGTCATCTCGCCGTTTCGGCCGGCGGCGAGCAGACTCTCCAGAGTGTGCTCCAACGTTCCTCCTCTCCGCCCACAGCTGGCAGGGTATGCCTTTTCCCGGCCGGATGCAGGGAGAATCCCGTCGGACGGCCGCAGTTTGCGGATTCCGTGACCCGGGATTGACCGATTCGTCACCCTCGCCGGGGACGTTCGGGCACGTTCTCGCAGGTGCCGTTTCGGGTATGTCTCCGTCTGCTGTATGGCTGGGCGTGGAACGGATGTATCGATCGACGCGATTCACGAGCCGGACAGGTCACGCGTGATCGCCGAGGGGGAGATGGATCTGGCGTGCGTCGTCGCCCTGAACCGGGCGATGAGCGAGGCGGTCTCGCGGGAGGTACCCGTCGATCTCGACCTCTCGGGCGTGACGTTCGTGGACTCCCGTTTCATCGCCGCCGTCGGCGGGTGGGAGCGCGACCTCGGCCCGGAGCGCCTCAGGCTCGAGCTCCCGCCCGACGCCCGGCTCCAGCGGCTGCTCGCCCTGCGCGCGCAGCGGCCGATCCGCTTCCGCGCCCGCCCGGCGCGAGACTAGGGCTCGGCGGAGGATGGCGGCCGGGCACCGCGGGGAGTGAGCTTAAGCGGCACCCGGCCGTATGGCAGGGAT
>DATAEI010000210.1:0-14150 GCA_036258075.1 Gaiellales bacterium
GGTCGCCGCGGACGCCTAGGTAATACCGTGGGGGAACCCATGGTTCCCCCACGAGCCCCCTCCTTGGGGGTCGCGGTGTGTCTGGTGCGCGACGGCGAAGAACGCGGTCTTCGCCGTCGCCACGATCGCCAGGGGAGGATCCCTTAACCCGTGAAGAGCTAGAGGGCCCGGTCACGGTCGTTCGCCAGATACGCCGCCAGCCGCTCTCCGCCGATCCCCTGCACCGTGTAGCCGTCGCGACCGGTCATTGTCTGGCCCGCCACGAGGGCGTTCACGATGGCCTCCTCGGTGGCCTCGATCGCCGCGTAGAACAGGTTGTCGATCATGTCCGCCGGAACGGCCCGCACCGCGACCGGGCCGGCGCCCTCGATGCCGTGGTCGGCCAGCGGCCGCAGGCCGCGGTTGCCGGTCGCGAAGGCAAGGATGAGATCGCCGGACGAGTGCTCTCCGGCTCCGCCGACGCGGCCGACGCCGAGGGCCGCCCGCTGCGCCAGCCGGTCGCACTGGCCGGGGAGAAGGGGCGCATCCGTCGCGACGATGACGATGATCGAGCCCTCCGGGCCGGCCGCGGGACCTCCGGCCGGCTCCTCGCCGGGAAGGGGGCCGACCGGGACGCCGTTCACGCGCAGCCGGTCGCGGCGGCCGTGGTTGGCCTGCACCAGCACGCCGACGGTCGAGCCGTCGACGACGCGCGAGGCCGTGCCTATCCCGCCCTTGAAGCCGTGGCACTGCATCCCCGTGCCGCTGCCGACTCCGCCCTCGGCGACCGGCCCCGCCGCCGCCTCCTCGAGGGCGGCGTGGACGTGCTCCGGGCGCACGTGCATCCCGTTGATGTCGTTCAGGTCGCCGTCGTAGGTCTCGCCGACCACCGGCAGGTACCAGCGCTGCTCGGCGGGCGAGACGGTGCGCGCGGCCGCGGCGATCAGCGCGTCGCGGACGACGCCCACCGAGTGGGTGTTCGTGAGGCCGATGACGGTCGTCAAGAGGCCCGACTCGCGGATCCACTCGAGGCCGGTCAGCTCGCCGTTCCCGTTCAGGCGGTGGCAGCCGGCGAAGGCCGGCTCGGCCCACGGGTCGTCGGCGCCGGGGACGATGACGGTCACGCCGGTTCGCACCGGGCCGCGCCCCACCTCGAGCGCGCCGTCCCCCGAGATCAGCGTCGTGTGGCCGACGCGGACGCCGGCGACGTCGGTGATGGCGTTCTGCGGGCCCGGCGGCAGGCTGCCGACCACGATCCCGAGGTCGCGCGCCCTGGCGGTCACGTGCGGCCGCCGGCGTGCCGGGGCAGGCCGTCGTCGGGGATCGGCTCCCACGCCGCGGCCGTGGCGACGTGGTAGCGGGCCTGCGGCCGGATCCCCGGGTCGGTGTCGAAGGCGCTCATCCGGACCGTCATCTTCGCCGGGTCGTCCCGGCTCTGGCTGAAGAGCGCCGACCCGCACTCGGGGCAGAAGAGCTTTGCCCACCCGTCCGGCGGCCGGAACGCCCGCACCACGTCTGCGCCCTGGACGATGCGCAGGCTGCCGGGCTCGATCACCGCCTGGGCGGACGCCGCCGTTCCCGTCCGCCGCTGGCAGCGGGTGCAGTGGCAGTAGTTCGCGGTCAGGAGCGGCTCGTCCACCTCGAACCGCACCGCCCCGCACAGGCAGCCCCCGGTCAGCGGGAATGTCGGCATGCCGCCACTCTACCGAGCCGCGCTCCAGTGGTTAAATCGACCCATGCCGTTCGAGCTCATCTACGAGAACGACTTCAGCTCGCCGCTCGGCGCCGAGTGGTTCAGGTACAACGGCGTCCCGGCGTGCTGTCCCACCAGCCGGTGGGACGCCGCCAACGCGGTGGTGCAGAACGGCAGGCTCGTCCTGCGCGGCCTGCGCCAGCCCGACGGCACGTATCGCACCGCGGGCGTGTCGCTGCCGCACCTGAACGTGACGTACGGGCGCGTCCGCTTCAGCGGCAGGTTCGACCGGGGGCTCGGGCTCAAGATGTGCGCGCTGCTCTGGCCTCAGGCCGGCTTCCAGCCTCCCGAGATCGACTTCGCCGAGTCGAGGACCGAGGACGCGGAGCGCAGGACGATGTGCATGACCCTGCACTACCCGCCGAAGGCCGGCATGGCGATCCGGCACGAGATCGCCAAGGACTTCTCCAAGTGGCACGAGTGGGGCGTCACGTGGATGCCCGGCCACCTGAGCTGTACGGTCGACGGGAAGACCTGGGCCGTGATCGAGGACGCGAGCATCGGCCAGGTCGTGGTGCCGACGACGCCGATGCATTTCGGCATCCAGACCACGATGGGATCGCCCGGGAAGGCGAAGCCCGACGCGACGACGCCGCACGAGGTCAGCCTGCATGTCGACCGCGTCGCTGTGTGGCGCTACGCCGCCTGACGGCCGGAGGCGGCGGGAGAGGTGGGGTGGCGCCCACCACGCGGCGGCCGATATTCAAACGCGGGGTTTGCGCTAGCCTGCGGCCCGGGCAATGGCTCCTCCCATGTCGGCCACGAAGCACGCGCGGGCGCTCCCGCCTGACACCGCCGCCCAGATCGACGGCTGGTGGCGGGCCGCGAACTACCTGTCAGTCGGGCAGATCTACCTGCTCACGAACCCGCTGCTCCACGAGCCGCTCAAGGCCGAGCACGTGAAGCCGCGCCTGCTCGGACACTTCGGCACCGCCCCGGGCCTGAACCTCGTCTACGCGCACATGAACCGCGCCATCCGCGAGCGCGACGTCGAGGCCATCTACATCACCGGCCCGGGCCACGGCGGGCCGGCGCTCGTCGCCAACGCCTACCTCGAGGGCCGCTACAGCGAGGTCTATCCCGACATCACCGAGGACGAGGAGGGCATGCGCCTGCTGTTCCGCCAGTTCTCGTTCCCCGGCGGCATCCCGAGCCACGTGGCGCCCGAGACGCCCGGCTCGATCCACGAGGGCGGCGAGCTCGGGTACTCCCTGGCGCACGCCTTCGGGGCGGTCTTCGACAACCCCGATCTCCTCGCGGTGTGCATCGTCGGCGACGGCGAGGCCGAGACCGGCGCGCTGGCGACGAGCTGGCACTCGAACAAGTTCCTGAGCCCACGCGCCGACGGCGCCGTCCTCCCGGTCCTGCATCTGAACGGCTACAAGATCGCCAACCCCACCGTGCTCGCGCGCATCCCCGAGCGCGAGCTGAACGCGATGCTCGAGGGCTGCGGCTGGCGCCCGATCGACGTGACCGTCGGCTTCGACGAGGAGTCGCCAGCCGAGATGCACTGCCGGTTCGCGGCCGCCCTCGACGACGCGCTCGACGACATCGCCGCCATCCAGGAGGCCGCGCGCGGCGACGGGAACGGGCACGGCCGGCCGGCCTGGCCGATGATCGTGCTGCGAAGCCCGAAGGGCTGGACCGGGCCGCGCGAGCTCGACGGTCTCCCGGTCGAGAACTCGTGGCGTGCCCACCAGGTACCGATCGCGCACCCGCGCGAAAAGCCGGCGCACCTCGCGGCGCTCGAGGAGTGGATGAAGAGCTACCACCCGGAGGAGCTCTTCGACGAGAGCGGGACGCTCCGGCCCGACCTGGCGGCGCTCGCCCCCAACGGCACGCGCCGGATGAGCGCGATCCCTGAGGCCAACGGCGGGGAGCTCCTCCGCGAGCTCACGATCCCCGACTTCCGCCGCTACGCCGTTGACGTCCCCAGCCCGGGGACGAAGTCGAGCGAGCCGATGCGGGTGCTCGGCGAGCTCGTCCGCGACGTGACGGCCAGGAACGCCGACCGCTTCCGGGTGTTCGGCCCCGACGAGACGGCGTCGAACCGCCTGGGCGCGGTGTTCGAGACCTCGAATCGGGTGTGGGAGGCCGAGATCCTCGACACGGACGACCATCTGGCGACCGAGGGCCGGGTCATGGAGGTGCTGTCGGAGCACCTGTGCCAGGGCTGGCTGGAGGGCTACCTGCTCACCGGCCGGCACGGGATCTTCAACTGCTACGAGGCGTTCATCCACATCATCGACTCGATGATGAACCAGCACGCGAAGTGGCTCAAGGTGACCCGCGACATCCCTTGGCGGCGCCCGATCGCCTCGCTCAACTACCTGCTCTCGTCGCACGTCTGGCGCCAGGATCACAACGGCTTCTCCCATCAGGACCCGGGGTTCATCGACCACGTCGTGAACAAGAAGGCCGAGATCGTCCGGGTCTACCTGCCGCCCGACGCCAACTGCCTGCTCTCGGTCGCCGACCATTGCCTGCGCAGCCGCCACTACGTGAACGTGGTCGTGGCCGGCAAGCAGCCCTGCCTCGACTACCTCCCGATCGAGGAGGCCGTGTCGCACTGCACGCGCGGCCTCGGGATCTGGGAGTGGGCGTCGAACGACGACGGCGGCGAGCCCGACGTCGTGCTGGGCTGCTGCGGCGACGTTCCCACGCTCGAGACGCTGGCCGCGGCCGCGATCCTGCGTGAGCGGCTGCCCGACCTGCGCGTGCGCGTCGTGAACGTGGTCGACCTGATGCGGCTCCAGCCCGCGAGCGAGCACCCGCACGGCCTCTCCAACGGCGAGTTCGACTCCCTCTTCACCACGCACCGCCCGGTCGTCTTCGCCTACCACGGCTACCCGTGGCTGATCCACCGGCTCACCTACCGGCGCACCAACCACCGCAACATCCATGTGCGCGGGTACAAGGAGGAGGGCACCACCACGACGCCGTTCGACATGGTGATGCTGAACGACCTCGACCGCTACCACCTGGTGATGGACGTGATCGACCGCGTGCCCGGGCTCGCCGACCGGGCCGGCGGCCTGCGCCAGGCGATGACGGCGGCCCGCCACAGCGCCCGCGCATGGACGCGCGAGCACGGCGAGGACCACCCGGACGTGGCCGGCTGGACCTGGCCCTTCTGAACGTCCTCGTCTGTAACGCCGGCTCGACGAGCCTGAAGCTCCACCTGGTCGTCGCCGGCGACTCGGCCATACCCGTGCCCGGCCTGGATACGGTCGACCCGGCGGACGTCGAGGCGGTCGCGCACCGGATCGTCCACGGCGGCGACGCCTTCCTCGAGCCGGCGGTCATCGACGAGGCCGTGCTCGGCGCGATCCGGGGGCTCGAGCCGCTGGCGCCGCTGCACAACGCCCCGGCGCTCCGGGCGATCGGCGACGCGATGCGGCGGCTGCCGGACGTGCCGCACGTGGCGGTGTTCGACACGCTGTTTCACGCGACGATGCCGGCGGCCGCTCGCGAGTACGCCGTCCCACGCCGCTGGCGTGAGGACTGGGGCGTGCGCCGGTACGGGTTCCACGGCCTGTCGGTCGCCTGGTCGGCGGAGCAGGGGGCCGCGCTCCTCGGCCGCCCGGCCGAGGAGCTGCGGCTCGTCGTCTGTCACCTGGGCGGCGGCTGCTCGGTGACCGCCGTCGCCGGCGGACGCTCCTGCGACACCACGATGGGGTTCTCACCGCTCGAGGGCGTGCCGATGGCCACTCGCTCGGGATCGGTCGATCCGGCCATCCTCGCCTACCTGGTGCGAGAGCACGGCATGGACGCCGCGGAGATCGAGCACGCGCTCACCGCAGAGTCGGGGCTCGCCGGGCTCGGCGGCTCGACGGACATGCGCGAGCTGGAGAGCGCCGCCGAGGCGGGGGACGACGGCGCCCGGCTCGCGATCGACGTGTTCTGCCACCGCGTCGCCGGGGCGGTCGGATCGATGGCGGTCGCCGCGGGCGGGCTGGATGCAGTCGTCTTCACGGGCGGGATCGGCAGCGGTTCGGCGAGCGTGCGCCGCTGGGTGGCGAGCCGTCTGGCTGCCCTCGGCGTCGAGCTCGACGAGGCGCGGAACTCCGCCGCCGAGGGCGACGGGGACGTGGCGAGCGCCGGGTCTCGCGCCCGCGTGCTCGTCGTCGAGAGCCGCGAGGAGCTGATCGCCGCCCGCGCGGCCCGCACCGCCGTCTCCGCGTAGGCACCTGCGGGACTCCCGCGCCGGTGGCTGCGTGCCCGCGCCGATGCAAATCGGCCGGATCCGGGTAAGGATGAGGGCATGGACTGGTCGCACATGACGAGCTGGGGCTGGGCGATGATGGCCGTGTGGACGGCCCTCTGGCTCGTGCTCGTGGCGGTCGTCGTGGTCATCGGTCTGCGCTGGGCGAAGCCGCACTAGCACTACCGTTCGGGGCATGCCCAGCGGGGATCCGCCGGTGGTGTCGTTCCCGACGCAGCGGGCGTGGGCGGAGTGGCTCTCGAACCATCACGCCTACGCGGCGGGCGTCTGGCTCAAGCTCGAGCGAAAGGGCGTCTCGCCCGCGCCGCTCACACACCCGGAGGCGCTCGAGGTCGCGATCGCCCACGGCTGGATCGACGGGACGCGCAGGCGCCTCGACGAGCGCCACTATCTCCAGCGGTTCACGCCGCGGCGGGCACGCAGCAGGTGGTCGAAGATCAACCGCGCGAAGGCGGAGGAGTTGATCGAGCGCGGCGAGATGACCGCGCCCGGCCTCGCCGAGGTCGAGCGGGCGAGGGCCGATGGGCGCTGGGACGCCGCCTACGCCGGGCAGCGAACGATCGAGGTGCCCGACGACCTGCGGGCGGCGCTCGATCGCGCCCCGGCCGCGGCCGCGCTCTTCGCGGAGCTCGACAGCCGGAACCGGTACGCGATCCTCTACAGGGTCGACGAGGCGAAGAAGCCCGAGACACGCGCCCGCAGGATCGAGAAGTTCGTCGCGATGCTCGCCGCCGGCGACACGATCTATCCGCGCTAGAGCGGGCCGGGCGGCAGGCCGAACAGCCCAAAGGCCCCGGGGGTCAGGAACGCCGTGATCTCGCTGATCGCGGCCCCGCGCAGCGCGACGATGTTGATGCCGTGGGGCATGAAGCGGCCGGTCGCCTCGTCCTCGATGTAGTGGCCGAAGGCGAGCTGGCCGCTCGCACGCACGCGAAGCACCCGCCACGGCCGGCCGCCCGCGAGCGGCCATCCGCGCAGGAACCACGCGACTGCCTCCCGCCCGCGGTACCACGTCGCCATCGGCGGCATCGCGATCAGGGCGTCGTCGGTGAGCATCGAGACGACGGCGTCGACGTCGCCCCGCTCCCAGGCGTCGACGTAGGCGCTCACGAGCGTTCGGAGGCCCGCGTCGCCGAGCGCCCGCAGCGTCGCCTGCTGGCTCTGCTCGGGCACGCGCTCGTCGACGGCGCGGTGCGCGCGCTGGAGCGCGCTGTACACCGAGGCCGGCGTGGTCTCGAGCGCGGCGGCGGCCTCGGCCCCCGAGAACCCGAGCACGTCGCACAGGATCAGCACGGCCCGCTGGCGCGCCGGGAGCTGCTGGAGCGCCGCGATGAACGCGAGCTCGATGCTCTCGCGCTGCTCGTAGCGCGCGTCCGGAGCGACGGCTCCCCGGGCGCCGGCGAGCAGGTCGTCGGGGTAGGGCTCGACCCACGCCGATTCGACGAGCGGCGCGCCGGGCCGCTCGTGCCGGGCCGCGGCCGGCCCGAAGTCGACCGGGAGCATGCGCCTCCGCCGCCGCTCGATCGCCCGCAGGCAGGTGTTGGTGGCGATCCGGTAGAGCCACGCCCGGAGCGAGCCGCGGCCTTCGAACCCGGAGAGCCCGCGCCACGCCTGAAGCAGCGCCTCCTGAAGGGCGTCCTCGGCGTCGGCGACGGAGCCGAGCATCCTGTAGCAGTGCACGTGGAGCTCGCCGCGATGCGGCTCCACGAGCATGGCGTAGGCGCCCTCGTCACCCCGGCGGGCTGCCTCGAGCAGCTCTCCCCCGGGCTCAGTCTGTGCAGGGCCGATGCCGCTCACTCATCGCCGAAGAACCGGTAGGCACCCACCTGCTTGAGCCCCGTTGCGACCGGCGGCTCGTCGCACCGGGCCGCGACGCCCTCCTGGAACCGCGCGAACGCCTCGACCTTGCCGAGCGGGTTCGTGCCGTCGGCGGTGTCGACCGCGGCGATGTGGACGAAGCTCACGCCGTCCTCCAGCCTGAACGTGGCATACCGAAGCCCTTCGGGCGCCGTGCGGCCGAGTTCCTCGTACACCGCGCGGACGAGCCGCTCGTTCGTCTCGACCTGGTCGGGCTTCACCCTGTAGCGCACCATCACGCGCCTCATGCCGTGCCTCCTCTTCGAGGTGTTTCGAAGAGAGATCCGCCCGGGCGCCGAGATCCATCGCTCTGCGGGCACCGAAGGTCAGGCGCGCGTTCCCGGCTCGGTTCCGGGGTCGACGCGCTGGTCGTCGATGATCTCGACCTCGGTGATGTGCGCCGGGTTGGAGTAGAACACCCCGCCGAGCGCGGGATTCCGGTTGGTCGCGAGCTTGAGCAGGCCATCGGATCGGTGCTCGAGGATGATGCCGTCGCGGTGCTTGCCGTTCGAGTAGGTGATCTGCACCTTCGTGCCCACCGGCAGGTCGTCCTCCCAGATGCTCCGCGTATCGCTCATCCGGGCACTGTACGCGCTGGCTAGGATGCGCCGCGATGGAACCGCGCCCGCCCGTCCCGCCCTTCACCGAGGAGACGGCCCGCCAGAAGGTGCAGGCCGCGGAGGACGCCTGGAACACATGCGACCCAGAGCGGGTATCGCTCGCCTACACGCCCGACTCCGCCTGGCGGAACCGCGACGAGTTCTTCGAGGGCCGCGACGCCATCGTCGACTTCCTGCGCCGCAAGTGGTCGAAGGAGCTCGACTACCGGCTCAAGAAGGAGCTCTGGTGCTTCCACGAGAACCGCATCTCGGTGCGGTTCGAGTACGAGAGCCGCGACCCGTCGGGCCAGTGGTGGCGAAGCCACGGGAACGAGCACTGGGAGTTCGACGAGCTCGGCTACATGCGCCGCCGCGACGCGAGCATCAACGACTACCGGATCGAGCACGCCGACCGGCGCATCCACGTCGACCGCGGGTAGCCGAGCCTACCGGTAGCGGTAGGTGATGCGGCCGCGCTTCAGGTCGTACGGCGAGAGCTCCACCTTGACCCGGTCGCCGAGCAGGATGCGGATGCGGTAGCGGCGCATCTTGCCCGCGATGTAGCCGGTCGTCTCGTGGCCGTTGTCGAGCTCGATCCGGAACATGCCGTTGCGAAGCGACTCCGTCACCTCGCCGTCGAGCTCGATCTTCTCTTCCTTGGCGCTCATACCGACGTTCAGGGTACCAGGCGGGGCACCCGCCCGGGGCAGAGAGTGTTACGCGGAGACGTGCACGAACGCCGCGATGTCGCTCGCCGAGCGGTCGGTGCGGCGCATGACCTGGCCGCCGTTCGAGTTGTCGGTCGGCGACGTGTTCCCTTCGATGGTGACGAGCGGCGAGGGCTTCTCGACGATGCCGATGTGGTCGCAGACGCCGTCGGAGTCCCAGTCGAAGAGCACGAGATCGCCCGACTCAGGAGCGCGCGCGATGGTGAGGCCGTTCTTGCCGGCATGCGCGTCGTTCAGGACGAAGGGCACGTAGGCCCAGCGCGAGCGGCGGGCGAAGCTCTTCGAGCCGCCGTTCGCGAAGCACCACGTGACGAAGATGGCGCACCACGGCACGCCGTTCATCCCGTACCACTGGCCGAACTCCTGGATGTTGACGGGCGTCTCGACCGTCCCGATCTTGCTCTTCGCCAGCTTGACGGCGGCCTTGCGGAAGCCGGCATCCTTCGCCGCCTTCTTCCGCTTGGCGATGAGGGCGCGCATGTCGGCGTCCGGCTTCACGGCGCCGGTCAGGTAGTCGTTGAACTTCCCCCCGGCGAGCTGGTTCGGCCGCGGGAAGCCGAGCCAGAACTTGGCCCGGTACACCGCCTGGGCGGTCATCGGCCCGTACTCGCCGTCCGCGTCGAGGTCCTTGCCGTAGCCGTCCTCGTTCAGAAGCTTCTGGAGCGCCTTCACATCCGCCCCCGTCATCAGCGGGGACGCCAGGTGAAGGAGCCGCCCCGGCCCCTCGTCTTGTGTCGACGCCTTGCCCATCAGGCTAGGAGCGACTGTACCAGTCCGGCGCGAACGCGGCCATCGCGGGCACCCGCGACGTGAACGGACGGGCCAGGGACGCGGCGCGCTCGCGCACCAGCCGGAGCCTGGGAGCGCCGACGTCGTGGAGCCAGCGGCGGCGCTCGTCCGGGTCGGTGGTGACCGCCCCCTCCCAGGCCGTGCGCCCGACGATGTAGCCGGAGGCGCCGGCCCGGCAGGCGGTCTCGACCTGCGCGGCGAACGTCTCGTACGCAGCCCCGCCGCCGAGCAGCACCCACGGCGTCGCGCCACAGGCCGCGTCGAGCCGGCGGCACCAGTCCTCCTCGGCCCCTGCGGCGCCGGCCTTCGGGAACTGGACCTTCATGATGTCGGCGCCGAGCGGCACGAGCCGCTCGACCGCGGCGAGCACGAGCGCCGGGAAGGCCTCGGCGTGAGCGGCCTCGTCCTCGTCCGGGAGCCGGTAGACGATGGGCTCGAGGATGAGCGGGAGGCCCGCCTCGTGGCAGCCCGCGACGGCGGCCGTCACGACCTCCATCTGCGCCTCGGCAGACGCGCCATGGTCGGGCCGGAACGGGAGGAGCAGCTTGCACGCGTCGGCGCCCGCGGCGAGCGCGGCGCCCGGGCCCCAGCCGGGCAGGAAGGACGTGACGCGGCCGCTCTCGGCGTCGGCATACCCCTGCGCCTCGAGCGGCATCGCCACCGCGGGCGCGCCGCCCGACCCGTCGGCGAGCACCGCCGCCCCGTGCTCGGCGTCGATCAGGACACCGGTCGCCGCCGGGGCGAGCGCGGCCACGATCTCGGCCTTGAGCGCGCCGATCTCGGCTCCCTCGGGCGCTGCGACACCGCGGCCCTCGAACGCGACGGTGAGCGAGTCGCGGTGATCCACGGCCACGAGCGCGAAGATGCCGTCCGCGCTGATCCGGTGCAGCCGCCGGCGCCGACCGAGGTCGGCGGCGCGGCTCACAGCCCGCGCTCCGCCAGGTAGGCGCGGTTCCGGCGGCCGTCCACCACGGCGTTCGAGAACGGCTCGTCGGGGCCCAGCACGCGGTCCTGCTCGACCACGATCCAGCCGTCGTACCCGCGCCGCAGGAGCTCGTCGAGGCACTCGCCGACCCGGGCGTCGCCCTCGCCGAGCGGGCAGAACACGCCGCGCTCCCAGGCGGCCACGAGGTCGCCGCCCTCGGCGCGAACCTCGGCCATCTTTGCCGTGTCGACGTCCTTCAGGTGGACGTGGTTCACGAGGCCGCCGTACTCCTTCAGGAACGCGAGCGGGTCGCCGCCGCCGAACGCGGAGTGCCCGGTGTCGAAGCAGAGCCCGATGAGGTCGGTGTCGATCGCCGACACGATTTGCGCGATCTCGCGCGGCGTCTCGACGTAGGTGCCGGCGTGGTAGTGGAGCGAGACCGGGAAGCCGCGCTCACGACAGCGGGCCGCCGTGCGCTCGAGGTTCCGGACGAGCAGCTCGGCCCGGTCGGGCGGAAGCCACGTCTCGGGGTGGTTCTCGATGTCGCCGGCATGCTGCATCCGGTCCGGCTCGAGGAACGCGTCGGCGAGCAGCACGAACGGCTTCGGGCCGTCCCCGGCGGCCGCGTCGAGCGTGTCGAGCGCCGACTCCATCGCGGCCAGGTCCTGCTCGAAGCCTTCCGGCCGCGAGAAGCGGAGCGGCAGGAACGAGCCCATGAGCTCGAGGCCGTGCCCGGCGAGCATCCGGCCCACCTCCGGGCCCTGGCCGAAGTACCCCGGCGGGCCGAGCTCCGTGCCCTCGTAGCCGGCCTCCGACATCACGCGGGCGAGCTCCTCGCCGTCCGGCAGTCCCGGGCGGTCGATGGTGATCTCGAACACGCCGTACGAGCATGGAGCGGAGGCGACTCGGATCGGCATGACGGCGTATGCTACCCGTTTGGATCGTTCCAACCCGCTCCGGCTCGCGGTGCTCGGCGCAGGCCGGATGGGGCGCCGCCACATCGCCGCAGCGGCCCGCGCCAAGGGCGTCGTGCTGGCGGCCGTCTGCGACCCGGTGCCCGGAGCGGCCGCAGCCGCGGCGCCCGCGGGGACGGCGACCGCCGCCGGGCTCGGGGAGCTCGGCCGGCCGGTCGACGCCGTCGTCATCGCTGCGCCGACGCCGTTTCACACGGGGCTCGCCGAGGCGGCGCTCGGGATGGGCCTCGACGTGCTCTGCGAGAAGCCGGTCGGGTTCGACGCGGACGCGATCGAACGGCTGGGCGAGCTGGCCGCGAGGGCAGGCCGCGTGCTCGCGGTGGGCTTCTGGCGGCGGACGGCGTGGCCCTACAGCGAGGCCCGGCGGCTGCTGGACGAGGGGGCGATCGGCGTGCCGGCCCACATCAGGGCGGCGCAGTGGGACGCCGAGCTGCCCCCGCTCGCGTTCGCCGACCCGGCTGTGTCGGGCGGGATCGAGGTGGACTGCGGCGTGCACGAGGTCGACCTGGCCCGCTGGTTCCTCGGCGCGGAGATCGCGCAGGTGTCGGCGACGGGCACGCCGGGGACGCTGAGCGAGGTCGGCGACGCCGAGACGGTTGCGGCGCTGGCCGCGACGACGGCCGGCCAGTCCGTCACGATCGACCTGGGCCGCACCTGCGGCTACGACGACGACGTCCGAACCGAGATCCTCGGCTCCGAGGGCGCCCTGCTGATCGACGCCCGCGGCTCGGGGGGCCTGCGCCTCGGCACCCGTGACGGCCTGCGCGAGGTGCCCGGGCCCGGCGGCGACGTGCGCGAGCTGGCCCTCGCGGCGCAGCTCGAGCGGTTCGCCGAGGCGTGCGCCGGCGGCGAGCCGCACGCCACGGCGGCCGACGCGGCCCGCGCGCTCGAGGTGTGCCAGGCGATGCGCCGCTCCCGCCTCGCGGGCGGCCGGGTCGAGCTCCTCACGCCGCCCCACGCCACGACTTCCTAACAGGGAGGCCGCACGACAGCCACGCGCGGGTCGCAGCCCCGCAACGATCGTGTGCCGGCGGAAGGAGCCAAACCTGGTTCCGCATCGGCTTCGTGTGGGGCGGTGGCTGGGCTCTCGAGGCTCGCGGTGTCGTGGAGGCGCCAGGCGTCGGGCTGGGAGATGTGCCGCCCTCGTCACGAAGGTGCGTCGACGGCACGTTTCGCGCCTGTCACACCATCGGCCGAAACGGCGCGAAGGAGCGCCACGATCGACGCCGCCGGCGTCGCGTTCAGCGCAGCGGGTCGGTGGGCGTCACGAAGGGCTTGACCGCCTCGCGCGCCTTCTGGTACTCGCCGCGGATGCGCTCGAGCGACTCCGGGCCACCGGTCTCGGCGACCGGCACGTCCCACCACGACTCGTAGCCCGGCACTCCCACCTGCGGGTCGGTGCGGACGTAGACGACGGTCGTCTCGGACGCCGCCCGGGCCGTCGCGAGCGCCTCTCCCAGCTCGGCGACGCTCTGGGGCCGGAGCACCTCGACGCCGAAGCTGGCCGCGTTCGCGGCCAGGTCGATGCCGAGCGGCTCACCGTCGAGCGCGATCCGGCCGTCGGCGCCGCGGCGGCGAAGCTGCGTGCCGAAGCGGCCGCCGCCCACGGAGTCGGAGAGCGCCCCGATCGAAGCGTACCCACCGCTGTCGACCAGGACGATCACGAGCTTCACGCCCTCCTGGATGGCCGTCGCCAGCTCGCCCGGCATCATGAGCCACGACCCGTCGCCGACCATGACGAACACCTCGCGCCCCGGGTCGGCCAGGCGGACGCCGATCCCGCCGGGAACCTCGTAGCCCATGCACGAGTAGCCGTACTCCACGTGGTACTCCGCGGGCTCGCGCGCGCGCCACAGCTTGTGCAGGTCGCCCGGCATGCTGCCCGCGGCGCAGACCAGGACGTCGCCGGGCGCCGCCGCGGCGTTCACGGCGCCGATCACCGCGCTCTGGGCGAACATCGGCGCCTGGTCGCGCGCGTAGAGCCGCCCGACCTCCTCGTCCCACTGGCGGTTGAGCTGCGCCGCCTCGTCCCGCACCGCCGCCGGCGCCGACCAGCCGGCGAGCAGCGACCCGAGCCGCTCGAGCGTCGCGCGGGCGTCGCCGACCAGCGCCAGCCCGGAGTGCTTGTGCGCGTCCATCGCGGCCACGTTCACGTTCACGAACGTGACGCCGGGGTCCTGAAATGCGGTGCGGCTCGCGGTGGTGAAATCCGTGAAGCGGGTGCCGACCCCGATCACCAGGTCGGCCGCGGCGGCCACGCGGTTGGCGGCGAACGTCCCCGTGGCTCCCATCGCCCCCAGCGACAGCGGATGGTCGTACGG
>DATAEI010000211.1:0-4384 GCA_036258075.1 Gaiellales bacterium
GGGGTGTATCAAGAGTCATGAGAAAGGCGATTGACACTAACCGCGCGGCCGAGTGGTCACTCACGCTCTTCCTCGCCCCAACGCCCCGACCGGCAGCGCCACACCCTTCTACCCAGCCCGAACGACTACACCGGGTCGATCAGAAAGAGCGTGGTGGCGCCGTCCGCCACGTTGTGCCCCTGGTGCCCGGGGCCGCCGCCGGCCAGCCACAGCGCCTCGCCCGCCGGCACACGCAGAGGCGGCGACCCGTCCTCGAACCAGTACTCGATCTCGCCCTCGAGGACGTAGCCGTAGTGCCCGTCGAGGCACCAGTCGTCGCGCGCGGCGCCCGGGCCGTACTCGACGATCGCGAACCGCCTCCCATCCACGCCGTGCACGGCGCGCGCGCGGATGCCGGGCGCGTCGTCCTCCCACCCTGCACCGGAGAGCTGCACGAGGCGGCCGCCGGCGTTCACCGGCCGCTCCCCGATGCAGCCGCCTCGCGCTCGATCTGGACGAGGACGCGGCGCAGGATCTTCCCTGACGGGCTGCGCGGGATCTCCTCGACCGCCTCGATCCGGCGGATCCGCTTGTGCCGCGCCACCCGGTCGGCGACATATGCGCGCAGGTCGTCGATGTCGGCCTCGTCGCGCAGGACGACGAACGCCTTCGGCACCTCGCCTCCGTGCCGGTCGGGCGACGGCACGACCGCGGCATCCGCCACGGCCGGATGCGCCTGGAGCACCGCCTCGAGCTCCGCGGGCGCGACCTGGAGGCCCCGCACCTTGATCAGCTCCTTCAGGCGGTCGACGAGGAAGAGCCAGCCGTCGTCGTCGACGTGGCCGATGTCGCCGGTGTGGAACCAGCCGTCCGGGTCGATCGCCGCCTCCGTCGCCGCCGCGTCGCGCAGATACCCGCGCATCACCTGCGCACCCCGAATGACGACCTCGCCGTCGCGCCCCGCCGGCACCGGCTCGCCCGACTCGATGTCAACGATCCGACACTCGGTCCCCGGAAGCGGCGGGCCGACCGAGCCGGGCTTCGCGTCCATCTCCGGGCCCTCCGGCGGCAGGTGCGTCACGGGGCTCGTCTCGGTGAGCCCGTAGCCCTGCACGATCCGGCAGCCGAGCCGCTCGGCGGCGGCCCGCGCGATCCCCTCGTCGAGCGGTGCCGCGCCCGAGACGATCAGGTCGAGCGACGAGAGGTCATGCCGGTCGACGAGCGGGTGCTTGGCGAGCGCGAGCAGGATCGGTGGAACGAGGAAGGCGCGCGTGACGCCGTGGCGCTCGATCGTCTCCAGGAACGCCGCGAGTTCGAACCGGGCCATCGTCACCACCGTCGCGCCACGCGCCAGGGCGAAATTCATGTTCACGGTCAGTCCGTAGATGTGGAAGTACGGAAGCACGGCGAGCAGGATGTCGTCCTCACCGCAGCGGAACACGCCCTCCAGCTGCACGATGTTCGCGCTCAGGTTGCGATGGGTGAGCATCACGCCCTTCGGGAACCCCGTTGTGCCGCTCGAGTAGGGGAGCGCCGCGAGATCGCCGGGCGCCGGCGGCTCGGATGCGAACGCCGGCCCGCGCAGGTCGGACGTGCCGACCAGGAGGATCCGCGCGTCGCCCGCCGCCTCGGAGGCCGCCGGGACCAGCTCCGGCGAGGTGATGACGTACCGGGCGCGGGCGTCCGCCAGCTGGCGGCTCATCTCCGCGGGCGTGAGCGCCGGGTTCACGGGGGTGACGACGCCGCCCCGCTGGAGCACGGCGTGAAAGACCACCGCGAACTCGGGCACGTTCGGCAGGATCACACCGACGACCTCGCCGGGCGCATGGCCGGCGCGGCCCAGCGCCCCGGCCGCGGACTCGATCTCGGCCGGCAGTGCGCCGTAGGTGATCGCCCGTCCCGTCGAGGAGTCCACCAGCGCCGGCTTCGACCCCAGCCGCGCGCAGCTGCGAAGGACGAACGGCGTGAGCGGGCTGTCCGGCAGGTCGAGCATCCGCGGCCCGACAGTACACTTCTGCAGCGATGGGAACCAGTCACGTCACTCTCGGCGAGGCTGCCGTCATGACCGTCGGCGAGGTCATGATCTCGCGGCCGAAGACGCTTCCGCTCACGGCCACGGTGGCCGATGCCCGCGCGATGTTCGAGAACCCGAGCGTCCGAACCGCGCTCGTCGTCGACGACGGCCGCTATGCCGGCGAGCTGACTCGCGCCGACGTCGAGGGAAAGGACGACGCCGCGCCCCTCGGCGAGCTCGCCTCGACGACCGCGACGGTCGCCCAGACCGACACGGTCGCCGCCGCGCTCGATCGGATGGATGCCGCCGGCACCGACCGGCTCGCCGTCGTCGAGCCCGACGGCACGCTGCGCGGGCTGGTCTGCCTCAGCCGCTCGCACGGCCACCTCTGCACCGACCCGCGATGAGGCTCATCGCGCTTCGGGACGCCGTCAAGTCGTACGGCAGCCGAACCGTGCTCCGGGGCCTCGACCTGGAGGTGGGCGAGCGCGCCCGGATCGGCGTCATCGGCCAGAACGGCTCCGGGAAGAGCACGCTCCTTCGCATCCTCGCCGGCATGGACGAGCCGGACTCGGCACCGGCCGTGCGCCGCCGCGGGCTCGTCGCCGCATACCTTCCCCAGCTCGTCGGCCCGGATCCGCGCACGCCGATCGAGATCTGCCACGCCGCGCGGCCCGACATCGCGCGCGTCGAGCGCGAGCTCGAGGAGGTCGGTACGCGGATCGGGAGCCCGGAGGCGATCGCCGACATGGCCGTGATGCAGCGGGCGATCAACCGTCAGGAGCGCCTGCTCCAGGAGTTCGATCAGCTCGGCGGGCACGCCTTCGACGGCACCATCCGCGGGCATCTCGACACGCTCGGCCTCACCGATGCCGAGGTCGAGCGGCCTCACGCGGAGCTCTCGGGCGGGAAGCGCAAGCTGGTGGCGCTGGCGGCGTGCCTGGCGCGGGAGCCCGACCTCCTGCTCCTCGACGAGCCCGAGACACACCTCGACGCCGTCCGCCGGAACGGGCTCGAGCAGCTCATCGACGAGTTCGAGGGCGCCGTCGTCATGGTGTCGCACGACCGCTACCTGCTCGACGAGACGGTGAGCGCCATCGCCGAGCTCGACCGCGGAGCCATCCGCATGTGGCTGGGGAACTACTCCGCCTACCACGCGGCGCGCGAGCTCGAGCTCCAGCAGCAGGTCGCGGCGTTCGCCGCACAGCAGAAGGAGATCGCACGCCTCGAGGAGGCGATCCGGCGCTACAAGCAGTGGGCGAGCATGATCGATGACCGCCGCCACACGATCCGCGCTCGCAACACGCAGCGGCGGATCGACCGGATGGACAAGGTCGACCGGCCCGTGCTCGAGCGGCGCAAGATCGGGCTGGCCCTGCGCAGCGGCGAGCGGGGCGGCAACCGCGTGGCGGAGCTGCGCGGCGTCGCCGTCGCGTTCGACGACGAGCCGGTGCTGGTCGACGTCAACCTGACGATGTTCCGCGGGGAGCGGATCGGCGTCATCGGCCGAAACGGCAGCGGCAAGAGCGTGCTCGTCAAAGCGCTGGCGGGGATGCTCCCGCTCGCCGAGGGCGACGTCTGGCGCGGGCCGTCGATCCGGCTCGGGTACCTCGCCCAGGAGCACGCCCCGGCCCCGCCCGGGCGGACGCCTGTCGACGTGCTGCGGGCGCAGAAGCCCTGCACCGAGGAGGACGCCGTCCAGGCGCTGCTGCGGTTCCTCTTCACCTACGAGCAGTGCCGCCTGCCGGTCGCGTCGTTCTCGGGCGGGGAGCGCACCCGGCTCGAGCTCCTGCTGCTCATGCGCGGCGGCGCCAACTTCCTGGTGCTCGACGAGCCGACCAACCACCTCGACATCGACTCGGTGGAGGTGCTGGAGGCGGCGATCGAGTCCTACGACGGCACCGTCGTCGCCGTCTCCCACGACCGCTACTTCCTCGACCGCATTGCCGACAGGATCGTCGAGGTGGCCGACGGCGAGGCCCACGCATACGAGGGCGGCTACTCCACCTGGTACGCCCGCCACCGGGGCGCGGCTGCGTAGGTACGCGCCTTTCGTCGTGCCCGTCTCGCGCTCATCCACCTGTGCTCACGAGCGCACCTCCGCCGCGTCGGCTGGCGGGGCATGATGGTGCACGCGGCGGACGTCTTGGTCGTTGCGGCGGACGTCGCGGTTCTCGGCTATGCGAGGTCGCGCTGGCCCGTGGTGGCGAGCTGGGGCTTGGCGTGGACGTGCTTGGCGGCGCTCGGCGTACTTCATGGCAGTCCGGTCTTCGCGACCGTGTGTGGCGCTTTGGCGGTTGGACATTTCAGCATTGCCCGACGCCGGAGCACCGCACGTCGATGATCTGGAAACGAGCAGTGTGGGCACGCAACATTGGGGTCTGACCCCGT
>DATAEI010000212.1:0-5630 GCA_036258075.1 Gaiellales bacterium
TCGCGATAGCCGCGGGGTGCGGCGGCTCGCACGGCGCGACGACGCACACCCACGCCCAGACGACGCACCGGGCGGCGACCGGCACCGCCGAGCAGGCCGGCGACGGGAGCGACACGACCATCGCCTCGGTGACCGGCGGCAGCCAGGTGCGCGCGTACTTCCGCCACGTGAGCGCGGTCCACCGGCAGCTGGTCGTCACTCGCAGGTCCACCCACGCGCTGACGGTGGCGATCTCCGCCCGTGACGGATACGCGGCCGCGGCCGCCGCGCGCCGGGCAGCGGCCGGCGTCCACCAGGCGCTCGTCATCGCAAAGCGCATCACGCCGAAGGAGCCGCTGCGAACCATCCACACCGAGCTCCTCGCGAACCTCCGGCTCGGCGTCGCCTACCTCACCCGGATGGCGAACGACCTCGAGTCGCAGGACCTGCAGCGGATCCGGCGCTGGCCGAAGACCGTCATGCCGAACCTGCGCCGCTCCGAGCGGTGGTACGCGGAGTGGGCGACCAACTCCGCGGCGCTCGCCGCCTCGCTGGGCGTCCGGCCGCCGCACTGGCTGCACACGATGGATCGCTGGAACTGAGCGGATCCGTGGTTTTGCGCAAGCGGATTCAGGAGTTCCGCCGATGCCGGCCGGCACACCTGCGGGCATGCTGTAGGCGAAAGGAGGGGCCATGAGCACTCCGCAGGTTGCATTGCCGGCCGGGCGCCGTCTGACGTGGTCGTACCGGAAGCCGTTCTGGACAGCCGTGGCGATCGTCGGCATGTGGATTGCGGTGCTGGTCGACGCGGTCTGGGGCGCCGACATCACGGTCACGAGCAGCGCCGGCGACACCGTCGCCGTTCCGGCGGCGATCGCGGTGGCGTTCTTCGCAGGCATCGCGACGATCTTCGTCGCGCGCTACGGGTTCCGCTCGGACGACCGCGAGCCCGCCTGAGCCGGCCGGTTACTCGACCCAGGGCGGCAGCTCGAGCGCCCGCTCGAATGCCGCCCGGTCGTGCAGCGGCTCGCCGTGCGACACGATGACGTGCTCGAACGGCAGGTCGAGCATCGCCGTGAGCGCGGGCAGGACGCGCTCCTCGTGCCACGGCGTTGCCCACACGCGCAGCTCGCCGCCGCGCTCGGTGAGGGCGTCGGCGAAGACGAGCGCGCGCTGCTCGGGGAGCCAGAGCGGCGTCTCGTTCCGGCCGCGGCCGTCGTAGAGCGCGACCAGGCCGCCGGGGAGCACGCTCCCCGGCTCGAGCGGCTCCAGATCGGCCTCCGGGATGTCGTCGCGCCAGAAGAGGCTGGGGCCGAACGGCTGTGCGCCGTAGCGCTCGACGATCAGGTCGATGCTGCGGACGTGGTCGGGCTTGAGGACGGCGGCGACGGTGGGTCGGCGGGCGTCGAGTCGAGCCCACACGTCCTCCGCCCCGGTCTCCGGGAGCAGGGCGTCGAGGACCGCCACCTCGCCGCCCGACTCCACGCAGGTCGAGGTCACGGGCGGCTCCCAGCCGGCGTCGGCCGACCAGTCGGGATGCGCGGGCCGCCAGATCCAGAGGCCGGGCGCGACGTCGACGATCTCGACAGGCATCACGGGCGTGATATCACCGCCTCCGAGCCAACCGCGCTGCCGTCCCGACCGCATAGCCGGCGAGTGACAGCACGATCACGGCGATGCCGACCAGCGTCGTCAGGCTCCGCGGCGTGATGTCGCCGCCGCCGCCGTTCAGCGACTCGTTCGAGAGCTCCTGCGCAACGGCCACGAGCGCAACACCCACGACGGGCCCGGCGAGCACGCCACCCCACCCGTAGCGGCCCGTTATGCCGAGCCCGACGGCGGCGACGGCGGCCGCACCGAGCCCCAACAGGAGCGCGACGAACATGAGACAAGCCTAGATCGTTACGATGGCCGCGATGAGGCTCGAGCCGCTCTACCGCGTGGAGTTCGACTATCCCGCCGGATGGTCGGTCGAGATCGCCGGCGAGCACGGGGCCGAGTGGCAGGACTTCTACCTGGCCGAGGGCACCTGCACCGGACGCGTGAGCGGCCGGATGCGCGGCGCCAACCATCCCCGCCGCCGCACCGACGGCACGTACTGCCCCGACTTCCAGGGGGTGATCGAGACCGGCGACGGCGCCACGGTCATGTTCGACTGGCGCGGCTACGGCCGCGCCTATCCGGTCGGCGCGCGCCAGATCGTGCTGACGGCGACCCATCTGTCCGAGGACGAGCGATACCGGTGGCTGAACGACGTCGTGTGCGTCGGCACGGGCGAGGTGCGATCCCGGGCCGACGGAAACGGCGTCGACCTCGTGATGGACGTCGCCGAGCTCGTCTGGGAGCCGCCGGGCCCGTAGCGTGGACGAGCCGTACTACCGGCGCGACCTGTCGCTGATCCACCACCGCGGCTTCGGCTTTCACGCCGACATGTGCGCGCCGGGCATCCTGCGGCTGCTCGAGCCGGTGCGGGAGCGCGGCGGGCTCGTGCTCGAGATCGGCTGCGGAAGCGGGCTCCTCACGCGGCACCTGGTTGACGCCGGCCACCGCGTGGTGGCGACCGACGCCTCGCCCGCAATGCTCGACCTGGCCCGCGAGACCGCGCCGGGGGCCAACGTGCGGGTCGCCGTCCTCCCCGACGACCCGCTGCCCGACGCGGATGCGGTGGTCGGCGTTGGGCACGCGCTCAACTACCTGTCCGATGCGGCGGCGATCGAGCGCGGGCTCCTCGCCATCGGGCGGGCCCTGCGGCCCGGCGGCGTGCTCGCCCTCGACCTGTGCGACCTCGAGTGGGCGCGTGCTCGCGGGCCCGACGCGGCGCCGCGCGGCTGGGTCGGGGACGACTGGGCGCTCGTCACCGAGTTCTCGGTGCCGGCGCCGGACCGCTTCGTCCGCCAGATGGCGACGTTCGTGCGTCAGGACGACGGCTCGTGGCGCCGGGGAGACGAGCGCCACGAGAACGTCCTGATCGACACCGCGCGGGTGCCGGCGCTCCTCGCCGGGGTCGGGGTCGAGGCGAGCGTACGGGAGTCGTTCGGCGGCGAGGAGCTGCCGGCGGGGCTGCGCGCGGTCGTCGGGACGGCGGCGCGGTGACGGACGCCGGCGATGTGCCAATCGCCGCGTACGGCAGGCGAGCCGCGGCCGCGGTGATCGACCTGACGATCGGGATGGTCGCGCCGGCGGTGATCCTCCTGGCCCTCGTCACAGCCCTCACGGGGGTCGACCTGTCCGAGCCGGGGCAGACCGGCATCGGGCTCATCCTGGTGCCGGTGGTCCCGCTCTACTCGGCCCTCCTCCATCGCTTCTGGCACGGTCAGACGCTCGGCAAGCGCCTCTTCTCGATCGCCGTACGCCGCGAGGACGGGAGCAGCATCGATTTCGGCCAGTCATATGCCAGGTCGGTGCTCCAGCTCTTCCTGCTGACCCTCTTTTGGCCCGGAGTTGTCGACTCCCTGTGGCCGCTCCGGCAGGCGAAGGGGCGCTCGCTGCACGACCTCGCTGCCGGGACCGTCGTCGTGTCAACGCGTCCCTGAACGTCCGCCCCTCGGCAGAACGCCGCGTCCCGCCGGCGGCAGAGCGACGCCCTGCCGCCGGCGACGGCCGCTCGCGGGCTGCCCTACTTCCCTCCTCCCGACGCCTGCTCGAGTGCCGACTTGAGCGCGCCGGTGATGATCGAGCCGATGCCGTGATCCTTGCCCAGGACGGTGCCCACGGCGAGCAGAAGCACGCCGATGGCCATGGCGAGCCCGACGTACTCGACGGTGCCCTGGCCGTCCTCGGCGCGAAGCGCGGCGGCGTGGATGCGGGCGGCGATGGTGCGGGTCATTGAGCCTCCTTGTGGGAAACGGGTACGCCGCAAGCCTCCCGCGCCTCCTGTCACGGGACTAGGCGCCAAGTGCCGCAAGTGCGCGCGGCGTCTGTGTCGGGCGCTGTCACCTAGACTGGCCCCATGCCGACCGCCGCCGAGCTCTTCGTCCGCTGCCTCGAGAACGAGGGCGTCGAGTACGTCTTCGGGATCCCCGGCGAGGAGACGCTCGACCTGAACGAGGCGATCGACCACTCCGAGTCGGTCAGCTTCCTGCCGGTGCGCCACGAGCAGGGCGCGGCATTCATGGCCGATGCCTACGGCCGCCTCACGGGCCGTGCCGGCGTCTGCCTCGGCACGCTCGGGCCCGGCGCGACCAACCTCGTGACGGGCCTCGCGGACGCCTTCCTCGACCGCGCCCCAGTCGTCGCCCTCACCGGGCAGACAGGGCTCTCGGAGATGCACAAGGAGAGCCACCAGTACATCGACATCGTCCGGATGATGAAGCCGGTGACGAAGTGGAACGCCCGCGTCCACGACCCGGAGATCATCCCGGAGGCCGTGCGCAAGGCGTTCGCGGTCGCCGAGCGCGAGAAGCCCGGCGCGACGCACCTCGAGCTCCCGGACGACGTGATGGAGGCCGAGGTGGACGGCGCGCCCGTCCCGCGCAAGCCCTCGCCGCTCGTCGAGCCGGTCGCGGCCGAGCTCCACCGCGCGGCCGAGCTCCTCCAGTCGTGCGAGCGGCCCGTCGTCCTGGCCGGGAACGGCGTCGTCCGCCAGGGCGCCGCGCCCGCGCTGCGGCGCTTCTGCGAGCAGACCGGCCTGAACGTCATCACGACCTTCATGGGGAAGGGCGTGACCGACGCCAACGACTCGCACACGCTCTTCACCGCGGGCCTGCGCGCGCAGGACTACCCCAAGGGCTTCATGGGCAAGGCCGACCTCGTCGTCTGCGTCGGCTACGACCTGGTCGAGTGGTCGCCGGTCAACTGGAACCCGCGCCGCGACCGCAGGATCATCTGCATCGACACGGTGGCCGCCGAGATCGACGAGCACTACGTCCCCGACGTCGAGTTGACCGGGGGGATCGGGACGATCCTCACCCATCTCGGGAACCTGGTGTCGGCCAAGCCGCCGGCCAGGCTGGCCGCGCCGCCCTACCGCGAGCTCTTCCAGCTGGCGCTCGAGCAGGGCTCCGACGACAGCTTCCCGGTGAAGCCGCAGCGGGTGCTGCGCGACCTGCGCGAGATCATGGGGCCCGACGACGTCCTCATCTCGGACGTCGGAGCGCACAAGCTGTGGATCTCGCGGCTGTGGCCCGCCCACCAGCCGAACACCGTCCTGATCTCGAACGGCGCCGCGGCGATGGGCTTCGCCGTGCCGGCTGCCGTCGCGGCCAAGCTCGTGCTCCCGAAGGAGCGGCACGTGGTCACGATCTCGGGCGACGGCGGCTTCCTGATGAACGTGCAGGAGCTCGAGACCGCCCGCCGGCTCGGCCTCGCGATCGTGAACCTCGTGTGGACGGACAGCGCCTTCGGGGTCATCGAGCTGCACCAGATGCGCAAGTTCGGGCGGCTGGCGGGTACCAAGTTCACGAATCCCGACCTGGTGGCGCTGGCCGAGTCGTTCGGCATCGCCGGACTCCGGGTGGAGTCGGCGGACGACCTCGTCCCGACCCTCAGGCGGGCCTTCGACCTCGACACGTCCTGCGTCGTCGAGATCCCCATCGACTACCGAGAGAACGTGCGGTTCTCCGAGCGAATCGGAGACCTCCGCAAGGTTGAGGAAGGAGTGGCGTAGATGGCGACGACGACGGAGTCGGTTCGCAAGATCCTTGTCGACGGAG
>DATAEI010000213.1:0-7440 GCA_036258075.1 Gaiellales bacterium
GGACGCGCTGAGCGCGATCGCGACCCGGGCGCTCGAGCGCGCCACCGGCGCCCGCGGACTGCGCTCGATCATCGAGGCGGCGCTCCTGAACGTGATGTTCGACCTGCCCTCGCGCAAGGACGTGAACAAGTGCGTCGTCACGCGCGAGACCATCGAGAAGCACCTCGACCCGACGCTCGTCACCGAGGGCGGCCCGAGCGTCGACGTCACCGAAGAGCTGCGCGAAGAGTCGGCATAGCCCGGTAGCCGGTGCTCGAGCTCCTGGCGTCGCTGCTGGCGATCCTCGGGGGCGGGCTTCACCATGCCGGGCCCGTGCGGATCGCCGAGCCGCGCCCATTCGAGGTGTGGGACGGCGTCCTGCGCGGCCGGGCGCCGGACGTCGTCCACGTACGCGTGCGCGGCCGTCGCTACACCCTCTATCCGGGCGCCGGCGGAAGGTTCACGGTGCGTGTGCCGCAGATCGGCACGGGCGACACGATCGTGGCGGTGGCCGGTCGCCGGATCCCCGTCTACGCACTGCCGGGGGGCTCGCTGCGGCCGCTGGCCCCGGCGCGGAACGATCGCCGGCTCGACCGGGCGCTGCGCACGCTCGCCGCGCGCACCACGCCGGCGGTGGCCGCGTACGTCCACCGGGCCGACGGCGGCGCCGGCGCCTGGAACGCCGGGGCCGAGTTCGAGGGCGCCTCGACGCTCAAGCTGCCGATCATGCTGACCGCGCTCGAGCGGATCGGCGGCGAGCCGCGGGCGAGCGCGTACTGGGGGCCGTTCGAGGCGATCACGCGCTTCTCGAGCAACGAGGCCGCCGATGAGGTGCTCGAACGGCTCGGCGGCACCGAGGAGGGCGGCGCGGCCGACATGGTCGAGGCGATGCACCGTCTGGGCCTCTTCCACACGTACCTCTACGGCGGCTACCTGACGGATCCGGACGCCGGTGGCGGGCCGCCGCCCGTGCGCATCGACCGCACGCCGCCGCCGTCGTTCAAGTACACGACGGCCGCCGACATGGCCCGGCTGGCGGCATGGCTGGCCGACGCAGCGGCCGGCTCGGGTCCGCTCACCCACCGCGGCGTCAGCCGGCACGAGGCTCGCGAGCTCCTCTACCTGATGGTGCACGCCGCCGACCCGGGCCTCGTCCGGGCCGGCGCCGGGGGCCGGCCCGTTGCCCACAAGATCGGGTGGCTCGAGACATCGCGCGACGACGTGGCCGTCATCTTCACGCACCGCGGCCCGGTCGTCGTGACGGTCTACGCCCAGGGAGCGATCGACACGAGCGTGTACGAGTTCGGGCGCGCGGCGGCCCGCGCCGCGCTTCGCTAGCGCCGGTCGGCGGGCGAGTGCTCGTGCGGGCAGCGGCACCGCACCGGCCACTCGCGGCACTCGCCGCAGCGCGACTGGATCTGGAACGCCGCCCAGGCGGCGAGCACGAACAGGCAGAGCATGACCGCGACGAGCGGGCCGGGGTGGATCGTGAGGCCGCTCCCCGTGTCGTGGGAGTGCTCAGCGACGTAGCTCTGCCAGAACGACTTGTACATGTGAGTGGCGCGGGAACGCCTGCCCTCTTCATCGCCCGAACGCGGCCTCGACTGTAGCTCCGGTGCGTCACGGGCGCTGTCTTCGGAGACACGATCTGAGATCGACGATCTAGGATCACGCCCCATGGACGCCCGCTACGACCCGAGCACCGCCGAGCAGCCGCTCTTCGAGCGCTGGGAGGCCGCCGGCGTGTTCGGCGGCGTGCCGAGCTCCGGCCGCGAGCCGTTCGTGATCGCGCTGCCGCTTCCCAACGTGACGGGCGATCTGCACATGGGCCACGCCCTGAACGGGAGCTACCAGGACACGCTCATCCGGCTCCGGCGGATGCAGGGCCGCGACTCGCTCTGGATCTGCGGCACCGACCATGCGTCGATCGCCGTCCACGCCGTCATCGACAGGCAGCTCCGCGCGGAGGGCCTCACGCGCTGGGACCTCGGCCGTGAGGCGTTCCTCGAGCGGGTGTGGCGCTGGCGCGAGGAGACGGGCGCGACGATCATCCGCCAGTTCAAGCGGCTGGGGTGCTCGCTCGACTACGGCCACGAGCGGTTCACGATGGACGAGGGCTACGTCGAGGCGGTGCTCGAGATGTTCGTCGACCTCTACCGCAAGGGCTACATCTACCGCGCCAACCGAATGATCAACTGGTGCCCCACCTGCGCCTCGACGATCTCCGACCTCGAGGTGCGCTACGAGCACGCCGTGGACACGCTCTACGAGGTGCGCTACCGGATCGCCGGCACCGACGACTTCCTGACGGTCGCCACCGTGCGGCCGGAGACGATCCTGGCGGACACCGCCGTGGCCGTGCATCCCGACGACGACCGCTACAAGCACCTCGTCGGCGGGACGGCGATCGTGCCGCTCGTCGAGCGCGAGGTGCCGATCATCGCCGACGAGTACGTGAAGATGGACTTCGGCACGGGCGCGCTCAAGGTGACGCCGGGGCACGACCCGAACGACTTCGAGATCGGCCGCAGCCACGGTTTGCCCGAGCTGGCGGCGATCGGCTTCGACGGCCGCATGACCGAGCTGGCCGGCGAGTTCGCCGGCCTGCCCGCCGCCGAGGCGCGCGAGAAGGTGCGCGACGCCCTCTTCGCCCAGGAGCTCCTGCGCAAGGAGGAGCCGTACGAGCACGAGGTCGGCCACTGCGACCGCACCGGCGACCGCATCGAGCCGCTGATCTCGCTCCAGTGGTTCATGCGGATGGACGAGCTGGCCAAGCCGGCCAACGATGCTGTGCGATCCGGCCGCGTCCGCTTCCATCCGAAGAACCAGGAGAACATCTACTACGACTGGATGCTGAACCTGCGGCCGTGGTGCATCTCGCGCCAGCTGTGGTGGGGCCACCAGATCCCGGTGTGGTACTGCCCCGACGGCCACCAGACGGCGGCGCGGTCGGAGCCGGAGGCCTGTGAGCAGTGCGGCTCGCGCGAGCTCGAGCGCGACCCCGACGTCCTGGACACGTGGTTCTCTTCGGCCCTGTGGCCGTTTGCGAGCCTCGGATGGCCACGGCGGGACGACCCGCGGCTCGAGCGCTACTACCCGGGCCACGTGCTCGCAACAGCGCGCGACATCATCAACCTCTGGGTGGCGCGCATGCTGATGATGGGCCTCGAGTTCATGGGCGACGTCCCGTTCGAGGACGTGGTCATCAACCCGACCATCCTGGCTCCCGACGGCCGCCGGATGTCGAAGTCTCTCGGCACGGGGATCGATCCGCTCGAGCTCGTCGACACCTACGGCGCCGACGCCACCCGCTACGGCCTCCTCAAGATGAGCTCGACCCAGGACGTGCGCTTCTCGGCCGGGATGATCGAGGAGGGCGCCAAGTTCGCGAACAAGCTCTGGAACGCCGCCCGTTTCGTGCTGACCCAGGCCGACGCCACGGTCGCGCCGGCGCCCGCGGGCGATGCGATCGAGGATCGCTGGATCCGCTCGCGGCTCGCGGCCGAGCTCGACGGCGTCGTGGGACAGCTCGGGCGCTACGACTTCTCCGCTGCGGTGAAGCAGCTCTACGCGTTCGTGTGGAACGACTTCTGCGACTGGTACGTCGAGGCCGTGAAGCTGCGCCTGCGCGGCGAGGAGCGGGCCGAAGCGTCGGCCAACCTGCTCTGGGTGCTCGAGCGGATCCTCGCGCTCACGCACCCCATCTGCCCGTTCGTGACCGAGGCCATCTGGCAGCACATGCCCGGCGAGCGCGGCCTCCTCATGCTGGCCGAGATGCCGCGGGCCGAGGTGTCCCACCGCGACCCGGACGCCGAGCGCGACATGCAGCGGGCCATCGAGATCGTGACGGCCGCCAGGGCCGACCCGGCCGTCGCGGTCGAGATCCCAGACGGCTTCGCGGGCGCGGGCATCGTCGAGCGGCTGGCGCCCAAGCGGGCCGGCGACGGCGCCGCGCCGGATCGCGCGGCGCTCGAGCGCGAGCTTGCGAAGCTGCGGTCGGAGCTGGGCCGGGCCGAGGGCATGCTGAAGAACGAGCGCTTCACGAGCAAGGCGCCGGCCGAGGTCGTCGCCGCGGAGCGCGAGAAGGCGGAGCGGTTCGCCGCCGACGTCCGGGCCCTCGAGTCGCGGCTTACCGCGCTGGAGTGACCGCCGCCGAGCGCTACATCGACTCCCTCGAGCTCTTCGGGATGGCGTTCGGGCTCGAGCGGATGCACGACCTCCTCGCCCGCCTCGGACACCCCGAGCGGTCGTTCGACGCGATCCACGTGGTCGGCACCAACGGCAAGGGCTCGACCGTGCTCTTCGCGGAGGCGCTGCTCGAGGCGGAGGGGGTGCGGACGGGGTCGTACCTCTCGCCGCACCTCACCTCGTTCCGCGAGCGGATCCGGGTCGGCGGCGCCGCGATCGATCCGGCCGCCTATGAGGCCGCCGTGGTGCGCGTACGCGACACCGCCGGAGCGGCGGTCACCCAGTTCGAGGCGCTCACGGCGGCCGCCTTCTGCGCCTTCGAAGCGGCCGGCGTGGAGTGGGCCGTGGTCGAGGCGGGCCTGGGAGGCCGGCTCGACGCGACCAACGTCCTTCCCCGCTCGCGCGTCCAGGTGCTCACCAACGTGTCGCTCGAGCACACCGAGCTCCTCGGCGACACGCGCGAGGAGATCGCCGCCGAGAAGCTCGCGGTCGTGCCCGAGGGGGGCGTGCTCATCGTCGGCGAGGAGGAGTGGGCGAAGCTCGCACCGCAGGCCGGAGCGGTGGAGGTGGCGAGGGCCGAGGGCACCTACCAGGATCAGAACCGCGCGGTGGCGCTGGCGGCCGCCGAGCGCGCCCTGGGACGTCCCGTCGATCCCGCACCGATGCTGCTCGTGAACGTCCCGGGCAGGATGGAGGTGCGCGGCAGCGAACCGCTCGAGGTATGGGACGGCGCGCACAACCCCGGCGGCATGGCCCGGCTCGTCGCCGAGCTCCCGGCGCTGCTCGAGGGACGGGCCCCGCGGGTCGCGGTCTTCTCGACGCTCGGCGAGAAGGACGCCTCCGGGATGGGGAAGCTGCTCTCCGGGGTATGTGAAGTGATCGTCGCGACGCAGTCCACCAACCCGCGGGTGCTCCCCGCCGCCGACCTCGCCGCGATCACCGGGGGCGAGGCCGAGCCCGACCCGGTGCGGGCACGCGATCGCGCGATCGCGCTCGCCGGCCGCCGCGGTGCGGTGATCGTCTGCGGCTCGCTGTATCTTTTACACGACCTGATCACGCGGTCTCATGGTGCTGAGACCGCGCGACGCACTGCCTGAACCGTGCTCGACCTCCTCGCCGCGACAACCACCAGCGACACCTCGGGGCCGTTCAACGGCGTCAGCGACTTCTTCGCCTCGAGCTACTTCGCCGCGTTCGAGAAGCTGATGATCATCTTCGTGGTGGCGTTCTACCTGGCGCTCATCTTCTGGACAGCCAAGGACGCGCGCCGCCGCATCGAGGACCCGGTCATCGTCGCGGTCTGCATCGCCACCGCGTTCTTCTTCCCGTTCGTGGGCGTCCTGGTCTACCTGATCCTGCGCCCGCCCGAGTACCTCGCCGACGTGCGCGAGCGCGAGCTCGAGATCAAGGCGATGGAGCGCCGGCTCGGCGCCGACTCGGTCTGCCCGTACTGCCGAAACCCGGCCGAGGCCAGCTTCCTGAGCTGTCCGCACTGCGGCACCAAGCTGAAGCAGGCCTGCCGCCGCTGCAAGGCGCCGCTCGAGCCGTCGTGGCGGCTCTGCCCGTACTGCGAGACGGCCACGGTGCAGCCTCCCGCGCCCGCCGAGCGCACGCGCCGCGAGCCCACCACGGAGCGACCGGTCCGATAGGTGGCTGAGCGGACGCTCTTCATGGTGAAGCCCGACGGCGTGGCCCGCGGGCTGGTCGGCGAGATCGTCTCGCGCGTCGAGCGCCGCGGGCTCACGATCCGGGGGATGCGGCTCCTGCGAGTCACTCCCGAGCAGGCCGCCGACCACTACGCCGAGCACAGCGAGAAGCCGTTCTACCCCGGCCTGGTCGAGTTCATCACTTCCGGGCCCGTCGTGGCGATGGTGATCGAGGGTGAGGCGGCGGTGGCGACCGTGCGCGGCATGATGGGCGCGACGAACCCGCTCGACTCCCCGCCCGGCACGATCCGCGGCGACTACGCGCTCGAGATCGGCGAGAACATCGTCCACGGATCGGACTCGCCCGAGAACGGCGAGCGCGAGATCGCGATCTACTTCTCCGAGCCGGATCTGGTGTGATCGCCCGGGCGCTCGAGCTCGGGCCCATCGTCCTCGCATCCAGCTCGCCCCGCCGCCGCGACATCCTGGCGCTGCTCGGCATCGAGTTCACCGTCGTCGAGCCGAGCTACGAGGAGGACGACATCGCCGGCCTCTGCCCGGCCGAGCTGGCCGAGGCGCATGCCCGCGGCAAGGCGGCGGCCGTCCCCGGCGAGCGGGTGCTCGGCGTCGACACGCTGGTGGCGCTCGAGGGCCGCGTGTTCCAGAAGCCGGCGGACGCGGACGAGGCTCGGTCGTTCCTGCGCGCGCTCTCAGGACGGACGCACACGGTGCACTCCGGCCTCTGCCTGCGCGCGGGCGGGAGCGAGCACGTGCGCCGGGCCGAGAGCGAGGTGACGTTCGCGCCGCTCTCGGATGCCGACGTCGAGTGGTACGTCGGCACGGGCGAGTGGCACGACCGGGCCGGCGGCTACGCCGTCCAGGGGCGCGGCGCGGCGCTCGTGCGCGCGGTCAACGGCGACTTCCAAAACGTGGTCGGCCTGCCGGTCCCGGAGCTGCTCGATGCGATGGCGGCGGCGGTGACGGCGAGCTCGCGCTGAGGCCCGGTGGCGGGCCCTCGGCCGCCTCGCGACGCAACAACGGGGTCAGACCCCAATGTTGCGTCCGCGGCGGCGACGCGCCTGCTGCAACATTGGCGTCAGGCCCCAGCGGCGGCATCCGAACGCACCCAACGGTCGGGGCGGAGGGCGACGACCGCGCCTATGCGTCGTGGAGCAGCCGGCCCTCCATGCCGCCCGCCACGACGACCACCTGGCCGGAGATGTGGCCGGAGAGGCGGTCGGAGGCGAGCACGACGACCTGCCATGCGACGTCGTCCGGCTGGGCAACCTTCCGCAGCGGCATCGTCTGCGTGATCCGCTCGAGCCGGCCGGGCTCGGTCAGCGCGGGCGCGGCCATCTCGGTCTCGGTCCAGCCCGGGCAGACGGCGTTCACGCGCCCGAGCGGGGCGAGCCGGGCGATCTCGTTCTTGAGCGTGGGGAGGAGGCCGCCGGTGAGCGCCGCCTTGGTCGCGGCGTAGTCGGCCTGGCCCTCCTCGCCGAAGATGCCGGCCGTGGAGCCGATCAGGATGAGGTTGCCGGATCCCTGCTCGCGAACCAGGCGCAGGAACGCCCGTGCGACGAGAAAGGTGCCGACGAGGTTGGTGTCGACGATCCGGCGGAACCGCTCG
>DATAEI010000214.1:0-6428 GCA_036258075.1 Gaiellales bacterium
AGGAGGTACGGCGCGTTCGACATCGACTCCATGCCCCCGGCCACGATCACGTCGTGCTCGCCGGCCCGGATCATCACGTCAGCCAGCGTCGCGGCCCGCATGCCGGACGCGCACACCTTGTTGATCGTCTCCGAGCCGACCGTCGGGCCGAGGCCGATCCCGACCGACACCTGGCGCGACGGGATCTGCCCGGCGCCGGCCTGCAGCACCTCGCCCATGACGACGTAGCCGACGTCGCCCGGCGCGACCCCTGAGCGCTCGAGCGCGGCACCGGCTGCACGGGTCCCGAGCTCAGGCCCGGAGAGGCTCGCGAGGCCGCCGCCGAGCTTGCCAAATGGCGTTCGCGCGGCGCTCAGAATGACGGTTCGTGCTTGACTCATGACCGGCGATGCAGCATAGTCAAGCCCGTGCAGACGACCTTCGGACAGTGGTGGTGGCGACGCGAGCGAGGTGCGGCCCGCTAGCTCCGCCACGGCATCCGCGCTTCGCTCGAGCCTCTCCGCCCCCAGGGCGAGGGGCTTTTTTCATGGCATGACGACCCAGCGACACACCCGCGAGCTTCCCGCCGACCTGATCACGCCGGTCGGCGCTTACCTGCGCCTGCGCGAGGCGCTGGGAGGCCCGGCCTTCCTGCTCGAGTCGGTCGAGCGGGGCGAGCAGGTCGGCCGCTACTCGTTCCTGGCGGCCGGACTGCCGGCGGTCGCGACGCTCGAGGAGGCCGCGGCGTTCGCCGCCTCGCAGCCGGGGCCGGCCACGGGCGACCCGCCGTTTGCGGGCGGCGCGGTCGGGTTCCTGAGCTACGACTGGGTGTCGGAGCTCGAGCCGGTGCCGCTCCCGCCGCCGAACGGCGCCGACGCGGGCCTACCCACGATGCGCTTCCTGCTCGCCGACACGGTCGTCGCGTTCGACCACGTCCGGCGCACCATGACCGTCACGGGCGAGCGCGCCGCCGTCGACCGCGCGATCGACGCCCTCGGCGGCCCGCTGGGCGTCCCGGTCGCCGAGCCGCTTCTGCCCGGCGCCGCCGACGCGGAGATGACCGAGGCCGGCTACGTCGCCGCGGTCGAGCGCGTGAAGGAGCACATCGCGGCGGGCGACGCCTACCAGATCGTCCCGTCCCAGCGCGTCCGCCGCAGCACCGGCGCCTCGCCGGCGGCGATCTACCGGGCCCTGCGGGCCGTGAACCCCTCGCCGTACATGTTCCTGCTCGACATGGACGGCTACCAGCTCATCGGCTCGTCGCCCGAGACGCACGTGCGGCTGGGGCTCGACGGCACGTGTGAGCTGCGCCCGATCGCCGGCACGCGGCCGCGCGGGGCCACCCCGGCCGAGGACGACGCGCTGGCCGCCGAGCTGCTCGCGAGCGAGAAGGACCGGGCCGAGCACACCATGCTCGTCGACCTCGCCCGAAACGACCTGAGCCGCGTCTGCCGGCCGGGGTCGGTGCGGGTCGAGGGCTTCATGGATGTCGAGCGCTACTCGCACGTGATGCACCTGGTCTCGCGCGTCTTCGGCCACATCGCCGACGGCCAGGATGCCCCCGCCCTGCTTCGGGCCACGTTCCCGGCGGGCACCGTCTCGGGCGCCCCCAAGGTGCGGGCCATGCAGATCATCTCGGAGCTCGAGGGCCGCCGCCGGGGCGCGTACGCCGGAGCGGTCGGGTGGCTCGGGTTCGGCGGCGACATGGACACCTGCATCGCCATCCGCACAGTCGTCCTGCGCGACGGGGTCGCCTATCTCCAGTCCGGCTGCGGCGTCGTGTCGGACTCCGACCCGGGTGACGAGTATCGCGAGGCGATGAACAAGGTGGCCGCGCTCGGCACCGCCATCGACCGGGCCGAGTCGGGGGAGTACGGGCGATGAGCGCGCGCGTCCTGGTCGTCGACAACTACGACTCGTTCACCTACAACCTGGTCGACTACATCGCCACGGCCGGCGCCGAGGTGCGGGTGGAGCGAAACGACGCCGTCACCGCCGAGGAGGCCGAGGCCTGGATGCCGACCCACGTCGTCGTCTCACCCGGCCCGGGGACGCCGCGCGAGGCGGGCGTCTCGGAGGAGGTCGTGCGCCGGATGGCCGGCCGGGTGCCGATCCTGGGCGTGTGCCTCGGCCACCAGGTGATCTGCGAGCTCTACGGCGGCCGGGTCGACCGGGCCGCGCGGATCGTCCACGGCAAGCCCGACGACGTGACCCACGACGGCTCCGAGCTCTTCGCCGGGCTACCGAGCCCGTTCGAGGCGGGCCGCTACCACTCGCTGGCCGCGCTCCCGCCGATCCCCGGCGAGCTCGTCGTCACGGCCCGCACGCCCGACGGCGAGGTGATGGGCGTCCGCCACCGGTCGGAGCCCACGCACGGCGTACAGTTTCACCCGGAGTCGGTGCTGACCCCGCACGGGCGGCGCCTGATCGAGAACTTCCTCGCCATGGAGGCCGGCAGGTGATCACGAACGCGATCAAGCAGCTGGTCGAGGGGCGCGACCTCTCCAGCGAGGAGACCCACGTCGCGATGATGCAGGTCATGTCCGGCGACGCCTCGCCGGCGCAGATCTCGGCGTTCCTGGTGGCGCTCAGGATGAAGGGCGAGACGCCCGACGAGATCGCCGGGTGCGCGCGGGCAATGCGGGCGCACGTGACGCCGGCGACGCCGTCGCGGTCCGACCTGGTCGACACGTGCGGAACGGGCGGCGACGGCTCCGACACGTTCAACATCTCGACGTCGGCCGCGCTGGTCGCCGCGGCCGCGGGTGCGGTCATCGCCAAGCACGGCAACCGGGCGGTGTCGTCACGGTGCGGCTCGGCCGACGTGCTCGAGGCGCTCGGCGTACGCATCGACCTCTCGCCGGCCGACGTCGCCGCCTCGATCGACGAGGTCGGCTTCGGATTCCTGTTCGCGCAGGCGCACCACCCGGCCATGCGACACGCCGGCCCGATCCGGCGCGAGCTCGGGATCCGAAGCGTCTTCAACCTGCTCGGGCCCCTGACCAACCCGGCCGGGGCGCGCCGCCAGGTCATCGGCGTCTACTCCGAGGCGCTGGTCGAGCCGATCGCGCACGTGCTCCTGAAGCTCGGAACCGAGCACTCGGTCGTGGTGCACGGCGCGGGCGGGCTCGACGAGCTGACGCCGACGGGCGAGAACCTGATGGCCGAGGTGAAGGACGGCGGCGTGCGGATGTCCACGCTCGACCCGGCCCCGCTCTCGACGGGGCCCGGGCCGGGCTCGCCCGACGACCTGCGCTGCGGCGGCGACCCGGCGCAGAACGCCGCCGTCATCCTCACGGTGTTCGACGGCGAGCGCGGACCGCGCCGCGACGCGGTGATCCTGAACGCGGCGGCGGCGCTCCTGGTGGGCGGCGTCGTGGCCGACTGGGAGGCCGGGATCGACCTCGCCGTCGAGACGATCGACTCGGGCAGGGCGCAGGCCAAGCTCGACGAGCTGGTGGCGTTCACCCAGGCGCGAGGCGAGGCGGCATGAGGGGCTACCTGAGCCGGCTCGCGGGCGATCTGCGCCGGGATGCACCGGAGCCGGCGCGCGGGTTCGGCGACGCGCTTCGGGCCGGCGGGAGCGTCGCGGTGATCGCCGAGATCAAGCGTTCGTCGCCGTCCGAGGGCGGGATCGCGCCCGGGGCGGACGTGGCAGAGACGGCGGCGCGGTATGCAGGGGGCGGCGCAGCGGCGATGTCGGTGCTGGTCGCCCAGCGCGACTTCGGGGGCAGCCTGGACGACCTGCGCACGGCGCGGGCCGCCGCGGGCCTCCCGGCGCTGGCCAAGGAGTTCACCGTGTTCCCCGAGCAGGTCGCGGCCCAGCGCGTGGCGGGCGCAGACGCGATCCTCGTCCTGCTGGCCCTGGTCTCCGACGCGGAGGCGGCCCGGCTCCTTCGTACCGCGGAGCTGCTCGGCATGGACGCGCTGGTCGAGGCGCACACCGCCGAGGAGGTGGAGCGGGCGCTTCGGCTCGAGCCGGGCATCGTCGGAGTGAACGCGCGCGACCTCGAGTCGCTCGAGGTCGACCGCGACCGCCAGCTCGAGCTTCTTGCGACGCTCCCGCCGACGGTGACGCGCGTGGCCGAGTCGGGGATCGCGTCGCGGGCCGACGTCGAGGCCGCGCGCGAGGCGGGCGCCGACGCCGTGCTGGTCGGGACGTCGCTCATGCGGCGGCCGGAGCTGCTCGCGGAGCTGGTGGGGGTGCCGCGGTGACGCTGGTCAAGATCTGCGGCCTCATGCGGCCGGACGACGTCGACGCGGCGGTCGAGGCCGGCGCCGACCTGGTTGGCTTCATCCTCGTGGAAGCCACGCCCCGCCATCTCGACCTCGACGCCGCCCGCGCCCTTGCGGCCCGCGTGCCGGAGCGCGTGAAGACGGTGGCGGTGATCAACGCGGGAACCGCCCCGCTGGCCGGGTTCGACTTGACACAGACCTACGACACATCGACACACATCCGCGATGGGTCGGGGTCAGACCCCGCCCCCCCGATTGGCACGAACGGGGCAGGAGTGGATCGTGGCCGTGACGGCGATGGCGCCGTTTCGGGGCTCATCGTCGCAGGCCGCGGGGAGGTTCCGCAGAATGTGCCGGACGGCGTGCCGATGTTGTTGGACCTGGAGTTCGGATCGCGGCCGGGGGCTGCCGAGCTCCGGGCGCACTGGGCCCGCGCGGCGTCCGTGCGGCAGCCGGTGATCCTGGCCGGGAGCCTCGATCCGGCGAACGTCGCCGACGCCGTCCGCGCCGCGCGGCCGTGGGGCGTCGACACCGCCCGCGGCGTCGAGACCTCGCCCGGCATCAAGGATCACGCCCTGGTCCGTGCCTTCATCCGCAACGCGAAGGAGGCCGCATGAGCACCATGCCCGACGCCCGTGGCCGGTTCGGCGACTTCGGCGGCCGCTTCGTTCCGGAGACCGTGATGGGCGCGCTCGACGAGCTCGCCGCCGGCTACGAGGCCGCCCGATCCGACCCCGCGTTCGCCGCCGACCTCGACCGGCTCGCCCGCGACTACGTCGGCCGCCCCTCCCCGCTCTACCTCGCCGAGCGGCTCGGCGAGCCCTCCGGCGCCCGCATCTGGCTGAAGCGCGAGGACCTGAACCACACCGGGGCGCACAAGATCAATAACGCGGTCGGCCAGGCCCTCCTGGCCGTCAGGCTCGGCAAGCGCCGCATCGTCGCCGAGACCGGCGCCGGCCAGCACGGCGTCGCGACCGCCACCGTCTGCGCCCGCTTCGGCCTCGAGTGCCACGTCTACATGGGCGAGGAGGACATCCGCCGCCAGCACCCCAACGTCGTGCGGATGCACATGCTCGGCGCCGAGCTGATCCCCGTGACCTCCGGGTCGGGGACGCTCAAGGACGCCATGAACGAGGCCATCCGCGACTGGATCACGAACGTCGAGACGACCCACTACCTGATCGGCTCGGCCGCCGGGCCGCACCCCTACCCGATGCTCGTCCGCGACCTCCAGTCCGTGATCGGCCGCGAGGCCCGCGAGCAGATCCTCGAGCGCGAGGACCGGCTTCCGGATGCCGTCTGTGCCTGCGTCGGCGGCGGCTCGAACGCGATCGGCCTCTTCCACCCGTTCCTGGACGACACCGGCGTCGCGCTCTGGGGCGCGGAGGCGGGCGGCGACGAGCACGGCGACGCCGCGACGCTCTCGCACGGGCGCGTCTCGGTGCTCCACGGCTCGCGCTCCTACGTGCTCGCCGACTCCGACGGCCAGGTGCTCGAGTCGCACTCCATCTCGGCCGGGCTCGACTACCCGGGCGTCGGCCCCGAGCACTCCTACCTGAAGGACGCCGGCCGGGCCCGCTACGAGCCGGTCACCGACGCGGAGGCGCTCGCCGCCTTCCACCTCACCTGCGTGAAGGAGGGCATCATCCCCGCGCTCGAGTCGGCCCATGCGATCGCCCTTGCGCTGCGCCACGCGAAGGCGGGCGAGGTGTGGGTGGTCGGGCTCTCGGGCCGGGGCGACAAGGACGTCGATGCGGTCGAGGCCCTGGAGCGGTGAAGCTCGCGACGCCGGTCGTCTCGATCTACCTCATGGCCGACTCGGATCTGGTCGAGCTGGCCGAGGCGGCCGTCCGCGGCGGCGCGGGCCTGCTCGAGATCGGGATCCCGTTCTCGGATCCCCTGGCCGACGGGCCGACCGTCCAGCGCGCCGGCCAGCGCGCCCTCGCGAACGGGATGACGACCCCGCGCGCGCTCGAGCTCCTCGCCGAGCTGCGGTCGCGCGTGCCGGTCCCGCTCGTTCCCATGACGTACGCGAGCCCGGTCATGGCCTACGGGGAGCGCCGCTTCTGCGCCGACGCCGCCGCGGCGGGCGCCGACGGGCTGATCGTGCCGGACGTGCCCGCCGACGAGGCGGACGAGCTCGCCGCCGGCTGCGCCGAGAGCGGCCTCGACCTCGTGCCGCTGCTCGCGCCGACCTCGGCCGACAACCGGAT
>DATAEI010000215.1:0-18289 GCA_036258075.1 Gaiellales bacterium
GACTCCGAGTGGACCGGGATCGCGCCGTCGCTCGAGGAGGACGTGGCCTTCTCGTCGATCGCCCAGAACGAGATCGGCCACGCCCGCGCCCTCTACGAGCTCGCGGCCCGGGAGCTCGGCGGTGACGCCGACGCGCTCGCCTTCGACCGCCGTCCGGAGGAGTACCGCTGCTGCCCGTTCGTGGAGCTCAGGCGGCTCGACTGGGCGGACACGGTCGCCCGCCACTGGCTCTACGAGACGGCCGACGCCGTGAGGATCGCCGACCTGGCGGACTCCGGCTGGGCCGAGCTCGCCGGGCTCGCGCGCAAGATCGAGCGCGAGGAGGCCTACCATCGGCTCCACGCCGAGATGTGGGTCGACCGCCTCGGGGCAGGCGCCGAGCGCGCGCGGCTGCGAGCCTCGATCGAGGAGCTCTGGCCCTATGCGCTCGGCGTGCTCGACGGCCGGCTGCGCGAGGCCTACCGCGAGCGCGTGGCGGCGAAGCTGACGTGGTTCGACGTCGCGGGCGAGCCCGGCGCCGGGCACTCGCGGGGGGAGCACACCGCCGAGCTCGCGCCGCTGTGGGAGGAGATGACGATGGTGCGGCGATCGGTGCCGGGGGCGCAATGGTGACCGCCGAGCACGTGTGGGCTGCGCTCGCCGAGCTGCCCGATCCCGAGATCCCCGTCGTGTCGCTCGTCGATCTGGGCGTCGTGCGCGACGTCGCCGTGGACGGTGACAGGGTCACCATCGAGTTCACCCCCACGTTCCTCGGCTGCCCGGCCCTCGAGGTCATGCGGGACGGCATGGCGCAGGCCGTGCGCTCGCTGGGCGGCGAGCCTGACGTACGCGTGATCCTCGACGACTCGTGGTCGACCGACCGCATCACCGCCGACGGCCGCGCCAAGCTGCGCGAGGCGGGGTTCGCTCCGCCGGCGCCGCGGGCGGGCGGAGATCCCGCGCTCGTGCAGCTCCGGACCAACGCCTTCCGCTGCCCGTACTGCGGCTCGTCCGACACCCACCTCGAGAACCTCTTCGGCCCGACGCCCTGCCGCTCGATCCGCTACTGCGACGCCTGCCGGCAGCCGTTCGAGCAGTTCAAGACGATCTGACGCCACGGCGGCCGGAGCCCACGCGCACGATCACGCGCAGGCCGCCGGCCGCCGTCCCCCTCCCCCTCCGGTCGCGTAGCGGCCCACCGTCTCCGTCCAACCATCACCGCACGTCGAGCACGGCTCGGGCGGCGGCACGACGCACGCGCCGTACCGGAGTGCCGTCCATGGCTCCGTGTGCTGCGCGCTCGCCCCGCTCACCGATCCTCCATCGCTCCACCCGTCGACCGACGGGACTACAGGCCCGTGATCCGCCAGGGGCTGCGGAGGATCGCCTCCTCGGCGCCGGACTGTTTCGACGCCGGGAGAACGCGATCGTACCATAGGAAACTTGCGTCCGACCGGTCGGGTGCCAAATTGGTCACACCGGCTCACGGGTGGCCGGATCGCCCGGAAGCAGCGCGTGCGCCTCGGCAACGGCCGTCGCCACGTCGGCGAGCTTCATGCCGCGCCGCTCCGAGTGCCGCCGCAGGAGCGCGAAGGCGGCGTCCTCGTCCACCCCGTGCCGCTCCATCAGGATGCCCTTCGCCCGTTCGATGACCGCCCGCCGTCCGAAGGCGCCCCGCAGGCCGCGGAACTCGGCGTAGCGCTCCAGGGCGACGCTGATCGCACAGGCGAGCTCGTCCCGGTCGGGGTGGGCGACGCACGCGAACGCCCCGCGCCGGGCGGCGTCGGCGGCGAGCTCGGGGGCCGGCGCGCGCAGGACGGCGATCACCGGGCAGGCGGCCTCGCGAACGAGCGGCGCGACGAGCGACAGCGCGTGCTCGCTGGACGGGCCGGCGCCGACAAGCGCGATCTCCGGCCGCGCCCGCCCGGTCAGCGAGCGGACCTCGCCGACCTCCACGCCGCGGGCCACGACCCGGTGCCCGAGCGACTCGACGACCCCGCAGAGCTCCTCGAGGGCGCACCGGTCATCGGTGGCGACCAGCACTCTGAGCATCTGCGTCTCGTCGCGGGTGGGACACGCCTCGGCCACCCAGGCAGCATCGCCCGTCCGGCCCATCGTGGCATCGGGGAAAACCGCCAATTGGCGCTCGGGGAGAGCGCTGATCCAGACCAAATGTTCGCGGTCTGTCAAGGTTTCCGTCACAGCCTTGACCCACCCCGGGGGCCTGCCGTTATTAAGAGCGAGGGCAACGATTCGCAAGGGGGCTGAATCACATGAACAAGGCAGACATTCGGGCGCTCGATCGGCTCATCGCCGACATCCAGTTCTCGTGCTGGCACGGACAGACGGTCGATTGGGAAGGACGACCGGCACCGCGGAGCACCAAGCGGGTCATCCGCCGCACCAAGGCCGTCCTGGTGGGCGCGAAGTAGGAGACGATCAGCCGCCGCCGAAGCGCGGCGGGCGCTTCTCGCGAAACGCTGCGACACCCTCGGCGAAGTCGTCCGACTGAGCAGCGGCCGACTGCATCTGGGCCTCCAGCTCCAGCTGCTCGTCGAGCGTGGTTCGCGCGGCAAGGTCGAAGAGGCGCTTGTGCATGGCGATGGCCCCGGTGGCCATCGCAGCGAGGGTCGCCGCCTGTTCCGCCACGCGGGCGGACAGGTCGGCGGCCGGCACGACCTCCGACACGAGGCCCCACGCCAGGGCCTCATCGGGGGCGAGGCGGCGGCCCGAGAGCATCCACTCCGCCGCCCGGGCCGGCCCGAGGATCCGGGTCAGGAAGTGCGAGCCGCCGGAGTCGGGCACGAGCCCGACGTTCACGAACGCCGGCACGAACGAGGCGGTGTCGGCGGCGATGCGGACATCGCACGCCATCGCCAGCGACAGGCCGGCTCCGGCGGCGGCGCCGTTCACGGCCGCGATCACGGGCTTCTCGAGGCCGCGCAAAGCGAGGATGTTGGGATGGTAGGTGCCGCGCAGGAGCGCTCCCACGTCGCGCCCGCCCGCGAACGACGCCAGGTCCTGGCCCACGCAAAAGCCGCGGCCGGCGCCCGTCAGGACGACCGCGCGCACCTCACGGTCACGGGCCGCCTTCAGCGCCTCACGGAAGCCGGCGTGCATGGCGTCGTCAAACGCGTTCAGCTTGTCGGGACGGTTGAGCGTGATCGTGAGGACGGCGCCCTCGCGGGCTACTTCGACTTCCACTCGGGCCTCCGCTTCTCGACGAACGCGCTCAGCCCCTCGCGGGCATCCTCGGACGCAAACGCGAGGTAGAGCGCCTTGCGCTCGAAGTCGAGGCCCGAGTCGAGCCCCGTCTCGAACGCCCGGTCCACCGACTCACGCGCGAGCCGCTGGGCGACCGGCGCGCGGGCGGCGATCTCGCGTGCGGCCCGCCGCCCCTCCTCGAGCCATGCCTCGCGCGCGACGACCCGGGCGACGAGCCCGGCGGCCAGCGCCTCGTGGGCGGTCAGCACGCGGCCCGTCAGCACCATGTCCATGGCAAGCGCCTTGCCGACGGCGCGGGCGAGCCGCTGCGTCCCTCCGGCCCCCGGGATGATCCCGAGACCGGTCTCGGGCTGCCCGAACCGGGCCGTGTCCGAGGCGACGATGATGTCGCAGGTCATGGCGAGCTCGCAGCCGCCGCCCAGGCACCAGCCCGAGACGGCTGCGACGAGCGGCGTGTGCAGCTTGCGGATCGCGTCCCAGCGGGCGACCCGCGGAGCCTGGTACAGCTCGACGGCGGTGGCGGCCGCCAGCTCGGCGATGTCGGCGCCCGCGGCGAACGCCCGCTCATCTCCCGCGAGGACGATGCAGTGGATGGCCGGATCGGCGTCGAGCCCGGAGAGGGCCGCGACGAGCTCGTCCATGAGCGCGTCGGACAGCGCGTTTCTCGCCTCGGGCCGGTTGAGTCGCACGACGGCGATCGGCTCGTCGCGCTCGACGAGCACGAGCGTCACGAGCGCCGCTCCAGGAAGGCGCGCACCGCCTCGGCCGGCTCGTCGGTCGCCATCGAGAGCGCGAGCCAGTCGCGGGCATGGCCGGCGGTCTGGTGCCAGGCGAGGTCGCGCCAGAAGTTGAGCTGGTGCTTCATGTAGCGGACGGTCTGCGGGAGCTTGCGCGCCAGCGACTCGACCAGCTCGGCGACGCTGGCATCGAGCTCGGCCGCCGGCACCGCGCGGTTCACGAGCCCCCACTCCGCCGCCTGCGCCGCCGGGATCTCGTCGCACAGCATGAGGATCTCGCGCGCCCGGCGGTCGCCCACCATGATCGGCAGCCACTGGGTCGCCCCGCCCGCCGGCACCGACCCGTGCTCCGGACCGACGTGGCGGATGAACGCGTCGTCGACCATCACGGCCAGGTCGCACGCCATCTGGAGCTCGTTCCCGCCGCCCACGCAGATCCCGTTGATGCGCGCGAGGGTCGGCTTTCCGACCTCGCGTAGGCGGTCGTGGGCGTCCTTGAACGCCCCGAACCACTTCCAGTACTCACCCGGGTTCCCGAGGTAGTCCGCCTGCCAGCTCTTCAGATCGGCGCCCACGCAGAACGCCCGGCCGGTGCCCGTGACGACCACGACCCGGACATCGTCGTCCCACGAAGCGTCCTCGCAGGCCCGCGCGATCTCGCGCAGCATGCGGAAGTCGAACGCGTTCAGGACCTCGGGCCGGTTCAGCGTGATCGTTGCCCGCGGGGGCTCCTTGGTGTAGACGATCGTCTCGAAGCCGAGCTCGGCCGGGTCGCGCGGCGTGGGATGCGTCGGCTCGGTCACGACAGGTCGCAGAAGTGCACCCGAAACGCGATCGCCATCGCCGCGGCGTCCTGCCCGGTGGCGGCGAACTCCGGCGTGCGGGTCGCGGCCTTGAACGCGTCCATGTCGGGGAAGCGCCACTCGCCGACGTACGCGAACGCCGGATCGCCAAGCGGGCTGCCGAAGACCGGTCCGTGCCGGAACTCGCCGCCGGGCACCTTCCGGCACAGCTCGGCGTGCTCGGCATACCGGTCGGGGTCGGGCAGCTCCTCGTAGGTGACCATCACGATGACCATGGGCGGCAGCCTACAGGCCGAACGGGTTGGAGGGCCGGGCGCCCGCGGCCACGATGACCGACTTCTCCTCGAGGTACTCCTCGAGCGCGTCCGCCGAGAGCTCGCGGCCGAATCCGGACTGCTTGAAGCCGCCGAACGCGACCCCGGGGAAGGCCGTGTAGGGCATGTTGAGGCCGATCGTCCCGGCGTCGATCCGGCGCGCCAGGCGCTGGGCGCGGTTCGGATCGCCCGTCCACACCGTCGCCATGAGGCCGTAGCGGACGCCGTTTGCGATCCGGATCGCGTCGCGCTCGTCCTCGAACGGCGCCACCGTCACGACGGGACCGAAGATCTCCTCCTGAGCGGCCTCGGAGCCGGCGTCCACGTTCGCGACGACGGTGGGCGGGTAGAAGGCGCCCGCCCCGTCGGGAACGGCGCCGCCGAGGACGACCTCGGCCCCCGCCCCGCCGGCCCGCTCCACGTAGCCGTGCACGCGGTCGCGGTGGGCGGTGTCGATCAGCGATCCCATGTGGGTCTCGGCGTCGAGCGGGTCGCCGACCCTGAGCCGTCCGGCCGTCTCGGTGAAGCGCGAGACCACCTCGTCGTAGACGGATGCCTCGACGAGCAGCCGCGAGCGGGCCTCGCAGCTCTGGCCTGCGGAGTAGTAGATCGACCACACGGAGGCCGGGATCGCCTCGTCGAGGTCCGCGTCGGCGAAGACGATGCTCGGGCTCTTGCCGCCCAGCTCGAGCGTCACCCGCTTGATCGGGTCCGAGCAGAGCCGCATGATCTCGCCGCCGGTCGCGGTCGAGCCGGTGAAGGCCACCTTCTGGACCCCGGGATGGCGCACCAGGTGGCTCCCCACCGTCGGCCCGTCGGCAGGAAGCACGTTCAGGACGCCGGGCGGGAACCCGACCTCGGCGGCGAGCTCGGCGAGCCACAGCGCCGAGAGCGGCGTGCGTGGATCGGGCTTGAGCACCGCCGTGCAGCCGGCGGCGAGGGCCGGCGCGAGCTTCCACGCAGCCATCATGAGCGGATAATTCCAGGGGACGATCTGGGCGCACACCCCGACCGGCTGCTTCAGCGAGTAGTGGGTGAGCGACCCGCCGAGCGTTCCGGTGCGGCCGGACGGCGCCGCCGCCACCGACGCGTAGAACCGGAAGGTCTCGGTCGCCGCGGCCAGCTCGGCCTTCACCGAGCTGATCGCCTTGCCGACGTTTCGGGCCTCGATCGCGGCCAGGTCGGAGCGGCCCTCGCGCAGGCCGTCGGCGAGCGCGTGCAGGAGCCGGGCCCGCTCGGTGGCGGGTGCCCGCGACCAGTCGCCCGTAAGCGCAGCGCCCGCGGCGTCCACCGCGGCGTCGACGTCGGCCTCGGCCGCGAGCGCGACCGTCGCCAGCGGCTCGCCCGTGGCGGGCTCGGCCAGCTCGAGCTCGCTGCCGGAGCCGCGCCTCGTCTCACCCCCGATGTGGACGCCGGCCTCGATCATGCCGCCTCGAAGATCGCTGCCTGGCCCTGCCCCACGCCGACGCACAGCATCGCCATGCCGTAGCGGCCGCCGCGGCGGCGGAGCTCATGCACGAGCGAGACGACGAGGCGCGCGCCGCTCATGCCGAGCGGGTGCCCGATCGCGATCGCGCCGCCGTTGGGGTTCACGCGCTCCGGGTCGAGGCCCAGCTCGCGGATCACCGCGACGCTTTGCGAGGCAAAGGCCTCGTTCAGCTCGACCACGTCCAGATCTCCCACCTCGAGCCCCGCGCGGCCGAGCGCCTTGCGGGCCGCCGGGATCGGGCCGACGCCCATCACGCGCGGGTCGACGCCGGAGACGCCGCCGGCAACGTACCTCGCGAGCGGCGCCGCACCGAGCTCGGCGGCGCGCTCCGCGCTCGCGACCACGAGCGCAGCGGCGCCGTCGTTGATGCCCGACGAGTTGCCCGCTGTGACCGTGCCCTCCTTGCGAAACGCGGGCTTGAGCGCGGCCAGCTTCGCGGCGTCGGTGTCGGGCCGCGGGTGCTCGTCGCGAGCCACGTCCTCGACAGCGACGAGCTCGCCGGCGAAGTGCCCGGCGGCGTCGGCGGCCGCCCACCGGCGCTGGCTCTCGAGCGCGAAGGCGTCCTGATCCGCGCGGCTGACCGACCAGCGCTCCGCGACGTTCTCGCCGGTCTCGCCCATCGACTCCAGCGGGAACATCGCCTCCATCCGCGGGTTCGGGAACCGCCATCCGAGCGTCGTGTCGTACATGACCCGGTCGCCGCGCGGGAACGCGCGCTCCGCCTTGGCGGTCACGAGCGGCGCGCGGCTCATCGACTCGACCCCGCCCGCGACGAACAGGTCGCCGTCGCCGGCGCGGACGGCGTGGCAGGCGGCGGTGACCGCCGCGAGGCCCGACGCGCACAGCCGGTTCAGCGTCACGCCCGCGACCGAGTCGGGCATCCCCGCCAGCAGGAGCGCCATGCGGGCCACGTTGCGGTTGTCCTCACCGGCCTGGTTGGCACAGCCGAGGTAGACGTCCTCGACGTCCGCGGCGGCGACGCCGGCCCGGTCGACCGCGGCCGCGATCGCGAGCGCGGCGAGGTCGTCTGGACGCACGCCGGAGAGGGCGCCGCCGTAGCGGCCGACGGGTGTCCGCACCGCCGAGAGGATGACCGCCTCGGGCATCGGCCCGCAGTGTACGCTCAGGAGCCGTGGCAGCTGCCGGTGAGACGGTGCGGGCGGCGGGCGCCGCGGACACCGCCCGGGTCGCACAGGTCATCCGCGCGTCGTTCGCGGAGTACCGCGGCGTCCTCGACCCGCCGTCCGGCGCGCTCGCGGTCGATCCGGCGGCAGCGCGGGAGCTGCTCGCGGTGGGCGGCTTCCTGGCCTGCGAGTCCGAGGGCCGGATCGTCGCCTGCGTCTTCCACATGACGAACCCCGACCACGTCTATCTCGGGCGGCTCTCGGTGCTGCCCGCCTTCCGCGGCAGCGGGCTGGGCGCCCGGCTCGTCGCGGAGGTCGAGGCGCTTGCGGCGGCCGCGGGGCGGGATCGCGTCCGGCTCGGCGTGCGCCTCGCGCTGCCGCGGAACCGGGCGTTCTTCGAGCGGCTCGGATACCACGAGGTGGGGCTCGACTCCCATGAGGGGATGACGGTGCCGACGTTCGCCTGGTTCGAGAAGCGGATAACCTGACCGGCATGACGCACGGCGTACGCACCGTGGGCGTGGTGGGGCTCGGCACGATGGGCGCCGGCATCGCGCAGGTGATCGCCCACCACGGCTACGCCGTCGTCGCCTGCGAGGTCTCGAACGACCTGGTGCAGGCCGGGCTCGCCCGGATCGGGGCCGGCCTCGGGCGCCACGTCGAGCGCGGCCGGATGACCGCCGCCGAGCGCGAGGCGGCGCTGGCGCACGTCGCCGGGACGACCGACCTCGACGCCTTCGGCGGCTGCGATCTGGTGATCGAGGCGATCGTGGAGGACATGGACGCCAAGCGCAGTCTGTTCGCCAGGCTCGAGGAGATCTGCCGGCCTGACGCGATCCTGGCGACCAACACCTCGGCGCTCTCGATCACCGAGATCGCCGCCGTGACGTCAACGGCCGAGCGCGTCGTCGGAATGCACTTCTTCAACCCCGCCCCGGTGCTGCCGCTGGTCGAGGTGGTCGTCGGCGACAGCACGTCCGCGTCGGTGGCCGAGCGGGTGCGCGAGTTCGCCGAGGCGATCGGCAAGCGCCCGGTTGTGTGCCCCGACCGGCCCGGGTTCGTCGTGAACCGCATCCTGATCCCGCTCCTGAACGATTGTGTGCGCCTCTACGAGCAGGGCGGCATCTCGGCCGACGACCTCGACGGCGCGATGACGGCGGGGCTCAACTGGCCGATCGGGCCGCTCCGGCTGATCGACCTGATCGGGGCCGACGTGCACGTGCACGCCTCGGAGGCGCTGTGGCAGGCCTACCGCGAGCCCCGCTTCGCCCCGCCGCCGTCGCTCGTCCGCATGGTCGAGTCCGGGCGGCTGGGGCGTAAGGCGGGCGCCGGCTTCTACAGCTACTAGGCGCGGGGGAACCCAGGGTTCCCCCGCGAGCCCCCTCCTTGACGGCTGGCGGGGCGTTCGCCGCGCTCCGGCGAAGAGCGCGGTCTTCGCCGGAGCCACCGCTGTTCCGTGCACGCGTTTCCGCGGCGCTCAATTCCGGCCGACGCTCATCCCACCGGGTGGCCGGGCAGCTGCTCGTGGTGACGGCCGACGGTCAGCGTGAGCGTCCCAGCGATCGCCGCGACCAGGACGACCACGGCAGCCCACACGTCGCCCGAGAGCGCGCCCATGATCCCGAGCGCGTTGTCGGCGGAGGCGTCGCCGGGGCCGGTGGCGGCGATGCCGACCGCGATCGCGGCCAGGATCACCGGATACTCGTAGCCGCCGGCGGTGTTCCAGAACCCGTTCTTGAGATGCACGGTGAACGCGGCGTTCACCATGACCACGACGATTGCGATCGCGGCGAACGGGGTCAGGAGTCCGAGCGCCAGGCCGAGGCCGCCGCCGAACTCGGCCAGGGCGGCCAGCGATGCCATGATCGCCGGCTCGCGAAAGCCGACCTTCTCCATCATGGCGGCCGTGCCCGGCCGGCCGGGGCCGCCGAACCAGCCGAACAGCTTCTGGCCGCCATGGGCAGCCATCGTGAGACCTGCGATTACGCGGATGATCAGGAGCCCAAGCGTCATCCGGGCACCTCCCTCTGGTCGCTTTCGCCGGTGAGTTACCCGATGCTTGTGATCTCAACCATTCAGGACCGCGGCGACCAGCGCGTCGGCGGCGCCGTTCTGGTCGGCGGGAACCCATCTGTAGGCAACGGTGCCGATGCGCATGCCGAGGTCGCGCGCCTCGGCGTGAAGCGGTTGCACCGCCCGGCTCCGGACGGGCGCCTGGCCGGTCATCTGGGCGACCACGAGCCGCGAGTCCGTCCGCACCTCGACCGTCGTCAGGCCGTGGTCGGCGACGGCGTGCAGGCCGGCGACGATGGCGCTGTACTCGGCAACCGCGACCGTCGCCTGGCCGATCGGCGCACCGGCCGAAGCCAGCGGACGCCCGTCGGCGTCCTCGAGCACGTAGCCGCAGGCGGCCGGCCCCGGGTTCCCCCGCGAGCCGCCGTCGCACCAGAGCGTCGCCGCCCCCGGCGGGGCTCCGGTGGGCGCCGCGGCCCGCTCGGCCCGGCGCGCCTTACCGAGCCTGCGCCGCTCGGCGTCCTTCACCGTCTTGCCGGAGCGGCGGACGCCCTTCGTCACGCGGGCCGATCGACCGGGCGCTCGTCGCACACGAAATGCTGGAGCGGCCGCTTGAAGCCGGTCTCGAGGTCGAAGATGACCGCGTCGGCCACATCCGGCGGCAGGAGGGGCCTCGGCGTCGCCGACGGCGGGTGCCACTCGTGGTTTCGCAGGTCGGTCGGCGGCGCGTCGAGGCGGGCATGCACCGCCGCCAGGAAGTAGAGGATCACCTCGTGGCGATACTCCCCCGACTCCACGAACAGGTTCTCGGACAGGTAGAGCGGCTTCAGGACGTCGATCTGGAACGCCGCCTCCTCGACCAGCTCGCGCTTCACCGCCTCCTCGGCCGTCTCACCCGGCTCGATCCCGCCGCCGGGGAACCAGTAGAAGCCCTCCTTGGTGGAGTCGTGCGTGCGGTCGAGCAGCACGTTTCCCTCGGTGTCGGGGATGACCGCCCGCGCCCGCAGCGACATCTTCGGCTGGAGGATGTCAGCCGGCGAGTGCACTTTCGGCCTCGCGCTCGGCCTGGTAGACGGGCAGCACCCGGCGGAGGAACTCGCCCGTGTGGCTGCCGGGCATCTCGGCGATCTCCTCGGGCGTGCCCTGGGCGACGATCTCGCCGCCGGCGTCACCACCCTCGGGGCCGAGGTCGAGCACCCAGTCGGCCTGCTTCACCACGTCCAGGTTGTGCTCGATCACGAGCACGGTGTTCCCCGCGTCGACGAGCCGCTGGAGCACCTGGAGCAGCTTCTCGATGTCGAACATATGCAGGCCGGTGGTGGGCTCGTCGAGGATGTAGAGCGTCCGCCCGGTTGCAATCTTCGAGAGCTCGGTCGCGAGCTTCACACGCTGAGCCTCGCCGCCCGAGAGGGTCGTCGCGGGCTGGCCGAGCCGCATGTAGTCGAGTCCGACATCGTGCAGCGTCTGGAGCCGGCGGCGGATCTTCGGGATCTTCGAGAAGAAGTCGAGCGCCTCCTCGATCGACATGTCGAGCACGTCGGCGATCGACTTGCCCTTGAACTTCACCTCGAGCGTCTCGCGGTTGTAGCGCCGGCCGTGACAGGCCTCGCAGTTGATGTAGACGTCGGGCAGGAAGTGCATCTCGATCTTGATCGTGCCGTCGCCACGGCACGTCTCGCACCGGCCGCCCTTCACATTGAACGAGAACCGGCCCGGCTTGTAGCCGCGGGCGCGCGCGTCGGGCGACGTGGAGTAGAGCGCCCGGATGTGGTCGAAGAGGCCGGTGTAGGTGGCCGGGTTCGAGCGCGGGGTGCGGCCGATGGGCGACTGGTCGATGTCGATCACCTTGTCGAACACGTCGATGCCGCGCACCGCCGAGTGCTTGCCGGGCTTGACCCGGGCACGGTTCAGGTGGTTGGCGAGCGACTTGAAGATGACCTCGTTCACGAGCGTCGACTTGCCCGATCCGCTCACGCCGGTCACGCAGATGAACTTCCCGACCGGCATCTCGACGTCGATCTGCTTCAGGTTGTGCTCCGCGGCGCCCTCGACGCTGAACCAGCCCGCGTCGTGGGTGCGCCGGTCGGGCGTCGGGATGACACGCCGGCCGGAGAGATAGGCGCCCGTGATCGACTCCTTGACCCGCGCGACCTGCGACGCGGTGCCGCTCGCGACGACCACGCCGCCGTGCTCGCCGGCGCCCGGCCCCATGTCGACCAGATAGTCGGCCGCACGGATCGTGTCCTCGTCGTGCTCGACGACGATGACCGTGTTGCCCAGGTCGCGCAGCCGCTCGAGCGTCGCCAGCAGGCGGGCGTTGTCGCGCTGGTGAAGGCCGATGGACGGCTCGTCGAGGATGTACAGCACGCCCATGAGCGACGCCCCGATCTGGGTCGCGAGCCGGATGCGCTGGGCCTCGCCGCCGGAGAGCGACGCCGCCGCCCGGTTGAGCGTCAGGTAGCCGACCCCGACGTTGTCGAGAAACACCAGCCGCTCGCGGATCTCGCGCAGGATGCGGGCGCCGATCGCACGCTCGGTCTCGGTGAGCGCGAGGCTGTCGGTGAACTCGACCGCGGCCGACACGGACATGCGCGTGAACTCCGCGATGTTGATCCCGCCGACCGTGACCGCGAGGCTGGTCGGCTTCAGCCGGTCGCCGTGGCAGGCCGGGCACGGCTTCAGCGCCATGTACTCCTCGATCCGCTCCTTCTGGTAGGTCGAATCGGTGTCGTGGTAGCGGCGCTCGAGGCTGGGCAGGATGCCCTCGAACGCGAGCATGTAGCTGCGCTTGCGCCCCATCGAGTTGCGATAGGTGACGTAGAGCTTCTCGCCGCCGGTCCCGTTCAGGAAGAGGTTGCGCTGCTCGTCGGGCAGGTCCTGCCACGGGGTCTCGAGGTCGATCTCGTAGCGGTCGGCGATCGCCTGGATCACCTGCTCGTAGAAGCTCGAGTTGATGACCGTCCACGGCACGAGCGCGCCCTGCGAGATCGAGAGCGTCGGATCGGGCACGACCAGGTCGGGATCGATCTCGCGCTGCGAGCCGAGCCCGGTGCAGCGCGGGCACGCGCCGTGCGGCGAGTTGAACGAGAAGATGCGGGGCGCGAGCTCGGGCAGCGAGACACCGTCGTCGGGGCAGGCGAACTTCTCGGAGTAGGTCACGGTTGCGCCGTCGACGATCGCGACCTCGACCAGGCCCTCGGCCAGCCGCAGCGCCGTCTCGATGGAGTCGGTGAGGCGCGTCCGCAGCCCCGCCTTCATCACGAGCCGGTCGACGACGACCGAGATCGAGTGCCGGATCTGCTTGTCGAGATCGATCGACTCCTCGAGCAGCCGATCTTCGCCGTCGACCTTGACGCGCGTGAAGCCGTCGGCGCGCAGCTGGTCGAACAGGTCCTTGTACTCGCCCTTGCGCGTGCGCACGACCGGTGCGTCGACCGTGAACCGCGTGCCCTCGGGGAGCGACAGCACCTGCTCGACGATCTGCTCGGCCGACTGGCCCGAGATCTCGCGGCCGCACGTGGGGCAGTGTGGCCTGCCGACCCGGGCGTAGAGCAGCCGCAGGTAGTCGTAGATCTCCGTGACCGTGCCGACCGTCGAGCGCGGGTTTCGGGTCGTCGTCTTCTGGTCGATCGAGATCGCCGGCGAGAGCCCCTCGATGGAGTCGACATCGGGCTTGTCCATCTGGCCCAGGAACTGGCGCGCGTACGCCGACAGCGACTCGACGTAGCGGCGCTGGCCCTCGGCGTAGAGCGTGTCGAACGCCAGGCTCGACTTGCCGGATCCCGAAAGGCCGGTGATGACGACGAGCTTCTCGCGCGGCAGCTCGACGGTGATGTCGCGGAGATTGTGCTCGCGCGCACCCCTGATGACGATGGCATCCCGCCCCACTTCCTCAACGCTAGCAGGCGGCCGCGTGTCGAACAAGTGTTCGGGGAGTACACTCTTCGGCGTGACCGGATTCACCTAGCGCTAGACCCGTGAAGACGGCGCTCGCACGCCCGAGCGGCGTGCCCGCGGACCTCCTCCCCGGCTCTGCCTCTGCAGACGCCGAGACGAGGAGGTGCCCCCGTGGCACGCCGACGTTCTTCCCTGCGCCGCCTCCAGGACGAGGTGGCGAAGCGCTTTCCCGACATCTCCGATCCCGCTGCAGAGATCGCGGCCGGCCGGATCGCTGTCGACGGCCGCCCGGCCGCCAACCCGGCGACCTGGATCCGGCCGGATGCATCGATCGCGCGCCGGATCGAGATCCCGCTTCGCGGCGAGGCCAAGCTGCGCGCCGCCATAGCCGCGTTCAGCGTCGTCACCAACGGCCGCGTCGCGGTCGACTGCGGCGCCGCGGCGGGCGGGTTCACCCGTGTCCTCCTGGCCGCCGGGGCGCGACGCGTCTACGCCGTCGACGCCGGCTACGGCCAGCTGCGCGGTTCGCTCCGCGCTGACGGGCGCGTCGTCACGCTCGAACGCACGAACATCGCGGCGCTTACTGCGCGCATCGTCCCCGAGGCCGTCGAGCTGGTGACGATGGATCTGTCGTACCTCGCGATCGCGATCGCCGCCCCGCAGCTCCACGGGCTAGGGTTCGCCGCAGACGCGGAGCTCGTCGCGCTCGTGAAGCCGCAGTACGAGCTTGGGCTCGAGCATCCGCCTCGCCTGCGCGCCGACCGGCGGCGGGCGGTCGCCGCAGCCGAGCGCGGCCTGCGCGCCGCCGGCTGGACGCCGCTCGGCAGCATTCGATCACCCGTGCCCGGAAGCCGCGGCGCGATCGAGCACCTCGTCCATGCAAGGAGGTATCGCGACCCCTAGGGACAGCTGGGATGGCCGGAGCAGAACCCGGCCTTGACCAGCTTCTCGTGCAGCCGCTGGACCGGCGGATCGTTCGCCGTCGTGTCGTCGCGCAGCAGGTTGTGGAGCTCGTAGGGATCCGTGCGCAGGTCGTAGTACTCGCGCCAGACCGTGTGCTCGGGGAACGTCTGCGAGAGCCACTCGATGAACTGGTAGTCGCGCGTCTTGATCGACCGCCAGGGCGGCTCCCAGTGCTTGTCGGGGCGCACGTTGTAGGACTCCTCGTACTGGAGCTTGCGCTTCCACTTCGGGTCAAACAGGGAGTAGCCGTCGAGCGGATAGCGCAGGCCGGAGTCGACGCCGGCGGCGTCGAGGATCGTCGGCGCGACGTCCACGTTCGAGGTGAGCCGCGTGTCGGTCGACCCGGCCGGGAGCCTCCCCGGCGCGGCGATCGCAAACGGCACGGACGTTGCCTCGGGGTACGGCATGCGCTTCCCGACGAGGCCGTGCTCGCCCAGCATGAGGCCGTTGTCGGACAGGTAGATGGCGACGGTGTTGTCGAGCTCGCCGCGCTCGTCGAGGACACGCCGGATCTGCTCGACCTCCGAGTCGACGGTCCGCAGCATGCGGATCTCGCCGTCCCAGATCCGGGTTTCGAACTCGCGCGCCTCGGCATGGCGGCGGACGACCGCGTACATGCCCGGTGCACGCTGCCCAACTGCCGGGCCGACCTGCGGGGGCGGCACCGGTGCGTCGGCCACGGCGGGGAGCGGCGTGTACGGCGAATGCGGCGCCATGAGCGAGACCGTCATGAACCACGGCCCGTCTCCCGCCTTGGTGCGGAGGAAGTCGAGCGCCTGGTTGGTGACATAGGTGTCGTCCCAGCCGCTCGGCGTCACCACCCCGTCGTTCGTCTTGAAATCGAGCCCATAGTGCTGCTCGCCGGGCGTGATGGCGTAGCGGTCGGTGCAGGGCGGCCGGCGGGTGAAGTTCCAGCCGTTCAGGTATTTGCCGAAGAACGCGGTCGTGTAGCCCGCGTCCTCCAGATAGCACTGGACGACGCTCTGCATGTCGGGATGGAACGACACGCGGCTCGACAGGTTGTCGATGACGCCCGTGTTGTGCGGGTAGCGGCCCGTCATGATCGTCATGCGCGACGGGCAGCAGAGCGGGTCGGAGATCGAGAAGTCGGGGTACGTGCGCCCGCCCTGCCACATCCAGCGCCACGTGTTGGGCATCGTGTCGCGGCTGACCGTCCCGACGGTCTGGTCGTCGGTGATGAAGAGGATGATGTTCGGGCGGCTCGAGCCACCGCCGCCGAGCCCGGTCGAGCAGGCGCCGCCCGCGAGCGCGAGCACGATGACCATGAGCGCGGTGACGAGTCTGGACAAGGGCGTGGACGCTACCCGCGGAACACTGTCGCGAGCGTGACCAGGACGACCGGGAGGATGAACCACGTGAGCGCCGTCAGCCCGATCGCGACGAGCGCGATCGTCTCCGCGTCGTCCTCGGGCGGGCGGCCGCAGTGGCCAATCGTCTCGTACAGCGCCTCCATCGGCTGGCGGCCGATGACGGTCACCCGCCTGCGGGCGAGCCCCGCGCCCTGAAGCAGGATGAACGCGAGGGCGGCGAAGACGACGAAGAGGACGCCGCCGCCGCCGATCAGCACCGGCTCCCCCGGCTTCACCGCGCCGAACTGGCGTGCGAGCGACGCCAGCACCGGGATGGCCGCGCCGCCGATCAGCACCGTCGGCAGGCCGGACGCCCCGCCCCGGAAGCCGAGCGTCAGCCGGTCCGCCTGGATCCGCGCCCGGGCCAGGACGCGGCGCTCGTGGCTCTCGGGCTGCGACTGGCTCTCACGGCGCGCATAGAGCCGGGCGAGGCTCCGGACCGTGTCGGCCACGTACGAGCGCACGACGTACTGGGCCACGAACTCCACCGCGATCTCGGTGGGCGCGCGGAGCGGGCCGAGCCGCGGCAGCCGCGGGTGCCGCCAGCCGTCGCGGTCGAGCACCTCCATCGCGTGCATCGCGAGCCGGTGCGCGTCGGTGAAGCGCTCGGGGTGCGCCAACGGCTCGCGCTCTGCGAGCTCGTTCAGGAGCCGCGCCTCGGTTGCCGAGTCGACCTTGACCTGGGCGAACGCGAGGTCGGCCGCCTGGTCCGTGTCGCCGCGCAGCAGCTTGAATGTCCGGTCGAGCTGGTCGGTCAGCTCGTCCAGGATGAGGTTGTCGGACCTGCCCGGACGCTCCTCGCCGGCCACGCCCGGCTACCCCGCCGCGACCGGCACACCGCCCGGCGTCAGCCGCCAGCGCGGCGGCGCGGACGGCTCCGCCAGATCGTCCGCCAGCCCGAGCAGGAGGCCCAGCAGGAGGTCCGGATCCGGGAGGCGCCGGAGCCCGAAGAGGAGGTCTCGGCTGCCCCCGGTGCTGACGACCAGGCCGCCGTAGTGGAACACCCAGCCGGGCCGGGCGCGGGTGATCTCGATGTCGTGGATCGAGTCGAGCGGCAGCGCTGCCACCCGACGGGACAGGGCGCCGTGAACCAGGAGGGCACGCCGGTCGGTGATCACGAGCGTCCGCCGCTGCCAGCGGCCCACCGCCCGCGCGAGCCGCACGAGTGTCCTCACGGCGAGCAGGCCGAGGATGCCGACGACCAGGAGCCGCAGCGGAACCGGGATGCCGGTCGCGGCGATCCTGACCGACGCGTACGAGCAGCCGGTGAGGACGATGCATGCGCGCAGGAACGGCCCGACGAGCACGATCTCGTGCTCGCGGGTGACGAGGTGGACGTGCTCGTCGCGCAGGAGCAGGCGTTCCAGGGATGGCATCGCACCGCATTTCGCCTCAGGAGGACGGGTTCCTCCCGGCGTGCCCCTCCGGGCCGGACCTGCATCGGAAGCGTCACGGCGGAGTCACGGCGTCCAGCCATTCCGAAACGACCGGCCCCACCCTGCCCGTCCTCGTGCGCCGGACGCCCGGCCGGACGGACGGCGGCGAGGGATCAACTCCACATGCGGAGGGGCAGCTCGTTCAGCACGTCCGCCCCGCGGGCCGCGACAGCGATCATCTGCTCGTGCACCACGCCGGCGACGCCGGGCAGGAGCACGCCCGGCTCGATGCAGAGCACCATGCCCTCGCGCAGCTCGCAGCCCGGGTCGCGGTCGCCGTAGGGCGGCTCGTGCTGCCCGGTGCCGGCGCCGTGCGGCATGAACTCGCCCCACCACGCCTCCCCCAGCCCGGCGTCCTCGACCGCGCGGCGGGCGGACTCGCGCAGCTCGGCGACGGTGACGCCCGGCCGGGCGGCGGCGACCGCGGCCTCGACCGCGGCGGCGACGGCCTCGAGCGCCTGCTCGAGCTCCGGCCGCGGCTCGCCGACCGCCACGGTGCGGCACATGTCGCCGTGATAGCCGTGCACGCGCGCGCCGCAGTCGAGCAGCACCGCTTCCCCGCGGCGCATGCGCCGGTCGCCGGGCAGGAACGTGCCGAGCGCCGTCCGGGGTCCCGCACCCGCGACCGTCGTGAAGCTGAGCTCGGCGCCGGCACTGCGGATGGCGTGCTCGGCAGCGGCGGCCATCTCGATCTCGCGGGCGCCGTCGGCCACCGCGGCGAGCCCGGCGCGCATCCCGAGGTCGGAGATCCGGGCCGCCTCGGCGAGAAGCGCGAGCTCGGCCGGGCTCTTCACCATCCGAAGCTCCGTCGTGAGCGCGGACGCGTCGGTCGGAGGCGCCGCGACGCGGAGGGCATCCATCACGCCCGCCGGGATGACGCGCGCTCCGGTGAGCCCCACGCTGCGCCGGCCTCGCAGCCGCCCGGCCACGGCCGCGCCG
>DATAEI010000216.1:0-8372 GCA_036258075.1 Gaiellales bacterium
AGCGTCGTGGCGCCGATCGTCTGGAGCTCACCGCGCGCCAGCGCCGGCTTCAGGATCGAGGCCGCGTCGATCGCGCCCTCGGCCGCGCCCGCGCCGACGAGGTTGTGGAGCTCGTCGATGAACAGGATGATGTCGCCCCGCTGGCCGATCTCCTTCATGACCTTCTTCAGCCGCTCCTCGAACTCGCCGCGGTACTTCGAGCCGGCCACGAGCGCGGCCAGGTCGAGGGTGTAGATCTGCTTGTTCTTCAGGAGCTCCGGCACCTGGTTCGAGGAGATCCGCTGGGCAAGGCCCTCGACGACGGCGGTCTTGCCGACGCCCGGCTCGCCGATCAGCACCGGGTTGTTCTTGGTGCGGCGCGACAGGATCTGCATGACGCGCTCGATCTCGTTCATGCGGCCGACGACCGGGTCGAGCTTGCCCTCGGTGGCGAGCTTCGTCAGGTTGCGGCCGAACTGATCGAGCAGCTTGGAGCTCTTCTGGCCCTTCTCGGCCGCGCCGGCGCCGGCGCCCTGGCGGCGTCCGGGACCGGAGAGCATCCGGATGATCTCGTTTCGGATCCGCTCGGCGTCGGCGTCGAAGTCGAGCAGGATCCGGGCGGCGACGCCCTCGTTCTCGCGGACGAGCCCGAGGAGGATGTGCTCGGTGCCGATGTAGTTGTGTCCGAGCGACAGCGCCTCGCGCAGCGCCAGCTCGAGGACCTTCTTGGCGCGGGGCGTGAACGGGATCTGGCCCGTCGTCACCTCGTCGCCCTGGCCGACGATGCGGGCCACCTGGGCGCGCACCTCTTCCACCGTGATGTCGAGGGTGTCGAGGACGCGCGCGGCGAGCCCCTCCTCCTCGCGAAGCAGGCCGAGCAGGATGTGCTCGGTGCCGATGTAATTGTGCTTGAGGGTCCGCGCCTCGTCCTGCGCAAGCACGACGACCTGGCGGGCACGCTCCGTGAACCGTTCAAACATCTCCGTGCCCCCTTTCCGTGCGTGTCGGTGAATTGGTCATTTCTGAGAATGCTTCGACCCGAGACGTCAAGCGACCGCCTTCGGTCGCCCGCTGTCCCGGATGGGGAGTGAAGCCGGGTGGACTATAGCACCGGCCTCCTCTGCCTCCTGGTGCGCGTCGATGCCCACTCATCGGCCGGACCCCCTGCGATCTTGAGCCTACTGGCGCGAGAACGGCAGGACGGTCGTGAGCCAGGTGATGAGCGCCGACGGGTTGCGCGTCTGGGTCAGGACCTCGCCCGGGCCGGTGAACTCGAACACGAGCCCCTCCCCGCTCTTCAGCGACGCCATCGTGCCCGCCACGCGCCGGGTCGTCATGGTCACGGTGTCGTCGTAGGCGACCATGTGCCCGGAGTCCACGACGACCTTCTCGCCCGGCCCCAGCGCGATCGTGTCGAGCGCTCCATAGCAGGCGGCCACGACCTCGCCCTCACCCGATGCGTGCACGAGGAAGCCGCCCTCGCCGCCGACCAGGTTCTGGAACCCGCCCCACTGCGTGTCGATCTCGACGCCCGACTCGGCGACCAGGAACGAGCCGCGGGACATGTTGAGCGTCTTGCCGCCGCCGACGGTGCGGACGACCGCGTCGCCCGGCAGGTTGGCCGCGCAGTCGACCCAGCCGCCCTGCGCCGGTGCGGTGTAGGTCGTGGTGAAGAGCGACTCGCCGCCCAGCACGCTTCGCTTCAGCGACTTCATGAGGCCGCCCTGCATCTTCGCCTCGACCGAGACGCCGTCTGAGGTCGCCATCATGGCGCCCGACTCGGCGCGGACGGCCTCCCCGCCGGCCATCGTGCACCGGACGACTGCGAACGACGGGTTGTGCCTGACCTGGACGTCCATGAGGCTCCTTCAGCTCGGGGTTGCGGGAGGCTACACGTGCCGCCCGCCGGTGGACAGCCGCGCCGAAATGCGCAACTATCCGCGGCGTGCGCTACACCGTCGAGCACTACCGGGCTGTGGAGGCCGATGAGCGCCCGCTCGGCGTCGCCTACGTCCCGACCGGCAAGATCGACGAAATCGAGGCCCACGACCCGCCCGCGGCGGCGGCGATCGCGCTCTCCGAGGGCGAGGACCTGATGGACGTCGACCTGGTGAGCTATGACCCCGGCGATGACCTCTACGGCGTCGCCGGCGAGGACGAGGCGGTGCGGGTGAAGACCTCTTGACGCCGGCCGAGGGCTGGGTCGACGTCCCCGGCGGGCGGGTGCGCTACTGGGTCTACGGCGAGGACTCGGACGGCCGCGCTCCGCTGCTGTGCCTGCACGGCGGGCCGGGCGCGCCGCACGACTACCTGCTGCCCTTCGCGGAGCTGGCGGACGAGCGCCGGGTGGTCTTCTACGACCAGCTCGGCTGTGGCGAGTCCGACAAGCCGGACGACCGCTCGCTCTGGACCGTCGAGCGGTTCATGGACGAGCTCTCGGCGGTGCGCGACGCGCTCGGGCTCGAGCGGGTGCACCTCTTCGGGAGCTCGTGGGGCGGCATGCTCGCGATGCAGTACGTGCTCGACCGCGCCCGCCCGCCGCTGACGCTGCTCATGGCCGGAAGCCCGGCGTCCGCGCCGAGGTGGAACGAGATCTGCCAGGAGCTCCTCGACGAGATGCCGGCCCGGGAGCGCGAGGAGATCGAGCGGCTCGAGGCCGAGGGCAAGATGGAGACGCCCGAGTACGAGGAGGCGATGCTGCCGTTCTACACGCGGCACGTCTGCCGGCTCGACCCGTGGCCCGACTTCGTCGTTCGCTCGTTCGACCGGATGGCGACGCCCATCTACCACTACATGGCCGGGCCGAGCGAGTTCCGCATCATCGGCACCCTGCGCGACTGGGACATCATGAACCGGCTGGGCGAGATCCGCGTACCGACCCTGGTGAGCGGCGGCGAGTTCGACGAGTGCCGCCCCTCGCACCTGCGCGAGATCCACGAGCGCATCCCGGGAAGCCGGCTCGAGATCATTCCGGACGGCTCGCACCTGTGCTTCGCCGAGCATCCCGAGGCCTACATGCCGATGCTCCGCGCCTTCCTCGCCGAGCACGAATAGACGCAACAACGGGGTCAGACCCCAATGTTGCGCTACGCGCCGCGTGAAAGATCGAGGTCAGACCCCAACTGTTCGCGCCACGCCCAGGATGTAGGGCGCCGCGGTGATCGTGAGGAGCGAGGAGGACTGGAAGCCGCGCTCGATCGATTCGGGCTCGAAGCCGGCCGCGCGGATGGCGGCCTCGGTGTCGCGTGTCGTGCGGCAGCCGCCCAGCGCGCGCGTCCAGAAGAGCGCGTCGAGCGAGTGCTGCACGGCCCGGAACGGGGCGCGCGGCGAGCGCACGTGCTCGTAGAAGGCAAGGACGCCCTCCGGGGCGAGCACGCGCCGCACCTCAGCCAGCGCCGCCGCCGGATCCGGGACGCTGCAGAGCACCCACACGCACACGGCGGCGTCGACCGAGCCGTCGCCGACCGGGAGCTGCTCGGCGTAGCCCTCGGCCACCTCCACGGGCACCGGGGCCGCCGCCGCCCGCTCCGCGGCCGCCGCCCGCGCCGTCGGGTCGGGCTCCACCGCCAGCACGCGGTCGACCGCCGGCGGGTAGAGCTCGAACGCCCGGCCCTCGCCGCAGCCGATCTCGACGACCCGGCCGCTGAGCCCGCTCAGAAGCCGGCGGCGCAGCTCCTGCGAGGCGACATCGGGCCGGCGCTGCTCGCGCCGCTCGAGCAGGCGTGCGAACCACGATTGCCCCGGGCCGTACAGCGTCGTCTGGCTCACTAGGCGTCCAGCGCGGGCAGGTCGTCGATCGAGCGCACGTTGTGCCGTGCGCGATACGCGGCCAGCGCGCCCACCCCGCCCTGGGCCAGCTTCCGCTCGACCCAGAGCGCCTGCTGCGGCCGGTCGCCGACGCGGTCCATGAGCGGCACCCCGTAGCCGCACGAGTCGGCGATCCGCTCAACGTCCACCACCACGATCGACCGCCGGGCCGGCCCGGTCGTGTAGGTCTCGCGGATGTCGAACCCGGCCGCCAGCTCCTCGAACTCCGGGTCGGCCGGCGTGACGGAGCGCCCGCGGCCGTGAAGGCGCACGATGCGCGGCGGCCCGCCGAACGCGCAGAGCATGACGACGATGCGGCCGTTCTGGCGCAGGTGGGCGATGGTCTCGGCGCCCGACCCGATCAGGTCGAGGTAGGCGACCCGGCGCGGGCCGAGGACGCGCAGGCTCTCGATCGGGCCCTTGGGCGAGCAGTTGACGTGGCCGTCGTCGCCGGACGGCGCCGTCGCGACGAAGAAGAGCTGCTGCGCGCCGATCCAGCGCTCGAGCTTCGCGTCGATCTCGTCGAACACCTTGCCCATCAGTCCCGCTCCCTGAGCGTCGGGAAGAGGATCACCTCGCGGATCGAGCGGACGCCGAGGAGCGCCATCGCCAGGCGGTCGATACCGATCCCGACGCCGACCGTCGGCGGCATCCCGTACTCGAGCGCCGTCACGTAGTCGTCATCGGCGGCCTGTTCGGCGGTCTCGAACCGGGCCGCCTGGTCGGCCGGGTCGTTGAGCTCGGTGTAGCCGTTTGCGATCTCCATCCCGACGGTGAACGCCTCGAACCGCTCGACGATGCCGGCGTCGGACGGCGAGCGCTTCGCGAGCGGCGAGAGCTCCACCGGGTAGTCGATCAGGAACGTCGGCTGCTCGATCCGGGGCTCGACGAAGTGCGAGAGCAGGTGGTCGACGGCGTCGGCCCAGGTGCGGTCGGCCGAGGTGTCGATCTCCTTCTCGTCGAGGAAGGCGACCAGCCGGTCGCGATCGCGGTCGGCCATCGGGTCGATGCCGGCGTGCTCGGTGATCGCCTCGCGCAGCGTCTGGCGCCGCCACGGCGGCGTCAGGTCGACCTCGCTCCCGGCCGCCGCGCCCGCGGCCGCCACGACGGTCTCGACCCGCCGCATCCCGTCCTCGTAGTCGCCGTAGGCCTCGTACCACTCGAGCATCGTGAACTCGGGGTTGTGCTTGAACGACACCCCCTCGTTCCGGAAGTCCTTGCCGATCTCGTAGACCCGCTCGAGGCCGCCCACGATCAGCCGCTTCAGATAGAGCTCGTCGGCGATCCGCAGGTAGAAGTCGCGCTCGAACTCGTTGTAGTAGGTCGTGAACGGCCGGGCCGACGCGCCGCCGTAGATCGGCTGGAGGATGGGCGTCTCGACCTCGACGAACCCGTCGGCGTCGAGCGCTGCCCGCATCGCCGTCACCATCCGCGGCCGCGCCAGTGCCAGGCGGCGCGAGTCCTCGTTCACGAGCAGGTCGACGTACCGGCGCCGGTGGCGAAGCTCGACGTCGGCGAGGCCGTGCCACTTCTCCGGGAGGGGGCGCAGGCACTTGGCCAGCATGTGCCACTCGGCCACGCGCACGCTGAGCTCTCCGCGGCGGCTGACGAACACCTCGCCCTCCGCCGCGACCACATCGCCCAGGTCGGAGTCGGCGAGGGCGGCGTAGCGCTCCTCGCCGAGCCCGTCGAGCGTCGCGTGGAGCTGGAGCCGTCCGGTGCGGTCGGCGAGGTCGAGGAACATCGCCTTGCCGTGGCCGCGCCTGGCCGCGATCCGGCCTGCGACAGCCACCCGCTCGCCGGTCTCGGCGCCCGCGTCGAGGCCGCCGAACCGCGCCCGTACCTCCTCGATCGGAACACGCGCGGGCGTGCGGGCCGGGTACGGGTCGACGCCTGCGGCCCGCATCGCGTCGACCTTGGCGATGCGGTCGGCCCGGATCCGGTCCTCGGCGTCGCCGCTCACCGCGACAGAATATGCGCTCGCGGTGCGACCATGGCAGGCTACGGGTATGAGGCGGCCGGCACTCCTTCTCGCGACGGTCGCGGCGCTCGCGGCTGCGGGCACCGCCCAGGCCGCGACGCCGAAGATCCCCGCCGACGACCTGAAGGCGATCCGCACGGTGCTCCGCTCGTGGGTGCCCGACGTGATCGGCCGCCGCGACCCGCTGGCCGCGTACGGCCTCGCGACCGACGCGCTGCGCTCGACGACGACCCGGGCCCAGTGGAAACGGGGCGACGTTCCGGTGACGCCGTATCCGGCCGACCCGAAGCGGTTCGGGATCAAGCCCATCCTGGTCACGCCCGACGACGTCATCTTCGACCTGATGCTCCAGCCCCGGAAGGGAAGCACCGCCGGGGTCTCGGTCTACACGACCGAGGTGCAGCTCGTGAACGGCCACTGGCAGGTCGCGTCGCAGTACCCGACGGCGCAGTTCGCGTCTCCCGGCGACCAGCGCGCGATCACGGCGGCGCCGGACCTCGGCCCCCACAAGCAGGGGGTGCACCAGCGCACCGTCCTCGGGAACGGCTGGATGGTCGCGCTCATCGCCGTGATCCTGGTGCCGCTCGCGGCCGTGCCGATGGCGCTCGTCATCGTCTGGCGGCGAAGCCGCGCGCCCGAGCTCGACGACGAGACGCGCGCCCGGGCCGCGATGCCCTGGCGCTAGTCGCCGTCGGCGGCCGCTCTCGCCGGTCTACGCGGCCTTGATGTCCATGATCTTGAGCCGGATCGCCCCGGCCGGAACCGAGACCTCGACCGTCTCGCCCTTCTTGCGGCCGATCAGCGCCCGGCCGACTGGCGACTCGTTCGAGAGCCGGGAGTTGGCCGGATCGGCCTCCGCCGAGCCCACGATCTCGTACGTGTCCACGTCGCCGTGGTCAACGTCCTTCACGCGCACGCGCGTGCCGACGGACACCACGTCGGTGCCGATGTCCTTGGGGTCGATGACCTTCGCGGAACGAAGCTGCTCCTTGAGCCGCGCGATGCGGTGCTCGAGCAGCGCCTGCTCGTTCTTGGCGTCGTCGTACTCGGAGTTCTCGCTGATGTCGCCGAACTCGCGCGCCTCGCGGATGCGGTCGGCGACTTCGCGACGCTTGGTCGTCTCGAGCTCTTCGATCTGCTGCTTGAGCTTCTCGTAGCCATCGGGAGTGAGGATGACGTCCTTGTCCACTTCCTGCCCTTCTGCCCCCTATCTGCACGAAAACGGTGTCGCCGGAACCCGCCGTTTTGCAGCGGTTATGGTACCGGCTGGCACCGCAGGAGGCGGGATTATAGGCAACCTGCAAATCCGGGTCAACCGGTCCCTCCAGGGGGCCGGCCCGAGGCTCTACGATGCCCGGCGGTGGCCGATCTCACACAGCCCTGGACGATCGGGGACGTCGTCATCCCCTCACGCATCGTGCTGGCGCCGATGGCGGGCGTCTCGGTGCAGGCGTTTCGGCGCCAGGGGCGCCGGTTCGGGGCCGGGCTCGTGTGCTCGGAGATGGTGTCCGCCGCGGGCCTGTCGCACGCCAACGAGCGCACGCTCGGCTACCTGCGCATCGCGCGCGACGAGCACCCGCTCGCCGTCCAGATCTTCGGCTCGGAGCCCGAGCGGATGGCGGAGGCGGCCCGGATGGTGGTCGACGCGGGCGCTGACATCGTCGACATCAACTTCGGCTGCCCGGTGCGCAAGGTGACGAAGACCGGCGCCGGCGCGAGCGCGCTGTCGGATCACGACCTGGCGTGCCGGCTTGCCGGCTCGGTCGTGGATGCGGTCGATGTGCCGGTCACCGTCAAGATGCGCCGCGGCATCGACAACGGCTCGCGCGACGCGCTCGAGCTGGGGCCGCGGCTCGAGGCGGTCGGCGTCGCATCGCTCACGCTGCATCCCCGCTCAGCGAAGCAGATGTACACCGGCACCGCGGACCACGCGATCACCGCGGAGCTGGTCGAGCGGGTCGAGGTGCCCGTGATCGCCTCCGGGGACATCGTCGACCGGGCGAGCGCCGAGCGCGTGCTCGACTCGACCGGCGCGGCGGCCGTCATGGTCGGCCGCGGCGCCCAGGGGCAGCCATGGACGCTCCAGGAGATGGCCGAGCGCAGCGCCGAGCGGCCCGAGCCGGCCGAGGTGGTCGCCGAGCTGATCCGCTTCATGCGCGAGGTCGAGCGCGAGATGGGCGACCGCGCGGCGAGCTTCCTGCGGAAGTTCTACGGCTGGTATCTGCGCGGCATGCCCGACGCCAAGTCGGTGAAGCCCGCGCTCACGTCCGCGCCGACGGTCGCCGAGGCCGAGGCCGCGCTGCTTCGCTTCTGCCCCGGCGCTCGCGACCGGCTCGCCGAGCACGAGGCCGAGCTGGCCCTGCTGCCCGACACCGGCTCCGACCGCCTGCTCGACCTCCCCATCTCGATCTACGGCGGCGGCTGAAAGAACGGGGTCGGACCCGTTTTTCACCGAGCGCCGCGGGAGCACTGGCGTCTGACGAAGTCCGCAACCGTGGGGGCGAGGCCGGCGCCGATCACCGCGCCGTCGCGCGGGCCGCCCGGGACGCGGAACGAGTGGTCGCCGCCCTCCACCTCGACGAGGGTGGCGCGGTCGCCGAGCGAG
>DATAEI010000217.1:0-5226 GCA_036258075.1 Gaiellales bacterium
ACCGTCACCTGAGCCCGCCCCAGCGAGTCGCGAACGGCGCCCTCGACCATGTCGGTCGTCTCGTGGCTGCGCTCGACGCCGGCCAGACGCGGGACGCCGATCACGACCTCGGCGAAGCTCTCGCCGCCCGCCTCGCGCACCCGAACCGAGCGCACCTCGGTCACCCCCGGCACCGAGCGCGCAGCCCGCTCCACCCGGCTCGCCATGCCCGACGGCGTGCGATCCATCAGCACGTCGACGTTCTGGCGCGCCAGCCGCAGGGCGCCGAGGAGCACGATCGCCGCGACGAAGATGGCGGCCAGCGAGTCGCCGGCCGGGACGCCGCCGGCCACCAGCCCGAGGCCGACGAGCACGGCCAGCGTGCCGGCGAAATCCGAGCCGAAGTGCCAGGCGTTGGCGATGAGCGCCGCGTTCCGGTCGATCCGGCCCTGGCGCAGCGACATCCCCGTGCGGGCGGCGTCGACCGCGAGCACGACGAGCAGCGCGGCGAACGCGTACCAGCGGGCCTCGACCGGCGAGGACCCGTGGCTCAGGCGAAGGACGGCCTCGACGGCGATCCACACTGCCGCCGCCGCGAGGAAGACCGACTCGCCCAGGGCCGCCAGGTGCTGGGCCTTGCCGTGCCCGAACGGGTGCTCGGGATCGGCCGGCCGTTCAGCCACGCCGACCGCGTAGAGCGTGAGCCCGGCGGCGGCGGCGTCGATCCCCGAGTGGACCGCCTCGGCCAGGATCCCGAGGCTCCCGCTGGCAAAGCCGACGGCCAGCTTGAGGAGCGCAAGCCCGATCGCCGCGACGAGCGACGCCAGCGCAGTGCGTCGCGCGGTCGACATGCGCCCATTTTACGGACGGGGCGTTTCCTTTTCGCGCCTCAGCGTGCAATGATGCGGAGACCCATGGCGGTGTCCCAAGCCAGCGGGGGGGACGGTGAAGCACGCACCCAGGTTCGTTGCCTGGTGGTGGACGACCATGCCGCCGTTCGGGAAGGGGTCAAGATGATCCTCACCCGCGATCGTGAGATCTCCGTGATCGGCGAGAGCTCGTCGGGCGACGGGGCCGTGGAGATGGCCGAGAAGCGCCGTCCCGACGTGATCGTCATGGACGTCCGCATGGAGGGCATGGACGGCTTCGAGGCGACCCGCCAGATCACGGCTTCCCATCCCGAGATGGCGGTGATCCTGTACACGGCCCACGGCGAGCGCGGCCTGCTGGCGGAGGGGCTCGACTGCGGCGCCCGCGGATACGTCCTGAAGGAGGCGCCGCCGGACGACATCGTGCGGGCGGTGAAGCGCGTCGCGGAGGGCGGAGCCTACGTCGACCCGACGCTCGCATCCGAGCTCGTGACCCCGAAGGCAACGGAGCGGTTGCCTGCGCTCTCGGGCCGCGAGCGCGAGATCCTGGCGCTGCTCGCAAACGGCTTCTCGAACCCCGATATCGCCCAACGGCTCTTCATCAGCCCGGAGACGGTGCGGACGCACGTCCGAAACGCCATGACGAAGCTCGAGGCCGACACTCGCACACAGGCCGTCGCGCTGGCGCTCCGGTATGAGTTCATCGACTAGCCGCCGCCTCCTCCGGATCACGTTCGTCGCCCTCGCCGCGGGCGCGGTCGCGGCAGCCGCCGCGCTGGCTGGGGCGCCGGCGGCCGTCGTCGGCGGCGCGACGCTCGCCACCGTCGCCGTCTGCACCGCCGGTGCATGGCGAAGGCCGACGCGCCGCGCCACCCCGCGCGAGCAGGCCGAGCTCTTCGACCACATGCTGGACGCGATCGATGCCGAGCGCGAGACCCTCGCGCATTGCCTCCACGACGGGCCGCAGCAGACGCTGACGGCGGTGCGCCTCATGTGCGACGTGGTGCGCGACGCGATCTCGAAGGGCGACGTCCACCACGCCGAGGAGGTGCTGGGGCGCCTCGAGCGGCTGGCGTCGGACGCCTCCGACGACCTGCGCCGCACCGTCGCGCGGCTCCACCCCGTCGTGATGCAGCAGCAGGGGCTCGTCCAGGCGCTCGGCTCGCTGGCCGAGACCGTCCACGAGGAGTACGGCGTCGCCACGTCGTTCACGCGGCCCCACGGCGGCTGGGAGGCGGAGGAGGATCGCGACACGGCGATCTTCCAGATCGCGCGCGAGGCGGCCGTGAACGCGGCCCGGCACGGGCGCCCACCCGTCCTGATCAGCCTTCAGCGCTCGCGGGCCGACATCCACCTCTCGGTCGAGGATCGCGGCGGCGGGCTGGCGGCGAACGGGCACAGACCGCGGGAGGGGGTGGGCATCCGGATGATGCGCGAACGGGCCGCGCGCATCGGCGCGGAGCTCACCCTCGAGTCGGCGCCCGGCACCCACACGGTCGTCTCCCTCCACGTGCCCGCCGCCCGGTGAGCGCGGTCGGCGTCGTCGGCCACGAGGCGGCCGACATGGTGATCACCACGTCCGGCATCGAGCGGCGGCCGGGCGGCACGCCGATCTACGCCCGGCGCTCGCTCCACGAGCTGGGCGTCGCGTGCGTCGTCGTCGAGCGGGGCGGCTTCGGAAGCCGGCTCCACCACCACGACGGCATCCTCGAGCAGCGGGTCGAGGCCGTGGGCCTCCCGTTCGCGGCGAGCGACCTCCTGCCGGCGGTGGCCGGCTGCGAGTGGGTCATCCTGGGCGGCCAGACCGCGGGCGACTTCCCGCCCGAGACGATCGCGGCCCTGGCCGAAGCCGGGCACCGGGTCGCGCTCGACGGGCAGGGCCTCTGCCGGGGCGACGCCGCCGGGCCCGTGCGCCTGCGCCCCTTCCCGCCGGAGGCGATCCACGGCGTCTCGATTCTGAAGCTGAACCGGGCGGAGGCCGAGGCCGCCGCTGGGAGCCTCGACCCCAGCGCCCTTGCCGGGCTGGGCGCGCCGGAGGTCGCGGTGACGCTGGGCCGCGACGGCGCGCTGGGGATCGCCGCCGGCCGGGCCTGGCGGTCGGAGCCGACCGGCACCGGCGACTACGCCGACCCGACGGGAGCCGGCGACACATGGACGGCCGCGTATGTCGTCAGGCGGGCAAACGGCGTCCCGCCCGAGGACGCGGCCCACGCCGCCGCCGAACACGCCGACCACCTCTACCTGTAGGGTCTCTGGGGGGACAGTGAGCAGCAACGGCATCAAGATCCTGATCGCCGAGGACAACGCACTACTCCGCGGCGTGTTGCGGGATGCGTTGGAGGAGGCGGGGATGGACGTGGTCGGGGAGGCTTCCGATGGGGCGGAAGCGGTGGTCTCGGCCGAGCGCGCCCACCCGGACGTCGTCGTCATGGACATGCGCATGCCGAACGTCGACGGCATCGAGGCGACCGAGCAGATCGCCGCCGCGGACTGGGCGATGCCCGTCGTCGTCCTCTCCGCCTACGACGAGCCGCAGATGATCGAGGCGGCGCTCAACGCCGGCGCGGCGAGCTGCCTCAAGAAGGGCGTCGGGCTCGACGAGCTGATCGACGCCATCCGCGCCGCCCACACGGCCCGCTAGTGCACGTCGCGCAGGTGAACGTCGCGCGGGCGCTGGAGCCGTTGGACTCGCCGCTCCTGGCCGGGTTCGTCTCGGCGCTCGCGCCCGTGAACGCGCTGGCCGACGCCGCCCCCGGGTTCGTGTGGCGGCTTCAGACCGAGGACGGCGACGCGACGGCGGTGCGGGTCGACGACGACCCATTCGTGATCGTGAACCTGTCCGTCTGGGCGTCGCTCGAGGCCCTGTGGGCGTTCGTCTACGGGAGCGCCCACGTCGGCGTGATGCAGCGGCGGCGCACGTGGTTCGAGCGGCCGGTCGAGTCACACCTCGCGATGTGGTGGGTGCCCGCCGGGACCACGCCGGCCGTGGAGGATGCGATGCGGCGGCTCGCCGACCACCGCCGGCACGGGCCGACGCCGCGCGCATTCGATTTCAAGCACCCGTTCGCGCCGGACGGCGAGCCGCTCGACCCAGCGGCGCTCCGGATCCTCCCGGCCGCCTGCGGTTGAGCAAGACCCCCGGACGGGGCTGCGCCGCGCGCGAAGGCCGGCCGATGCACGAAGCATGTTCGCCTGGTCACCGCGCGACCTCGACGGCCTGGCCCGACAGGACAGCTACATGCGCCGCGGCGCGATGCTCTCGTTCGAGATCCTGCGAACCCACGAGCGCGAGGGCCTCTGGCCGCGGGTGGTGAAGGACGTGGCCGAGTGGCTCGACGCCACGGCGGTGCGGGGATTCGACCTCGACGGCGACGGCCGGCCCGTCCTGACGATGGGCACCGGGAGCCGGAGGCTGCCGGCGGCTGCGGTCGAGATCGAGCGCGAGCTCATGACCCGCGCCCTCGAGCGCGGCCGCTCGCTGATCTCGAACCATCCGATGCTCGACGACGACCTGCGCCTGCTCGCGGACGCGCTTCACATGACCGGGTCTGTCGTGCACGCCGTCCTCCTCCGCGCCTATCAGCGCTCCGTCGGGGTGATGGCGGTTCACTGGATCGGCGTCCCCCGTCCCGGCTTCGAGCGGCGGGAGGGCTTCTTCACCTACCTCGAGAACGCCGCACTCGCGCTGGCGCTCATCCAGGAGCGCGAGGCCCGTCAGGCCGAGCTCGACGACCTCCACCGCACCGCATACACCGACGCGCTCACCGGCCTCCCCAACCACCGCGCCCTGGAGCGCGAGCTGGAGGCGCTGGCCGGGTCGGCGCTCGCCCTGGTCGTGCTCGACTTCGACGGCATGCGCGAGGCGAACGCCGCCTTCAAGAACGACTACGCGCTCGGCGGCGACGTCCTGATCCGCGCGTTCTCCGGAGGCCTCGGCAGGATGCTGCGGCCCGGCGAGCTCGCCGCCCGGCTGCACACGGCCGGCGACGAGTTCTGCGTGCTCCTGCCCGGTTGCGATCAGGCGACGGCGGAGCGTCGTGCGGGCGAGCTGGAGGCGGCGCTCGACCGGCTCGAGGTGCCCGAGACCCACCGTCACGTGTACGGCGGCGCGTCGGTCGGCGCGGCCGCCGGCCGGCCTGATGAGCCGCCCGCCGAGACCCTGGCGCGCGCCTCGGTCGCGATGCACGACCGCAAGGCGGCGCGGCGGGCGCGGCGCGCGGCCGTCTAGCCCGGCTCTGCCGGTCACTCCGTCGAGATGAAGACGCTCTTCAGCTCGGTGTTGTGCTCGAGCGCGTGCATCCCGAGCTCCTTGCCGACGCCCGACTGCTTGTAGCCGCCGAACGGCGTCTGCGGAAAGACGCTCGAGTTGGAGTTGACG
>DATAEI010000218.1:0-4248 GCA_036258075.1 Gaiellales bacterium
TGGTGGATCCCGGGCAGCCCGTCGAGCCCCGGGAGCCGGCGCGCGCGTACGCCCGTGGCGACGACCAGCGTCGTCCAGCGGAACTCATGCGGCCCTGCGACCGCACGGCGCCCGTGCAGGTCGAGAGCGTCGATCCGCGCACCGGGCCGAAGCTCGATGCCGCGGGCCGCCCAGAAGCCCGGCTCTCGCAGCGCAAGCTCCGGGGCCGAGCGCGAGCCGACGAGCAACTCCTTCGAGAGCGCAGGGCGCTCGTAGGGCGGATGCGGCTCCTCGCCGGCGATGATGATGCGGCCGTCGTGTCCGCCGGCGCGCAGAGCCTCGGCGCAGCGGGCGCCGGCCAGCCCGGCGCCCACGATCAGGATGTCGGTGTGCTCGGCGGTCACCGGACGACGCTCCCGTCCTCGCCGAGGATGGTGATCGCGCCCATCGGGCACGACCGGGCCGCCGCCACGGCGGCGGCCCGGTCGGTCGTCTCGGCCCGGGCCTCCGCGAGCCCGTCCGGCCCGAGGACGAACGTGTCGGGGTCGGCCTCCACGCAGGAGCCGAAGCCGCTGCAGGCGGCGCGGTCGATGACGATGCGGTAGCTCATGGTGCTCCTTGTCGTTCATGGTGATCAGGCGGTCGGTGCTGCGGTCGGCCGGGCGGCGGGACGGCGCACGCCCGGGCTCAGGATGCGGACGAGGATGAGCCAGAGGACCGGGCCGCCGGCGACCAGCGCGAGAATCGGGCCGCCGATGCCGGCGGTGTCCGTGCCGGAGGCGAGGGCGTGGCCGAGCGCCAGGACGAAGGCGCCGAAGCTCGCGTAGTGCAGCCGCCGCCAGCCGCGCTGTCCGATCCACTTCCGCATGCGGAACGAGACGGTCAGCATCAGCATCAGCCAGCCGGCGACAACTCCCGCCGCGACGGCCGCCGGCCGAAACGGCGAGGCGAACGGCACGAGGACCGCGGCCGGGCCGAAGCGCATCACGGGGTCGAGCAGGAGCGCGCCTGCATGCAGGCCGACCATGGCGAGGCCCGTCCACGCGAGGGTTCGGTGCCAGCCGAGGAGCCGGGACTGATGCTTCGGGCCGAGGAGGCGCGTGCTCATCCCGAGCCCGAGCCACGTCGAGACGGTGAGGATCGCGAAGGCGACGAGGCCGGCGGCGCGGGCCACGAGCCAGGCGACGGGGAGTGCGGCGGCGGCGCTCATGACGCCACGTCCCGCGTCCAGGCCGGTGCGCCGGCCGGGAGGTCGCCCAGCATGAACGGCGCGCCGGCGGCCGGCACGACAAGCGCCGAGAGGCGCCGCCGGGCGGCCACGTAGCGCGGCGTGTCGGCCACCGGCGTGATCGCGAGCGCCGTGGCGTGGGCCTCGGCGGCCGCGGCATCGGCCGCGACGACGGTCACCGACAGCGGGCCGGGGACAGCCGGCTGGCCGGTGGCCGGATCGATCAGGTGATGCAGCTCGCCGTCCGGCCCGAACCGGCGCCGGTCGCGGCCCGAGGTCGCGACGCCGCCCTCCGAGAGGTCGAGGACGCTCAGGCGCCCTCCGGGCACGCGCGGGTCGGCGACGGCCACGCGCCACGCACCGCCCTCCGGCGGCTCGCCCCAGAGCGAGAGATCGCCGCCGAGGTCGACCACGCAGCCCGGCATGTCGCGCCAGGCGGCGGCCAGCGCCGCGACGGCCCGGTCGGCCGAGAAGCCCTTTCCGATGCCGCCGAGGTCGACCGCAGCGCCCGGCTCGAGCCGGGCACGCCCACGGACGCGGTCGACCTCGACGGCGGCTCCTGCGCGCCAGCCGAAGGCCGTCTCCGGCGCGCGCGGCTCGAGCGCCTCGAAGCTGGTGTCGTAGCCTGCGGCGACGAGGGCGGGCAGGATCGTCGGATCGAAGAGCCCGCCTGTCGCCTCGCGGGCGTCGACCGCCGCGGACAGGGCGCCCAGGAGCCGCGGGCCGCACTCCGTCCAGGCGCCGCCCGCGGCGTTCAGCCGCGAGAGCTCGCTCCCGGGGTCGAACCGCGAGAGCGCCCGCTCGCACGCCGCCACCTCGATGACCGCGGCGGCGATCGCCCTGTGGGCGGCGCCGAGCTCGCGGAGCCCGGTCGTGACGCCCACGCCGCAGGCCGTGCCCATGGCGGGGAAGGCGTGGTGCTCGAGCATGCGGGTCATGATGTCCTCGTCGTGGCGTGGGTGGGCGCCGCGGATCCAAGGCTGACCGGGACGAAGGCGCCGGAGGCCGTCTTCACGTATGTGACGGGCTGACCGGCTGCGGTGCTCGATCCGGCGGTCGCGGAGGCGGGCGAGGTCTGGGTGGTCGCGTGCACCGAGCCGGACGGGGCGACGGGCACGGGAACGAGCTTGCCGTTCGCGGTCCGCGCCATCACGATCTGTGCGGACGCCGCCGGTGCCGGCGAGGCCGGGCGCTGGGCGAAGGCGAGCACGGTGAAGACGGCTGCGACCGAGAACGCGGCCGCGATGGCGGCCCAGAGACGGCGCATCATGCTGACTCACCGTCCTCGGCCGGCACGAAGGCCGGGGCCGCGGGGGCCTGAACCTGGGCGGCCGGCGCGGGATGGGCGGGGGACTGCTTCGCCACGAGCTCGGCGACGCCCGTCCCCGCGGTCATGACGATCGCGGCGATCGCCGCGGTCACTGCGAGTATCTGGCGTTTGCTGGTGAGCATCTCCACTCGATTCCGGGGTTGGTACGAGGCTCACGGTAGGGGCCGCACCTGAGGCTCTTCGAAGCGCCCGGCGAGGGCTCGGCCAGCGTTTCGTAAGTTTTCGGAGAGGGGCTCCGGGGGTCGCTATCGTGGGCGCGTGTCACCGTCTCCGCGCGTGCTCGTGGTCGAGGACGACCCGGCCATCGCCCGCCTCCTCGAGGTCGAGCTGGGCGAGGCCGGCTACGACGTTGAGCTCGCCGCGACCGGCGCCCAGGGGCTTGCCGCGGTCGAGCGCGACGAGCCCGCGTTTCTCCTCCTCGACGTCCGCCTGCCCGACATCGACGGCCTGTCCGTGTGCCGGCAGGCGCGGCGGTCGGGGCACGGCATGCCGGTCCTGATGCTGACCGCGCTCGACCGGGTCGGCGACCGCGTGCTCGGGCTCGACGCCGGGGCCGACGACTACCTCGCAAAGCCGTTCGCCATCGAGGAGCTGCTCGCACGGCTCCGGGCCCTGGCACGGCGGGCCGCGCCCGAGCGGCCGGTGCTCGAGGCGGGGACGCTGCGGCTCGACATGGACACGCGCGCGGTCACGATGGACGGCCGCCCGGTGGAGCTCACCGCGCGCGAGTTCGACCTGCTGGCCTTCCTGCTGGACGCCCCCGGCCGCGTCTTCACCCGCGACCAGATCTACGAGGGCGTCTGGGGCTACAGCTACCTCGGCAACTCGAAGGTCATCGACTTCTTCGTCTCGGCGCTGCGGCGCAAGCTCGACGACGGGGGCGGCCCGTCCGTGATCCGCACCGTGCGCGGCGTCGGGTACACGATCCGCACGTGAGCTTCCGCGCCCGGCTCGCGCTCTGGTTCTCGCTCGTGATGGCGGTGCTCGTCGTCGCCACCTCGGCGGCCACCTACCTCGTCGTGCGCTCGAACCTGACCGACTCGGCCCACCGCCACGCCCGCCAGCTGGCGCGAGCGGCCGCCCAGGAGCGGCCGAGCGAGGGCGAGCTCGACCGGCTCGCCGGCCCGGGCGACCGGATCTGGCTCACCGACGCGCAGGGCGCCGTCGTCGCCGCCACCTTCCGCGGAGGCGGCGAGGAGACGGCCGCCGCCGCCGGGCGCGAGATCGAGAACGCGCCGGCGGGATCGACGTCGGCCCGCCGGCGGCGGCCCGGCGGCGGCTTCGCGATCGTCCTCGTGCGCAACTCGACGATCCACTCCTCGCTCTCCACGCTCCTTCGCACGCTCCTCGCCGTGGGGGCCGCGGTGGTCGTGGCCGGGGCCGTGCTGGGCATGGTGCTCGCGGCCCGCGCGCTGCGGCCGGTCGAGCGGATGCGGCGCGAGGTCGACGACATCTCGGGCGCGCAGCTCGACCGCCGGATCGCGGAGGGCCGTCCCGACGAGCTCGGCCGGCTCGCCCGCGCCTTCAACCGCCTGCTGGCGCGGGCCGAGCGGGCGACGGCCGAGCAGCAGCACTTCGTCGCCGACGCCTCGCACGAGCTGCGAACGCCGGTCACCGCGCTCCAGGGCCACGCCCGGATCGTCATGCGGGCGATCGACCGCGGCGATCTCGACCAGGCGCGCGAGTCGGCCGAGGTCGTGATCGGGGAGTC
>DATAEI010000219.1:0-16098 GCA_036258075.1 Gaiellales bacterium
TCCATGTCGCGCCGGTGCAGGGCGAGCAGCGGCTCGAGCGACTGCGGGGCCGCGATCGTGGCCTCCCACGGGTCGCCCTCGGCCGCGAACCGCGCCGGGACGGTGGCGAGCGTCAGCTCGTCGGGGACGATGCTCTCGAGCTCGTCCCAGCGAAACGGCGTCGAGACCTGGCCGCCGACGCGCGGCCGCACGCTCCAGGCGCCGAGCACGGTCTTGTGCGGCGCGTTCTGGTTGAAGTCGATGAAGACCCGCGTCCCGCGCTCCTCCTTCCACCACGCCGCCGTGATGAGGTCGGGACGGCGCTTCTCGAGCTCGCGCGCCAGCGCGACGGCCGCGGCGCGCACGGCGAACGAGTCCTGCTCGGGCGTCAGGCGGACGTAGATATGGATGCCGTTTCGACCCGTCGTCTTGGGCGCGCCCTCCATCCCCAGCTCGGCCAGGAACGTGCGCACCTCGTGGGCGGCCTCGCGCACCATGTCGAACGTCACGCCGGGCGAGGGGTCGACGTCGATCCGAAGCTCGTCGGAGTGGGCGGGGTCGGCCGCCAGGTAGGGCCAGACGTGAAGGCCGAGGCAGCCGAGGTTCACGGCCCACACGATGTGGGCCACGTCGGCCGCGACGAGCGCCTGCGACGGCGTGCCGTTCGGCGTCTCGACGGTGGTCGTCTCGAGCCAGTCGGGGGCGTTCTTGGGCACGCGCTTCTGGAAGAACGACGGCCCGCCGGCGCCCTCCGGGTAGCGCTCCATCAGGATCGGCCGCCCGCCCAGGGCACGCATGAGCGGCTCCTCCACGGCCAGGTAGTAGCGCACGAGGTCGAGCTTCGTCTCGCCGCGCTCCGAGAAGTAGACCTTGGTCGGGCTCGAGACCGCGAAGGTGCGTCCGGCCGCCTCGATCTCGACAGGAGGTGCGTCCGCCATCGGCCCAAGGATAGGCCGGAGCGGGAACCGGCGGGGCCTGTCGCCGATTGTTCGCGGATCTCACGCCGCCCGCTTCCGCGGCGTTCTTCTGCCGACCCCGACCGAGGAGCCGCATGCCCACCTTCACCGTCCGCGCCCTGTCCGCAGCCGCCGCCGAGGGGGCCCGCCGCAGCCCGGGCGCCGTGCCCGCCGCCGCCGGCGACGGCCCCTATCCGGTGCGCTGCTGCCTCTCCGATGCCGCCGATCCAGCCGAGGTCGTCCTCGGGTCGATCATGCCGTTCCGGGGCGAGAGCCCGTACGCGGCGCGGAGCCCGGTCTACGTCCACGCCGAGCGGTGCGCGGGCCGTGCCGAGGTGCCGGGCGCCGTCCCGGAGATGCTGCGCGGGCGGCTGCTCTCGGTACGGGCCTACGACGACCGCCACATGCTGACCGGAACCGAGGTGCTGCCCGGAACCGAGCTGGAGGCTGCGATCGAACGGCTGCTGGGCGACGAGGCCGGCGCGTACCTGCACGTCCACTTCGCGGGCCCGGGCTGCTACGGATGCCGGATCGACCGGAGCTGATCAGCGCACGATGAGCGGGCGCAGCGTCCGGTGCGCCACCTCGAGGCCCGCCTTCACGCGGTCCTCGTCGCCGCCCCAGACCGGGTCCTCGTGCTCGACCGAGAGGACGCCGTCGAAGCCGCCCTCGTACAGCGTGTCGACGATGTGGCGCCAGTCGATCTGGCCGAGGCCGGGCATCCGGTAGCGCCACCACCCCGAGTCCCAGGCGTCGGTGCGATCGACCGCCTTGCCGAAGACGCTCAGCCGGTTTCGCCGCTCGGGGAACACCTCGGCGTCCTTGGCGTGGGCGTGGGCGATCCGGTCGGCATACGGCCGCAGCGCCGCGACCGGGTCGACGCCGAGCCACAGCAGGTGCGACGGGTCGAAGTTCAGCCCGAGCCCCAGCGAGAACATCCACTCCCACAGCTCGGGCGAGTAGGCCAGGTTGCCGGGATACCCGTCGGGATGCCAGCCCTCCATCGGACAGTTCTCGACGATGAGCGCCACCCCGCGCTCGCCGGCCAGGTCGACGAGCGGCTTGAAGACGCCCTCGGCCTCGGCCAGGTTCTCGGCGACGGTCTTCCCGGGATCGCGGCCCACGAACGTGCCGACGGTGGGGCACTCCAGCAGGGCGGCGGCCTCGATGCAGGCGGCGACGTGGCCGTTGATGGCCCGGCGCGCCTCCGGGTCGGGGTGCAGGTTGTTGTCGTAGTACGCGAGCGAGGGGAGGCCCAGGCCGTGCCGGTCGAAGAGGCCGCGGATCTCGTCCGCGCCGGCCTGGTCGAGGCCGGCGGCGTCCAGATGGCTGGCGGTGAAGTCGCGGTCGCCGATGCGGGGCCACACCGCCACCTCGAGCGCCTCGTAGCCGGCCCCCGCGGCCCAGGCGGCGATGTCGGCCAGCTCCGCCCGTGGCATGCACGCCGTGAGAAACCCGAGCCTCATGCGATCTCAGGGTAGTTCACCGGCGCGCCCGCGACGCCGAGATCGATCCCGGTCACGGCCTGCCCGCCCAGGGATGCGATGGCCACACGCCGCAGGTCCTCGCCGTAGAACGCGACGTTCGTCGGCGTCGGCATGTGGATCCCGGTCGGGTCGTCGAGGACCACCTCCGGGCTGCCCCCGCCCGGCGGGACGTACAGCAGGTGGAACGGGTAGTAGCACGAGACGAGGAACCCGCCGTCGGCGCACGCGGCAAGGCCGTCGGGGGTCGTGCCGGGCAGCTCGGCGATCACCTCGGCGCGCCCGCCGGCGATCGTCGAGAGCCGCGGGGTCAGCGTCTCGAGGAAGTGGACGGCGCCGTCCGCGGTCACGCAGGTGCCGTTCGTGTAGTGCAGCGTGCCGAGATCGAGCACCTCGCCGTCGCCTCCGCCCGGCGGCACGCGGATCATGCGCCCGTTTCGCACCTCGAGCGACTCGGTCCCCGAGTCGGAGAAGTAGAGGGCGCCGTCGGCGGCGAACGCGAGGTGGTTCGGCGTCTCGAGCGGCCCGCCGCCCGCCGAGTCGCACCACACGCTCACGTCGCCCGAGCCGGGGTCGACGCGGAGGATCGCCCGGCGGCCGGCGTCGCACAGGTACAGGCGCCCGGCCGCGTCGTGGGCGATGCCGAGCACGAACCCGCCGGTGCTGGCCACCTCGGCCGCGGAGCCGGCTTCCGGGTCGAGCCGGTAGACCTGGCCCGCCTCGCCGCCCGCCCAGAGCGTGCCGTCGGGCCCCCGCGCGACGCCCTCGGGGTGATCGAGCGGCGCGGCGATCACGTACAGGTCCGAGATGGACGCCACTCTGCGACGATATCGCGGTGCGCATCCTGGTGACCGGGGCAACCGGCTACATCGGAGCGGTCGTCGCGGCGACGCTCTCGGAGCGCGGCCATGCCGTCGCCGGAACGGCGCGCTCGCCGGCAGCGGCGGACAAGCTCGCGGCCCGCGGCCACGAGGTCGTCACGGCCGACCTCCTCGACCCGCGGTCGCTGGCGCAGGCGGCGGAGGGTCGCGACGCGGTCGTCCACGCCGCCGCGACGCAGGACGAGGGCATGGGCCCTGCCGAGCAGGCGGCCGTGCGGGCGATGCTCGCGGCGCTCCGCGGCACCGGCGCCGCCTTCGTCTATACGAGCGGCGTTTGGATCTACGGCAGCGCGCCCGCCGGCGGGATCCTCGACGAGGGCTCGCCGCCCGACCCGGTGGCGATGTTCGCCTGGCGGCCGCCGCTCGAGGCCGAGGTGCTCGCAGCCGCCGCGGACGGCGTCCGCACGATCGTCATCCGCCCGGGCATGGTCTACGGCCGGGGCGGCGGACCGCTCAACCAGTTCGCCGCGATGGCGCAGGACGGCGTTCCCCGCTACGTCGGCGACGGCGAGAACCACTGGTCGCTCGTCCACGTCGACGACCTCGCCGAGCTGTATGCGCTCGCCGTCGAGGAAGCGCCGGCCGGGACGCTTCTGAACGGCGTCCGCGGAGAGCCGCTCCGCGTCCGCGACCTGGCCGAGGCGGCGGCCGCGGGGGCCGGGCTCGCCGCGCCGCGGCCCTGGCCGGCGGCCGAGGCCGCGATCGAGCTCGGCGCGGACGACGCCGACGGCGTGACGCGCGACCACCGCATCTCGGGCGAGCGGGCCCGGACGCTGCTCGGATGGGCCCCGCCGCCGCGCGTGCCGCTCGACGAGCTCAGGGGTCAGGCGGCCGCGGGATCCGGGATCTCGAGCCAGGCCACGCCGGAGACGCCGAGCCAGTAGCGCCCGCCGCCGTGCACGACCACGGCCAGCGTGTGGGCGCAGTGGACGCACCGCACGACCGTCCCGGGCGCGCTCGCGTACACCGCCTCCGCTCCGAGCGCCTCGGCCGCTCCGCAGCCGGCGCAGCAGCAGCGGGCGGTGGTGAGGTCGACCGCGAAGAGCTCGCCGAGGAGCCCCGCCGCGGCGTTCCCGTCGAGCCGGATGTCCGCATCGTCCATGCCTATCCTCCTGTCGGTCCGAAGCGCTCGGTTCTCACGGCGGCCGGGTCGTAGCCGACGGCCAGCAGCCCGTCCGCGGCCGTCTCCACGAGCCGGGTGGGGCCGCACACGTACGCGACGGGCCGCTGCGACGGCGGGAAGGCCGCCTCCGCCAGCATCGCCGCATCGATCCGGCGCGCGTAGCCCGTCCAGCCGTCCGGCTGCGCGCGCGTGAACGTGTGGATCACCTCGACGCCGTGGTTCGCGGCGCCCGTAAGCTCGTCCGCGTAGATCACGTCCTCCGGCGTCCGCGACGAGTAGAGCAGGCGCATGGGCGTCGTGTCCGCCGCCGCGAGCCGGTGGCGAAGCATCGCCGCGAGCGGGACGACGCCCGATCCGCCGGCGACGAGCAGCACCGGCCGCCCGGAGCCCGGCTCCCACACGAAGTACCCGCCCACCGGCCCGCGGATCTCCAGGCGGTCGCCGGGACGCAGCTCGTCGACGAGGTAGGGCGAGACCTCGCCGTCCTCGAGCCGCTCGACCGTCAGCCGCAGGCGCGGCTCGCCGGGAGCGGAGGCGATCGAGTAGCTGCGCTGGGCCTGGTAGCCGTCCTCCGCGGTGAGCCGCACGTCGATGTGCTGGCCGGCTCGATGCCCCGGCCACCCCTCGACGTCGAGGAGCAGCGTGGCCGTCCGCGCCGTCTCGGGCACGACCTCGGCGACCTCCGCGAGCCGCCAGGTCAGTCGCCCCAGTACCGCTGCTCGTTCCACGGATCGCCGTAGTTGTGATAGCCGTAGCCCTCCCAGAAGCCGGGCTCGTCCTCGCTGCGAAGCGACAGGCCGCGCACCCATTTGGCGCTCTTCCAGAAGTAGAGGTGCGGGACGAGGAGCCGGGCCGGCCCGCCGTGCTCCGGCGCGAGCGGCTCGCCCTCGTAGGTGTGGACGACCCAGGCGTTCCCGCCCGCGACGTCCTCGAGCGGGAGGTTGGTCGTGTAGCCGCCGTCGCAGAACGCGACAACGAACTCGGCGGCCGTCTCCACCCCGTCGAGCAGCGACGCCACCGGGACGCCCTCCCAGACCGTGTCCAGCTTCGACCACTTCGTGACGCAGTGGATGTCGCGCGTGATCGTCTCGGTCGGAAGCGCCCGGAACTCGTCCCACGACCACGTGCGCGGCTCGTCGATCTCGCCCGTGATCGAGAACGACCACTCGGCGAGCGGCACCCGCGGCGTCGGCCCGGCGGAGAGCACCGGGAAGTCGTCGGTCAGGTACTGGCCGGGCGGCACGCGGCCGCCGCCTTCGCGACCGGATCGGCGCCGGCCTCGGAACCCGCGTGAAACGTACGACACCCGCCCCACCTCCATGCGCTCGACTCTGCTGCGGTACGAGTCCGCCCAGGCATGTGGAACGTTACGCCGCCGCGGTGCGCCGCTGCCTGCGCTCCTCGGCGATCACGAGGCGGTTGATGGCGGCGCGGTCGGCTCGGGACACCTCGCCGAACGCGAGGTCGGCCCCGTGCTTGTCGACCGGCCCGACCGTCGCCGGGAGCGTCAGCTCGCGGCCGAACCAGCGCTCGTCGAACCGCACGACGACCTCCTGGCCCTCGGCGAGCTCGATCGGCGCGGCGAGCTTCGTCCCGTCGGCGCACAGGTTGATCGTCCCGCCGCGGTGGGGTTCGCCGGCGCCGTGCTCGACGACCACCGGGATCGCCATCGAGATCCGGACGGTGCTCACGCGCTTGGCGGTCTCGGCCTCCTTCTGGAAGCAGAATCGCACCAGCTCGCGCTCGGTCGCAGACGGGATCCGCTCGAACCGCACGGCCGAGAGCCACGCGCCGTCGGAGGCGCGGTCGCTGCGGACGACGCGGCCGCGGGCGGTCACGTCGAGGTGCGGCTCGCCGCTTCGGAGCACGACCTCGACGAGGTGCTCCTCGGGCGCGGGCTCGCTCCCCGCCAGCAGGACGCCGCCGGCCGAGAGGTCGATCGTCTCGCCGCCGAATTCGTCCCATGCCTCGCCACCGGCGTCCAGCCGGCGAACGACGGTGGGCACGACGACGTCGATGCGGAAAAACGCGCGCTGATTCTCGCTCACGTCCGTGTCATCGCCCCACAACGTGAGATCACCATCACTCTCACGGGGGATCGACCGGCTACCGCAACCTGTGGCTCGGCCTGACATCGGCCCCCGCCTGCGACCGTGCACATCGCCACCCCCGGGTCCGCGAAGATCCGGCGATGCGCGATCCCCGCTACGACATCCTCTTCGAGCCGGTAACGCTCGGCCCGGTCACGGCCCGGAACCGCTTCTTCCAGGTGCCGCACTGCAACGGCATGGGCCACCACCATCCGACGGCGCACGCCCACATGCGCGGCGTCAAGGCGGAGGGCGGCTGGGCCGTGGTGTGCACCGAGGAGGTCGAGATCCATCCGACGTCCGAGGTGAGCCCCTACATCGAGGGCCGGCTGTGGGACGACGCGGACATCCCCGCGCTGCGGCGGATGACGGACAAGATCCACGAGCACGGCTCGCTGGCCGGGTTCGAGCCGGTGCACAACGGCATCCACGGGGCAAACATGTACTCGCGCGAGACCGGCCTCGCCGTCGGCAACCTGCCGGTCTCGACCTACGACCCGGTGCAGGTGCGCCGGATGGGCCTCGACGACATCGCCGCCGTGCGGCGCTGGCACCGGGCGGCGATCCGGCGATCGCTCGAGGCGGGGTTCGACGTCGTCTACGTCTACGCCGCCCACGGCCTGAATTCGCTCGGCCAGTTCCTGTCGCGGCGCTACAACGACCGCACCGACGGCTACGGGGGGAGCCTCGAGAACCGGGCCAGGCTCCTGCGCGAGGTGCTCGAGGACACGCTCGAGGAGGTCGACGGCCGGGCCGCGGTCGCCTGCCGGATCACCGTCGACGAGCTGCTCGGTGCCGACGGCATCGACCGGGCCGAGATCGAGCAGGTGTTCGGCCTCGTGGGCGAGCTGCCCGACGTGTGGGACTTCGTCGTCGGCGAGTGGGAGAACGACTCCTCGACGTCGCGCTTCGCCCCCGAGGCGCCCCACGAGCAGCACGTGCGCGGCCTGAAGGCGCTCACGTCGAAGCCGGTCGTGGGCGTCGGCCGCTTCACGTCGCCCGAGACGATGGTGCGCATGATCCGTGACGGCGTCCTCGACATGATCGGCGCGGCGCGGCCGTCGATCGCCGACCCCTTCCTCCCGAAGAAGATCGAGGAGGGCCGCGTCGACGAGATCCGCGAGTGCATCGGCTGCAACATCTGCGTCTCGGGCGACGGCACGATCAGCCCGATCCGCTGCACCCAGAACCCGTCGATGGGCGAGGAGTGGCGCCGCGGATGGCACCCCGAGCGGATGCGGCCGAAGACGTCCGACGCGACGGTGCTCGTCGTGGGTGCCGGCCCCGCGGGGCTCGAGGCGGCGATGTCGCTCGGGCGGCGCGGCCACCGGGTCGTGCTCGCCGAGGCGACCGGGGCGCTCGGCGGGCGCGTGGCACGCGAGGCGCGGCTTCCCGGCCTGGCGGAATGGATCCGCGTGCTGGATTACCGGCGTGGCCAGCTCGACCGGCTGCCCGACGTCGAGGTCGCCTACGACAGCCGGCTCACGGCCGACGAGGTGCTCGAGTACGGCTTCGAGCACGTCGCCGTCGCCACCGGCTGCCGCTGGCGCGCCGACGGCGTCGGCCGCTGGCACCTGCGGCCGCTCGAGCTCGCGGGCGTCCAGGTGCTCACACCCGACGACGTGATGGACGGCCGCGCACCGGCGGGCGGGCGCGCGATCGTCTACGACGACGACCACTACTACATGGGTGGCGTCGTGGCCGAGGCGCTGGTGCGGGCCGGCTCTCGGGTGACGTTCGTGACGCCGGCCGCGCGGGTCTCGGAGTGGACGGTGAACACGCTCGAGCAGGTGCGGATCCAGCGGCGCATGCTGGAGGCGGGGATCGAGATCGTGCCGTCACGCTCGCTCGAGGGCGCCGCGGACGGCGTGGTGCGGACGGCCTGCGTCTACACGTCCGAGCCGGCCGAGCACGCGGCCGAGACGCTGGTGCTCGTCACCGCCCGGCTGCCGGACGACGGCCTCGCCGCCGGCCTGCACGAGCGGGCCGGCGACTGGGAGGGCGCCGGCCTCGCGTCCGTGCGGGCCGTTGGCGACGCGCTCTGCCCCGGCACGATCGCCGCGGCGGTGTGGGACGGCCGCCGGTACGCCGAGCAGCTCGGTGAGCCGCTCGACGCCGACGGCGTCCCGTTCCTGCGCGAGATCACAGGCCTCTCGCCGGCTCAGTAGCCGTAGCCACCGCCGCCGCTCGTGCTCGTCTGCTGCACGGCGGTCTTCACGATCTGGCCGCTCGGCGCGACGACCCACCAGAGGGCGCCGAAGGTGCTCACGCCCTGGCCGTTCGTGTCGCCCGCGGCGGGATCGCCGGAGTACGTGTACAGCGGGTGTCCGTTGTAGGTGACCTGGGACGTCCCGTCAGACCGCATCGTCGTTCCGAGGAGCGAGGCGTCGAGGCCGGAGCCCGCCTTGGGCGTGCCGGTGTACGGCGGCCAGAACTTGGCGCACGGGCCGTTGCACATGCTCTTGCCGTTCACGTCGCGTGCGAACTCGTACAGGGTCATGCCGTTCTTGGCCACGAGGATCTGGCCGAGCGGCGACGACGCGCTGGCGACGGTGCCGCCGTTGGCCGCGGCCGCCGCGGCCGGGGTCGAGGTGATCTGCGGCGCGGACGAGGACCCGCTGCCGCCACAGGCGGCCGCGAGGGCGGGAAGTGCGAGGATGGCCGCCAGGACGGCCATTCGGATTGGGCGGATCATTGTGAGTAGCTCCTAGGTCGTTTCGAGCAAGTACGACGGTGGGAGCACTTCGGGATTGCCCTTCCGGACCGGATTGGATGATGGATCACAAATCCGTCAGGGCGTGCCGATCTCAGCCTCCACCTCGGCCTGGCTCGACGGGTCGCCGCTCACCTGGACGACGACCGCGAGCATGATGACGGCCCCACCGATCAGGGTCGCCGTGTCGGGCCGCTCGGAGAGGACGAGCCACACCCAGATCGGGCCGAGGATGACCTCGAGCAGGGTGATCAGCGCCGCCTCGGCGGCGGGGACGAGGCGCGCGCCGGCGGCGAAGAGGCCCATTCCGAGCGCCATCTGGATCGCGCCGATCGCGACGAGAAGCCCGAGATCCTTCGCACCGACGTCGCCGGGCGCGGAGATCGGCGCCATCGCGATCACCAGGATCGCCTGGGCGAGACACGTCGCGGGCGCCATCGAGACGTCGCGGCGGTGGCGGGTGATCACGATCGCGACGGCGAATCCGAGCATCATGCAGAGCGAGGCGATGTCGCCGGTGAGGTCGCTGCCCCCGGGCGACCCCATCATCACGCCGACGCCCGCGAGCGCGCCTCCCATGGCGATCCACCCCCGCGGCGCCACCCGTTCGCCAAGCGCCGGCCAGGCGATGAGCGCGGCCGCGACCGGTGAGACGGCCTGGACGAAGAGGACGCGCGCGACCGAGGTGTGGTTCAGCGCGACGATGAACCCGCCGGACGCGATCGCCATGCAGAACGCGACGACGATCCCCGACCGGCCGATCGCGACGAACGCCCGCCGCACCCGGCCGCGCTCGGCGACCGCCGCATAGGCCGCGAGCGCGAGGAACGCGAAGAACGCCCGCCCGGCCATCTGCGTCGGCACATCGAGGGTCAGCTCGCGCTGGAAGAGCCCGGCGGTCGACCAGGCGATCGCGGCGAGGGCGACCAGCGCCTGCCCCCGCCGATGCTCGGCGTGCGCATCCTGCATCGACGCCTCCGAGGCAAGCATCGCCGAAGTGAAGCAGAACGGCCCGAGTGTGAGTTGACCCACAAACCGGTCGAGGCCCGGACACGTACCCCGGCCAGTCCACCGCACCGCGCGCCCCGCAGAGGGTGCGCCCAACAGAGGGGGCCACATGGACTCACGCACCTTCCCGAGACGGGCACGGCTGGCGGCGATCGCTTCGGCGGTCCTCGTCACGGCCGCGCTCGCAGCACCCGCCGCGGCGCAGGCCGCCGGGTTCCGGCAGACGAACCTGGTGTCCGACAAGCCGGGCCTTGCGATGCTGACCGACCCGAACCTCGTGAACCCGTGGGGCCTGTCGGCGGGCCCGACGACTCCGCTCTGGATCGCCGACAACGGCATGAACGTCTCGACGATCTATCCGGGCGCGGCGCACGGGATGCCGATCTCGATCGCACCGCTCGTCGTCTCGATCCCGGGCGGCGCGCCGACCGGCACCGTGTTCAACCCGTCGACGTCGTTCAAGGTGCACGTCGGAAACCAGGATCTGCCAGCGACGTTCCTCTTCGACTCCGAGGCGGGCACGATCACGGCGTGGCCGTTCACGGATCCGCCGGGAACCATGGCGACCACCGAGGTGACCGTGCCCGGGGCCATCTTCAAGGGCCTCGCCCGCGGGTTCGTCCACGGCCGCGGCCAGCTGCTCTACGCGGCCGACTTCCATCACAACCAGATCGTGGTGGTGAACGGGCGCTTCCAGCGCGTCAGCCTGAAGGGCGGCTTCCGCGACCGGAACCTGCCGGCCGGCTTTGCGCCGTTCAACATCCAGAACATCGGCGGCAGGCTGTACGTGGCCTACGCCAAGCAGGACGCGGCCGCCATGGACGAGGTCGCCGGAGCCGGGCTCGGCTTCGTCGACGTGTACTCACGGCGCGGGTTCCTCCTTCACCGCCTCGTGAGCCGCGGCGCGCTCGACGCGCCCTGGGGCCTCGTGAAGGCACCGGCGGGCTTCGGCCGCTTCGGCGGAGCCCTCCTCGTCGGCAACTTCGGCGACGGGATGATCAACGCCTACAACATCCGCACCGGGCGCTGGCTCGGGCGGCTGAACCGGCCGAACGGCCACGCCGTCCAGATCGACGGCCTGTGGGGCCTTCGGTTCGGAAACGGCGTGACGGGCGATCGCAGAACGCTGCTCTTCAGCGCGGGGATCGACGACGAGGCGCACGGCCTCTTCGGCACGCTCCGCGCGGCCCACTAGCCGCCGCGTAACCGGGTCAGGCCCTGTGGCCCCCGGGCTTCAGGGCCTGGCCCCAGGCGTGAAACAGCGGTACCAGGTACCAATGTTTCAGGGGGCGAGCATGTGGGCGCAGGGTGAAACAGCGGTACCAGGTACCAATGGTTCAGGCCGGACGTGAAACAGCGGTACCAGGTACCAATGTTTCAGGGGGCGAGCATGTAGGCGTGCAGCGGCCGGCCGCCGGCGCGGCCGTCGATGTCGGCCCTCGCCGCCCTGGCCTGAAGCGACCAGCGCATGTGCAGATGCTCGACGGTGCCGCCCGCGCGCACCGTGAGCTCGCCCCGGACGCGGCCGGTCGAGTAGACCCAGCGCACCGTGCCGGAGACCGCGACGCCGGGCACGAAGGCGTCGCGCCGGAGCACGAACGTCGTCAGGTCGCCGCCGGAGTACGACCAGCGGCCGCCGCGCAGCCCGACGCCGGCGCCGTCGTAGTTGACCCACCAGCGCTGGAGCGCGTCGGCGACCGTCTCGGCGGCCGCGGCCGCCACCCGGCGGTCGAGCCGCGTCGAGCCGTCGCGCCGCCCCGGCCGCGCCGCGGCCACATCCGCGGCCGACCGCGCGAACGAGCTCACGACGCGCACCTCCGGCGTGCGGCTCGCGCATGAGATGTCGCCCGCCGACAGGTTGGAGACGAAGTGGCGATAGATCAGCGACGCGCAGCCGTTCTGGTCGAGGAGGGCTGTCACGTGGCCCGTGTTCTCGACGTCCACAAGCGTGCTGTTCGGGAACCGGTGCGCCACCACGGCGGCATCGGCGAGCGGCGTGATGTTGTCGAGATCGCCGTTCAGGACGAGGGTCGGGACGCGTGGGTAGCGGGCGCCGGGCGGATCGGGCGGATCGGGACGCGCCCGCGGCGGCCACCTGAGGCAGGCCAGCGCGCCCTCGTAGTCGGTGCCCGTCCACGCCGCGGCCGAGAACGGGGCGAACGCGCCCGCCGGATAGGTGCCAAGCGCCGCCCGCACCACGGCCGGCCGCGCGCCGACCGGCGTCCCGGCCGGCCACAGCTCCGGGTAGTCGTTGCAGATGACGGCGAGGTAGAGCGACTCCGACCAGGACCGCGGATCGCCGTTCGGCCCGTCCGTCGTCACGGTCTCGGCCGCGAGCCGAAGGAGCGGCCGGGTGTCGCCGGCCTCGGCCGAACGGGCCGCGGCCAGGATGTCGCGCCAGACAGCCTGGTAGTAGTAGCCCGACATCAGCACCTGGACGAGGGCGTCCTCGTCCACCCGCACGTGGGTCGGGGTGCCGTCGCCGTCCGGGGCCGTGCCGGCGATCGGGTGCCGGCGGACCTGCGCGACCAGCCGGGCGATCACCCGCACGGGGTCGGTGCGGCCGGCCGGACAGCCGGGCCGCCGCCCGCACGCCAGGCGAAGCGAGCTGCGGGTGCTCGCCGCGATGTCCACCCAGGCCGGATCGGTTCCCGGAAGCTGGTAGGCGCCGTCGAGCACCAGCGACCGCAGCATGTGGGGATAGCGCAGCGCGAACGCCTGGGCGGCGTAGGAGCCGTACGAGTCGCCGTACAGGTCGACCTTCGAGATCCGAAGGGCATGGAGCACCGCCGCCAGGTCCTGCACCGACTGCGACGTGTCGTAGAGATCGCGTGCCGGGCCGAGTTGAGCCGCACAGCGCGCCGCCCGGTCGATGTAGCCCAGGATGTGGCGCCTGAACGCCGGGCAGTCGAGCGCAGCCGACCGGCCCGTGCCGCGCAGATCGACCAGGAGCAGGTCGCGATGCGCCGAGATCGGCCGCCACAGCCGGACGCGTCCGGAGCGGTCCGCCGTTGTCGAGAACCCGGGGCCGCCCTCGATCGAGAGCACGGTCGAGGCCGCGGGCCGCGAGCGGTCGGCGCGCGAGCGGAGCTCGAAGTAGATCCGGATCCGGCGGCCGTCGGGCAGCCGCCGGTCGAGCGGCACCGGCAGGTAGCCGCACACGTCGTGCCCGCCACCACCCGGGCACTGGGTGCGAACGATCGCGGGCGCCGCGGTGGCATGCGGAGCCGGAGCGGGCACCTGGGCCGACATGGTCCGAGTGTACGACCGCGCGGAGGCCGGCACAACGAGAGCGGTGACCGCGCCGGTACGCTGACGGCAGATGGCATCTGGGCCGGCCACGCCGCTCGCGCGCCTCGTCGACGTCTCCCACTCGGTGCGGGAGACGTCGTCGCGCAGGGCGAAGATCGCGCTCCTGGCGGGGTGCCTGCGGGACCTGGGGGCGGACGAGGCGCTCGCCGGCGTCGCGTTCCTCTCCGGCGCCCCGCGCCAGCGCCAGACCGGCGCCGGCTGGGCCGCGCTGCGCTCCCTCCCCGAGCCGGCCGCACAGCCGGGGCTCACAGTCGCCGAGGTCGACGCGACACTCGAGCGGCTGGCGGCCCTCGCCGGCCGCGGCTCGCGCGGCGCCCGGCTCGAGGAGCTCGAGCGAATGCTGGCGCGGGCGACCCGGCCCGAGCAGGAGTTCCTGGTGGCACTCATCCTCGGCGACCTGCGCCAGGGCGCGCTCGCGGGCGTCATGACCGAGGCTGTGGCCCAGGCCGCGGACGTCCCGGCCGCCGACGTGCGCCGGGCGGCGATGCTGGGCGGTGACCTGGGCGAGGCGGCCCGCACCGCCCTGGCGGATGGTGCCAACGGCCTGCGCCGGATCGGGCTCCAAGTCGGCCGGCCGGTCGCGCCGATGCTGGCGGGCACCGCGCCGGACATCGAGGCTGCGCTCGACCGGATCTCGCCTGCCGCGGTCGAGTGGAAGCTCGACGGGGCCCGGATCCAGGTGCACCGAAGCGGCGGCGATGTGCGCGTCTTCACCCGCAGCCTCGACGAGGTGACCGACCGCATCCCCGAGGTGGTCGCCGCCGCCCTGCGGCTGCCGATCGACGAGCTCGTCCTCGACGGCGAGGCGATCGCGCTTCGCGCCGACGGCCGGCCGCATCCCTTCCAGGTCACCGCGAGCCGGTTCGCGAGCCGCCGCGACGCCGACGGACGGCGCGGGTCGGTGCCGCTCACCCCACTCTTCTTCGACATCCTCCACGCCGGCGGCGATGACCTCATCGACCGCCCGGCGTCCGACCGCTTCGACGCGCTCGCGGCCGCCGTCCCCGAGGCCATGCGCGTGCCGCGGACCGTGGCCGACAGCGGGGCCGCGGCGGCCGCATTCCTCGACGATGCTCTCGCCCGCGGCCACGAGGGCGTGATGGTGAAGGCGCTCACCGAGCCGTACGCGGCCGGGGGCCGCGGCGGGGCGTGGCTCAAGGTGAAGCCGCGCCACACGCTCGACCTGGTGATCCTCGCCGCCGAGTGGGGGCACGGCCGCCGGCAGGGCTGGCTCTCGAACCTCCACCTCGGTGCGCGTCGGCCCGACGGGAGCTTCTGCATGCTCGGCAAGACGTTCAAGGGCCTCACCGACGCGATGCTCGAGTGGCAGACCGAGCGGCTGCTCGAGCTCGAGACCGCCCGTACCGGCTACCGCGTCGACGTGCGTCCCGAGCTCGTCGTCGAGATCGCCTTCGACGGCGTCCAGCGCAGCCCGCGCTATCCGGGCGGGGTGGCGCTTCGCTTCGCGCGTGTCCTCCGCCACCGGCCGGACAAGCGGGCGGACGAGGCCGACACCCTCGAGGCGGTCCTCGAGATCCACGGCGACAGTTGACCGGCGCACTACCGCAAAACGGGGATGCCCGCGTCACCGCCGAAGGACGACTCTACCCGTGAGGTGTTCCCAGGAGGTGCCCCATGACCGATAGCTGGTCCCAAGCGCGCCGGCTCGAATCGTGGCCGCCACCGTCGCTCTCTCGCGCGCTCGCAGACGCGGGCTCGTCGGCGGCCTCCGCGACGTTCGTCGCCCGCCAGCCGATCTACGACGCCCGCATGGAGGTCTACGGCTACGAGCTCCTCTTCCGCGCCGCCGACGAGGGCTGGGCCGACGTGGCCAACCCCAACGAGGCGACCGCGCACACGATCGTGACGACATTCGGCGACATCGGCCTCGACACGCTCGTCGGCGGCCGGATGTGCTTCGTGAACGTCACGCGCGAGTTCATCCTGAACGACTTCGTGCCGCTCCTGCCGGTGGGCCGCGTGGGCCTCGAGATGCCGCGCGACATCGCCGCCGACCCCGACGTCGCCGCGAAGCTCCGCGAGCTGGGCGAGATGGGCTACATCATCGTCCTCGACGACTTCGTGATGCGGCCCGACAGCGCGCCGCTGCTCGAGCTGGCCCACATGGTGAAGCTCGACGCGCAGTCGTTCACCGACGAGCAGCTGCGCGAGCAGATCGAGGCGATCGCCGCGCACAAGGTGAAGCTGATCGGCGAGCGGATCGAGAGCTACGAGCAGTTCGACCGCTGCAAGGCGGCCGGGCTCGGCTACTTCCAGGGCTACTTCTTCTGCCAGCCCAAGACCGTGGCCGGCAAGGGCATCCCGTCGAACCGGCTCTCGCAGGTGCAGCTCATCGCCGCGCTCCAGAACCCGGAGGTGACGCTCGAGGAGCTGGACGCCGTCATCAGCCGCGACCTGGGCGTGTCCTACCGCCTGCTGCGGTGGATCAACTCCGCCTACTTCTCGCTGCCGCGCAAGGTGAACTCGGTGCACGAGGCGCTCGTCCTGCTCGGCGCGCGGAACGTGCGCAGCTGGGCGATGCTCGTCACCCT
>DATAEI010000220.1:0-1690 GCA_036258075.1 Gaiellales bacterium
AACACCGACCAGCAGCAGATGCAGATGTCCGAGGCGCCGGTGAAGATCAACATCGGCCGCGAGCGCACGCACGGCCTCGGCTCGGGCGCCGACCCGGAGGTCGGCCGGCTCTCCGCCGAGGACTCCTACGACCGGATAAAGACGGCGCTTCGCGGCTCGGACATGGTGTTCGTGACGGCCGGCGAGGGCGGCGGCACGGGCTCGGGCGCGGCGCCGGTCGTGGCCCGGATCGCGCGCGAGGTCGGGGCCCTCACCGTCGGCATCGTGACCGCGCCGTTCAAGTTCGAGGGCAACCGCCGGTCGGCCCAGGGCTCCGCGGGCGTGCAGGCGCTCCGCGACGCCGCCGACACGGTGATCGTCATCCCGAACGACCGCCTCCTCGACGTGCTCGAGAAGGGCACGAGCCTGGTCGAGTCGTTCCGGGTCGCCGACGACGTGCTGCGCCAGGGCGTCCAGGGGATCTGCGACCTCATCACCCTGCCGGGGCTCATCAACCTCGACTTCGCCGACGTGCGCACGATCATGCAGAACGCCGGCTCGGCGATGATGGGGATCGGCATGGCGACCGGCTCGCAGCGCGCCCACGAGGCCGCGACGCATGCGATCCGGAGCCCGCTCATCGACCATGAGGTGCGTTCGGCGCGGGGCGTCCTGCTCGCCGTGTCGGGCGGCAGCGACCTCGCCCTGCACGAGGTGAACGAGGCGGCCGAGGTCGTCCGCGCGGCGACCGACGACGAGACGACGATCATCTTCGGCGCGAGCATCGACGAGCGGCTGGCTGGGCAGATGTGGGTCACGGTCGTCGCGACCGGGTTCGCGCTGCCCGGCGATCCGCCGGCTCGGCGTGCGCCGTCGCCGGGAGCCGACATCAGCCTCGAGCCTCCCAGCTTCCTCACCTGACGCGCCCTAGACTTGCTCCATGAGAGCAGCGGTCGCAGCCGGCCACGCGGTCACCGCCCGGGCGGGCGCGGACGTGCTGGAGCGCGGCGGGAACGCGTTCGACGCCGTCGTCGCCGCCGGCGCGATGTCCTGGGCGGCCGAGCCGGGCCTCACCGGCCCGTGCGGCGGCGGCTTCCTGATGGTGCGGCCGGCGGGCGGCGCCACCCGCCTGGTCGACGCGTTCACCGCAATCGCGGGGCTCGACCTGCCCCCCGGCCGCAGGCTGGCGGAGGTCGAGCGCGTGCTCGTGCCCTTCGACGAGAAGACGACCCAGGAGTTCCACATCGGGGCGGCGGCGTGCGCCGTCCCCGGCGTCCTCGCGGGCCTCTATGCCGTCCACCGCAGGTTCGGATCGATGCCGTGGCCCGAGCTGCTCCTGCCCGCCGCCGAGGCGGCCGCCCGCGGCGTCGGCAGCTCGGGCGGGCAGTACGCCGTGCTGGTCGCGATCCGCGAGATCCTGCGGCACACGCCCGAGGTGAGCGCGGTCTTCTGGCCCCGAGGTGAGCTGGTCGGCGAGGGCGCGCCGATCCGTCAGCCCGATCTGGCCGCCACGATCGCGCGGCTGGCGGAGCGGCCCGAGGATCTGTACACGGGCGAGCTGGCCCGGGCGATCGTCGCCCACCAGCACGAGACCGGCGGGCCGCTCACGGCCGCCGACCTGGCGGCCTACCGCCCGGCGTGGCGGCGGCCGCTCCTCGTCCCGTACGGCCGCCACGTCATCGCCACGAACCCGCCGCCGTCGTCCGGCGGC
>DATAEI010000221.1:0-13799 GCA_036258075.1 Gaiellales bacterium
GACCGGGATCTCGTCGTGCGCCATGTCCACCGTCAGGTCGCGCAGGAGGTCGGCCAGGTACTTCTGCATCCGCTCCTCCTCGCGCAGGATGCCCCGAGCGAGCTGGGCCGTCTCGGTGTCGCCGACGGCGGTCGCGAGCGAGTCGATGACCGTGTACGTGGCGATCTCGTGGGCCTCCTCCTCGAACTCGTGGCGCGCGTTTCGCACCATGCGCTCCTGCTCGCCGGAGCGGCGCACGGTGTCGAGCGGCCCCTGGACGGCGGCCTTCGCCTTCGCGAGCCGGTCCTGCATGCCCTGGGCCGCCTTCGAGACGCCCTCCGGCCCCGGCAGCGACACCTGCGCCGGCGTGCCGCCGAGCTGCTTGATGCGCTTCGAGACCGCGCGGGCGTGGGACTTGGTCTCCTTCAGGTGGTCGGTGAGGCGCTTCTCGTAGTCAGGGCGCGTCGTCGTCTGGAGGTGCAGCTCGAGCGCCGCGCTGAGCTGCTGCTCCTTTCCGTACGCCTCGTTCAGAAGCTCCACCATCTTGGTGTCTCGCACGGTGTCTGGCACGGGAATCCTCCTCAGTTCTGCCTGGAAGCCCGGGTGTTACCCCGAACCCGCGGGTTAAGAACCACCGGCCGGTGGGTAGGAGCGACGCACCTGGCGACACACGTTTGGAGGAACCCATGGCCAGCACGAAACGATCGAGCGGCGGTACCCGTAAGAGCACCGCGAGTCGCTCGCGGGCCACGTCCGCGTCGAAAGCGGCGTCGGGTACGCGCACCCCGAAGACGCGATCCAACGGTCGCGCGACGACCGCGCAGGGCGCGAAGACGACGCCCAAGACGACCGCGCGCACGACGTCTGGAGCCGCCTCGCGGAACGGCGCGAAACGGTCGCAGAACGGCAGGGCCCAGAGCGGCGGCTCGACGCGTACCAGCCGGGCGGCCTCCCAGCCGAACGGTGCCGTCGGGACGCTCAAGCAGAAGAGCTCCGCGGTGCTCCAGGCCGCCGACAAGGCCGGGGGGCCCGCGCTCACCGTGGCGGCTGCCGTCGCCGGCCTCGCGGGCGGGCTCGCGCTGCGCCAGCGCAACCACCGCATCGTGGAGTCCAGCCTCACCGGCCGGTCGCGGAACATCCTGCGCGACATCGATCCGAGCGCGGTCATCGAGGGCCTCGGCAAGGCGAGCGCCCAGCTCGGCAAGCAGAGCAAGACGATCGCCCGCGAGCTCGATCAGGTGGCCGACCGGGCCGAGAGGCTCGGGAAGATCCTCAGCTGAACGGCGCGGCGACGGCGGCTACACCGGCCGCAGGACGACCTTGCTGCCGTCGCCCGCGCCCGCCTTCTCGAGCGTCACCCAGCAGCTGCCCCAGCGCATGTCGGCGGAGATCGCAGTGCGGACGGTCGCGTCGCCGGACGAGCTCGTGTTGAACGTCACCGCCGAGACCTTGTCGCCCGAGACGTCGAACCACATCTCGTAGTACCAGCCGTGCCCGGCCGGCCGCAGGTTGTGCACCTTGACCAGCATCGGCCGGGTGCCGTCGCTGGCCGAGCCGAAGTCGACGGTGGCCGAGGCGCCCGCCGTCCCGGCCAGCGCAAGCGTCCGCTGCGCCTCGAACGGCGAGGTGCGCCCACCGACGCCGATCACGAGGGCGGCGGCGGCCGCCGCCGCCATGACGGCCAGCCCGGCCGAGAGGCGGGCGAAGCCGAACCGCGGCAGGCGCGCGCGGACGATCGTGACCTCCGGACGGCGCTGCGCCGCAGGGCCGCCGAGGGCGGCCTCGCGGGCGACGGCTTCGAGGCCCGGCGGGACAGGTGCCGGGGCCGGCGTCGCGCGCAGCAGCTGCTCGACCCGATCGAACTCGTCGTGCGCGCTCACCGCATCACCCCCCTGTCCTCGAGCACGTGCGCCAGCCGCGCGAGCGCGGTGCGGGTACGGGTCTTGACCGTCCCGAGCGGCAGGCTCAGCCGCTCGGAGATCTCACTCTGCGAAAGCCCCGAGTAGTACGCGAGCTCGATGACGTCGCGCTCGCGGTGGGGCAGCGAGTCGACCGCGACGTGGACCTCGAACGCCTCCATCTCGGCGATGGCCAGCGCCTCGGGCAGCGGCCCGTGGTCGGGAACCTCGGGCGCCTCGCCGATCACGAGCGGCACGCGCGCCCGGGCGGCGTCGATCGCGGCGTTCCGGGCGATGGTGAAGAGCCAGGCCGAGGCCGTGCCGCGCTCGCGCCGGTAGCCGCGTGCGGCACGCCACACCGCCGCGAACGCCTCCTGCGAGACGTCGTCGGCCGCGTGGTGGTCGCGCAGGACCCGCTGGACGAGCGAGTAGATCGGCCGGCTGTACCGCTTGTACAGCACCTCGAACGCCTCCGGATCGCGCTCGGTGGCGACCTGTTCGAGCAGTTCCTCGTCGGACAGATCCCCCGGATCCATGCGGCGGAGGGTACTTGATCGGGCCTGGATCGGCCTCGGGATCGCAAAGGCGGCGGTCGTCATTCCACCAGAGATACGACCGGCGCATCGGACCGGTTTGTGACATCGGCCGATCCGAGGCAGCGCCGCCGGCGGCGGGCCTTCGCCGGTGTACCGGGGGGCCGCTGAGCGACGCCGTCCCATAACGCCGAAGAGCAGCAATCCGGCCCGGCGGCAACCGCCTCGAATCAGCGACACTCTCCACGCACCGCCGCGTGGAATCCACGCACCGGCCGGGGAGGAGGGTCGATCTCAGGATGGCGCGCGGCGGCCACACGCGCGTCCCCCGAAACGGTATACGGCGCGCTACGGAAAATCGGTGCCCATGTGGGCGTCGGCCGAGCCGATGCGGAGGCCCGCCGACATGAGATCGCGGATGCTCACGATCCCGACCAGCTCGTCGCCCTCCATGACCGGGATGTGCCGGAACCGGCGCTCGCTCATGATCTGCGCCGCCTCGCTGGGCGAGTGGTGGGGCGGCAGCGTCACCGGGTCGGCCGTCATGTACGACTGCACCTGGCCGACGTCGGGATGGCGGCTGTCGGCGATCGCGCGGAGGAGATCGCGCTCGGTGAAGATGCCGACCACCCTCCCGCCGTCGACGACGACGGCGGCGCCCACGTCCCGCTTGCGGAGGGCCCGAGCGGCCTCGCCCAGCGTCGCGGACGGTTCGATGGTCAGCACATCCCCACTGCTCATGAAGTCACGCAGGGTGACGGCCATCGCGCCAATCCTACTCGCTCGCGGAGGGACGCAACCGCATCTCGAGAAAGAGCTCGGCGTCCAGCGCGTCCGCGATGCGCATCAGGGTGTCCAGCTTCGGCGGCCGTCCCCCCCGCTCCAGCCGGGCGATCGCCGACTGCGTCGTGCCGCATAGGATCGCGAGCTCCTGCTGCGACATCCCGCGCCGCAGCCGGTTCTCGGCGACCATGCGGCCGACCTCCACGAAGCGCTGCTCGTGGTCGCGCCCGAGGGTCTCCGCGCGCTTGCGAAGGCCCTCGCGCATGCGCTCAAGCGACTGCGTCGTGAGCCGCCGGCGGTGGGCGTGGGGATGACTTGCCACGAGGGCATGGTATCGCGCACACGCTATCGTCGCCAGACCGCGGCCTCGGAGTGAGGCGCAACCCCGGCCGTGGATGCCCCGTCAGTTGCCTCGATGCGGCGCGTTGCCATCACCGGGCTGGGGGCGGTCACCCCGGTCGGAAACGACCTGCGATCGACCTGGGACGCCCTCGTCGCCGGGCGCAGCGGCGTGGACGTGATCAAGGCCTTCGACGCCACCGGGTTCCCGGTCAACATCGCCGCCGAGGTGAAGGACTTCGACGCCACGAAGGCGATGTCGCCGAAGGAGGTGCGACGTACCTCCTACGACGTCCACTTCGCCGTCGCGGCGGCGCTGGAGGCCGCGGCGGACGCCGAGCTGGTCGTCGACAGGCCGTCCCGGACAGGCGTCGTGATCGGCAGCGTCATGGGCGGGCTGCCGTACACGCTCCAGCAGCAACGGATCCTCGAGGAGCGCGGCTGGGAGCGCGTCTCGCCGCATTGGCTCCCCAACACGCTGGTCGACACCTCGACCAGCCACGTCGCCACGCTGCTCGGAGCGCGCGGCGTCAACTACGCGACCGAGTCCGCCTGCGCGACAGGCACGCACGCCATCGGCGAGGCGGCGGCGGCGATCGCGCGCGACCAGGCCGACGTCGTCCTGGCCGGAGCGACCGAGTCGTCGATGGTGCCGATCATCCTCGCCGGCTTCTGCGCGATGCGCGCGCTCGTGGACGGGCGCGACGACCCGGCCGGCGCCTCGCGGCCGTTCGACGCCACCCGGGCGGGCTTCGTGATGGCCGAGGGGGCCGCGGTGATCGTCCTCGAGGAGCTGGAGCGGGCGCAGGCCCGCGGGGCGCGGATCTACGCCGAGCTCGTCGGCTACGGCGCGTCGAACGACGCCTACCACATCGCCACACCGCATCCCGAGTCGATCGGGGTCATCGAGATGATGCGCGACGCGCTCGAGCGAGCCGGGATGCACCCTGACGAGGTCGACTACATCAACGCGCACGGCACGTCGACGCCGTACAACGATGCCGCCGAGACGCAGGCGATCAAGCAGGTCTTCGGCGAGCACGCCTACAGGATGGCGATCTCGTCGAACAAGTCGATGATCGGGCATCTGTTCGGCGCCGCCGGCGCGGTCGAGGCGCTCGCCACCGCGCTCACGATCCACCACGGTGTCATCCCGCCGACCATCAACCTGCACCACCCCGACCCGGAGTGCGACCTGGACTACGTCCCGAACGCCGCCCGGACGGCCGAGGTGCGCACGGGGCTCTCGAACTCGATGGGCCTCGGCGGCCACAACGCCTGCCTGATCATGCGCCGGGTGGAGTGACGGACGAACGGATCCGGGTGGTCGAGCGAGGCTACGACGCCCTGGCCGACCGCTTCCTGTCGTGGGCGGAGCGGGTTCACGGCGACCCTCGGCCACGGCTCATCGAGCGCTTCATGGACGGGTTGCCGAACGGCGCCGACGTCATCGACCTGGGATGCGGCGCGGGCGTGCCGACGGCCGCGCGGCTCGCGGAGCGCTTCTCGGTCACGGGCGTCGACATCTCGGCGGCCCAGATCGACCGCGCGCGCCGGCTCGTGCCCGAAGCACGGTTCGTCCGGGCGGACATGACGGAGTTCGACCCCGGTGACGATGGCGTCGACGGCGTGGTCGCCTGCTACTCGCTCATCCACCTGCCGGCGGAGGTTCAGCCGGCGATGCTCGCGCGCATCGCCTCGTGGCTTCGACCCGGCGGCCGCGTCCTGGCGACGCTCGGCACCGGCGGCGGCGACTGGTCGGGGGAGTGGCTGGGCGTGCCCATGTTCTTCTCGAGCATCGAGCCGGACGCCGCCCGCGCGGCGCTGACCGGCGCAGGGCTCGAGATCGATCTCGACGAGACGGTGACGATCCAGGAGCCCGAGGGCGAGGCGACGTTCCTCTGGCTGCTGGCTACGCGACGCTCGCGTCGAGCGCCGTGAGGCCGAAGAGGCCGGTGAGGTTCAGGAGGACGACCATGCGGTCGTCGATCTTCGCGATCGCCGTGACGGCGTCGGGGTCGGCGCTCGGCGTCACCTCGAGCTGTTCCGTCGAGACCGTGCGCACCTCGTCGACGTCGTCGACGATGACGCCCACCGTGCCCGCCGGGGTCTCGGCGACGACCGTCTTCGGATGCTCGCGGCCGTGGCCCGGAAGGCCGAGGCGGCCGGCGAGGTCGCAGACGGGGATGATTTTGCCGCGCAGGTTGATCACGCCCTTGAGCCACGGCGTGCCCGACGCCAGCGAGCGCGGCTCCGTGTGGCGGATGATCTCCTGCACCGTCGTGATCGGAAGGGCGTACTGCTCGCCGTGAAGCGAGAAGATGACCAGCTGTTGGGTATCGCTCATGGCCCAGTATTCGGCCGCCGCCGGCCGGGGACCCTCGCCGCTTCGGCGTAACCGCGCTACGGAAAACCCGCGGCTGAAAGCATCGGGTCTGACCCGGCCGATCAGCCGAGGCCCGTGCGGCGCTGCGCCGGACGCGGCGCCCGGGTGCTGAAGACGTGGTCGATCAGTCCGTAGTCCTGGGCCTCCTCCGGCGTCATGAAGTTGTCGCGCTGGGTGTCGGTGTGGAGCTGGTCGGCGGTCTTTCCCGTGTCGCGGGCCATGATCTCCTCCATCCGGCGCTGGAGCGCGAGGATCTCGCGGGCCCGGATCTCGACATCCGTCGCCTGGCCCTCGAAGCCGCTCGTGTGCCCCTGGTGGATCATGATCTTCGAGTTGGGGAGCGCCATTCGCTTCCCCTTGGCGCCGCCGGCGAGGAGCGTTGCCCCCATCGACATCGCCATCCCGAAGCAGATCGTGGCGACGTCCGGGCGGATGTACTGCATCGCGTCGTAGATCGCGAGGCCGGCGTAGACGTCGCCGCCCGGCGAGTTGATGTAGAGCGAGATGTCCTTGTCGGGCTCGTCGGATTCCAGGTGGATCATCTGGGCGACGATCAGGTTCGCGATCTCGGACGTGACCGGCGTCCCCAGGAACACGATGCGGTCGTTCAGGAGCCGGGAGTAGATGTCGAACGAGCGCTCGCCGCGAGCGGTCTGCTCGACGACCATCGGGATGAGGGGCGCCATGGGATCTCCTTGCTAGAGTGTGCAACCAATGAGTTGCATGATGGTAGCGCAACCTACGGGTTGCATGTCAAGGAGGTGCCCGTGTCCGACTCCGTGACCCGCGAGACCGTGCTCGACCTCGACCGCGACGACGCCTGGCGCGCCGTCACCGATGCGGAGCAGCTCGAGCAGTGGCTGGCCGACGAGGTCGAGATCGACCTGGTCGAGGGGGGCGACCTGCGCGTCCGCTACGACGACGGGCGCGAGCGCCACGGCACCGTCGAAGAGGTGTCCGCGCCGGAGCGGGTCGTCTTCCGCTGGCACCCCGTCCCCGACGTCGACCTCGAGACGGTGGTGAGCATCGAGCTCGAGCCGGCCGAGGCCGGGACGCGGGTGATCGTGGTCGAGACCGGGTTCGACATCCTCCCGGTCGCGAGCGCGCAGGCCTGCGCCGCCGTGAACGCCTGGGCGTGGGAGGCGAGGCTCGAGGCCGCAGCCGGGCCGGTGATGATCGCGGCATGACCGCCGACGCCGTCGGCGCGACCTTCGCCGCGCTCGCCGATCCCACCCGCCGGCACGTCATCGACCTCCTCGCCGACCGCGAGGCGGTCACCGCCAGCGAGCTCGCGCGCGATCTCCCGATCACGCGCCAGGCTGTGTCGAAGCACCTGGCCACGCTGGCCGACGCGGGCCTCGTGACGGCGCAGCGGTCGGGGCGCGAGACCCGCTACCGGCTGACGCCGGCGCCGCTCACCGACGCGCGCCGGTGGATCGACAACGTGGGCGCCGAGTGGGAGTCGCGCCTGGCCAGGCTGGCCGAGCACGCCAAACGCAGCCCGTAGCCCGCGGGGCCGAGTATCCTGGCGGCATGTCAACCGTGCGCCGGGCGAACCCGCTCATGAGCCAGGCCGAGGCGCGTGAGCTCGGCCTCGACCGCGAGCATCTCGTGCGCATCTACCGCGACATGCTCGCCACCCGGCTGATCGAGGAGCGCGGCAACCTGCTCTTCAAGGCCGGCAAGCTGCCCGGCAGCTACTACACCGGCCGCGGGAACGAGGCCGCCTCGGTCGGCGTCGCGACGGCGATGGGCGAGAACGACGTCGCCTCGCCCCTTCACCGCAACCTGGGCGTGCACGTCGTGCGCGGGATCCCGCCGACGGCGATCTTCTGCCAGTTCATGGGCCGCGACGGCGGCGCCACCCACGGCCGCGACTCCAACCTGCGCTCGAACGACTTCGGGCCGGGCAAGGGCCTCCTGGCCGGCGTCAGCCACCTGCCCGCCATGATCCCGGTCATCACCGGCATCGCGCTCGCGTTCCAGCTGCGACGCGAGGAGCGGGTGGCGATCGGCTGGTGCGGCGACGGCGCGGCTGCCCGCGGCGACATGCACGAGTCGATGAACCTGGCAGGCGTCCGCCGCCTCCCCATCGTCTACATCATCGACAACAACCAGTACGCCTACTCCACCCCGAACCGGCTCTCGTTTGCCTGCGAGCACCTGGCCGACCGCGGCCCCGCGTACGGGTTCGAGGGCATCGTGGTCGACGGCACCGACGTGGTCACGGTGTTCCGCGAGGCCCAGCGCGCGATCGAGAAGGCCCGCGAGGGGGGCGGCCCGACCATCCTCGAGCTGGTGACGCTGCGCATGGAGGGCCACGCCGTCCACGACGACGCGGGCTACGTGCCCCGCGAGCTTCTGGCCGACTTCGGGTCGAAGGACCCCGTCGAGCGTTTCCGCAGCTGGCTGGCCGAGGCCGAGGAGTGCACCGACGAGGAGTTCTCGGCGATCGAGGACGACGTGCGGGCGTGGATCGAGGCGGGCGTCCTCGAGGCCGAGGCCAGCCCGCCGCCCGACCCGGCCGGCGTGCGCGAGGGCGTGTACGCCGAGAGCCGGCCGCGAGATGAGTGATCGATAGCTCCTGCGGCTGCGAACCTTCGCATCGCGGGGGTCATCGATCAATCATCTAGGCTGAGGGCATGAGCGAATTTCCCTTCGGCATGTTCGGAGACCCCGAGGAGCTGCAGAAGCAGATGGCGGCCTGGATGGAGCAGGCCCAGCAGGGCCAGAAGGTCGCGTTCGCCGACCAGGCGATCAACCTGGCCGTCGGCATGACGGTCGCCGCGATCAGCCGGCTCGACCTGAACGGCACCGCCGACGAGCAGGCCAACCAGGTGCGCGACGCCATCCGCCTGATCTTCCCCGAGGCCGTCACCCTGGTGCGCGAGGCGCGCCAGGGCCTCGCGTAGTCACTCCTCGACGAAGAGCGCCAGCGTGGCGGTGAAGCCGTGCAGGAACGTGCGGCCGCCGACCGGGCCGATCTCGCCCGCGCAGAACATCCCCGCCACCGGCGCGCCGTCCAGCGCCGCGGCGGTTGCGCCGGCGTCGTGGTCGGGCGCGCCGAACAGGCCCGTCCCGCGGCCGTTGCATGCAAAAAGCAGGCCGCCGCTCACGCGGCCGGGCATGGCCGTGCCGTCCTCGAGAGCGGCACGCAGGCCGGCGTCGGCGGTGGACGCGTCGCGGACGTGGAACCGGAACGTCTGCCCCACGCGAGGCACGTCGCCCACCGCGATCGCTCCCGACTCGGGGTCGCCGCCCAGGATCCCGCGCACCAGGTAGTCGTCCGGTCCGTAGTCGACTCGGTTCTCGTCGATGACCAGCCCCGCGAGGACCCCGCGGCGCGCCAGCTCGACCTGGCCGGGATCGAGCGAACCGACGATCTCGGCCAGCCGGCTGTAGGCGGGCCGCCCGGCCAGCTCGTGGATCACGTTCGACTCGGCGCGCGTGACCACCATCTCGGGCCCGATCGGGGCGCACCCCTGCGACACGAGCACCCGCAGCGCCACCGGGCCGGCCAGGTCGACGATCACCGCCCCCTCGCGGTGCACCTGCTCGCCGCAGAAGAGGACATGCTCTCCCGCCCCGCGGCCGCCCGACGCGAGGCCGCCCACCGCGACCGCCGCGCCCGCGTCGTTCATGTCGTCGAGCAGCCGCTCGATCGGGAAGCTGTACGGGTCGGCGACGATGACGGCCGGCCCGGCCAGCTCGAGCGTGCCGGTGTCGTCCGCGGACACGTGCCGGGCGCGCGCAGCTCCGGAGCCGAGCGACGCGGCCAGGACGCTCACCGCCGGCCGCCCTTCGAACTCGCGGCCCGCGCCGATCACCGCCTCGGTGCTGGCGCCGATCAGGACCTCGGGATCGAGCGAGGTTCGCACCTCCGCCGCCACCTCTTCGGCGTCGGCGGCGTGCTCGGCCGAGACGAACACGAACGCCACGTCGGCGCGCGCTCCCGCCAGCTGCGCGCGCACGGCGGCCGCCGCCTCCGCGGCGCAGGCGCGCGCGTCGGCACCGGATCCCGACGCGACGTCGACGGCGCAGCGGACGGCCGTCACTCGATGATCCGCCAGTCGGTCGAGATCTCGGCCGTCGTCGACGCCGAGATGAAGCAGTCGCGCTCGGCCTTCGACGTGAGCTCGCGCGCCGATGCGGCGTGCCCGCCGGCCATCCTCACGTACACGAGCATCTCCACGGTCCGGAACGCGTAGCGGCGATCCTCGTTGCGCGAGAGCGAGCCGGTCGCCTGCGAGCGGTAGGTCACGAGCTCGAGCCCGTTGTGGGCGCAGTGGGCGACGAACGACAGCATGGTGCACGACTGGATCGACGCCAGGAACAGGTGCTCCGGGCTCCAGCTCGACTCGTCGCCGGCCGGGAACTCGGGCGGCGGCATGACGTTCAGCGACGGCCGGGCGCCCGCGGTCACCTCGGCATGCCGCCCGCCGCGCCATTCCAGCTCCGCCTCGTACCTGAAGATCCGTGCCTCGAGCGCCATCCCGCTCCTTCGAGAGTGTGATCCAAGACTCCCACAACCGGGGGTCATCCGCTGATACCCGAGCGGCCGATGGAGATATCGAAAGGGGGGCTTCCTATGAACCAGTTCGGGCCGGCTCCTGGCCCCGAGAGCGGCCAGGCAATGGCCGAATACGCAGTCACGCTCGGCGTCATCACCGTGGCGCTCGTCGCCACCTTCGCGCTCATCAGCGCGGGTGTCATCGGCGCGCTGAGCTCCGTCATCGCCGCCTTCTAGCGGCGGGCGTCTTCTCCCAGCACGGCGCTCACCTCTCCGGAGGTGACGTCGTGCCATGGTCCCGCGTGCCATCGGATGTCGCCGTAGCGCTCCCGGCGTAGGCGCTCCGCGGCCTCCCGCTCGCGATCGGACGGCGGCTCCTCCGGCGCGCCGGCCCCGGCGAACGCGGCGATCACCGCCGCACGCGCGGCGTCCATCGCGACACCGACGTTCGCGACCGTGTCGGGCCGGCTCTCGGCCGGGCGCGGGGTGCCGTCGAGGCTCCCGCCTCGCGGGCCCGCGAGGCATTCGACCAGGGCATCGAGGTCGGCGTCCACGAGGAGCGTGCCGTGGACGAGCGTCGCCCGCCGCCCGCGGTGGGCCGCGACGCCCGTCACCTTGCGCCCGGCGATCCGCACGGTGCGCTCGTCGCGGCTCGCGTCGGCGCCGAGCGCCCGGCAGGCGGCGACGATCCCGTCGAGGAACGGCGCGTAGAGGTCCGGGACGCCGAGCGCCGCGTGCGGATGGCCGGCCGGGACGGCGATCCCGGCACACAGCGTGCCCTGATCGAGGTAGACGGCACCGCCGCCCGTGAACCTGCGCCACACCTGCACGCCGCGCGCGGCGCACGCCGGGCCGTCGACCTCCCAGTCGGCGCGCTGGAAGCGCCCGATCACGACGGCGGGCCGGGTGTGCCACAGGATGAGCACCGGAGCCACCGGCTCGGCCCGCACGACGGCCTCGTCGAGCGCGAGCGCCGCAGCCGGATCGAGGAGCCCCGCCGAGACGACGCGGACGGCGCCCGTCAACGCACCCGCACGCCCGCCCGCGCCAGCCTGACCGACGCCGACGCGGGGGCGGACTCATCGAGCGTCACCTCCTCCGGCAGCTCGGCCCGGGCCGACGCGAGCTCGCGCCGCAGGCCCTGCGGATCGCCCAGCCGCGCGAGCTCCGCGCGGGCGTCGGCGGCCCGCTCGGCGGCCGCAGAGCCGGCCTCCGCCACGTCGTGAGCCGCAAGCAGGGCGACGTCCGCCAGCGCCAGGGCCTCGCGCCTGGCGGCCTCGGGCCGCCCGTCGTGGCCGCCCGGGGGAATCTCGACCGCAAACGGCGAGCGCTCGACCGCGTCGACCATGGCATCGCGCTCGCGGTCGATCAGCTCGCGCTGCCTGCGCGTGGTGAGCCGGGCGGACTCGACCCGCAGCCGGGCGGCCTCGGCGTCCTCCGCGCTCGGGCCGGGATCCGCCCCGGTCGCCTCGGCGATCTGCTCGAGCTCGAACGCCCGCTGCCACGCCGTGACGAGCGGGCCCTGATCGACCCACTCCCGCTCGAGCTCGCGCGTGATGGGCTCGAGCGCGGCTCCGGCGCGCTCCATGGCCGTCGCCACCTCGGGCGCCGCGGCGGATGCCTCCTCGTCACGGGCCAGCTCGGCCGAGAGCGTCTCCGCACGGACGAGCCGGCGCTCCAGATCCTCGACCCGGTCTGCCAGCTCGAGCAGGCGTTCGAGCTCAGCCGGCTTCATCGGGAAGCGGCCGCAGCCTTGGCCACGCCACGGGCCGGCGCTCGAAGAGCGCGCCGAGCCGCGGCCCGAGTGCGACGCCCGCGGCGTCGAGGAAGCAGTAGCCGCCGGGGATGCCGCTCGGCGGGTTGCCGATGCTGAGCGTTCCGGAGGGATCCTGGTGGGCCCACGCCCAGGCCCCCACTCCAGTCCCGATCAGCTCCAGGTAGCTCGTCACGAGGAACGCGCCGGCGTAGACCAGCGGCCGGCTGCCGCGCAGCGTGAACCGCAAGAGGACGAGGTACATGACCGCGCCGAAGGCGTCCCGGCGCGGCGAGAGGAAGAGCCCCCACAGCGCCCACGCCCCGCACACGACGAGCGTGAAGCCGATGACCGCCTGTCGCAGCAGGCCGGCGACCTGCGAGCGGCCGATCGAGAGCGCCGCGAGGTAGACGAGCCCGTGCCCGGGCGGGACGTAGCTCGGAACGTTGTGCAGCCGGTAGGTGTAGTAGCCGAGGAAGGGCGACGCGGTGTACTCGACACAGGTCGCGACGATGATCACGCCCACCACCTGGAGCCGCACCGAGCGCTTCTCTCCGCGCAGCAGCGCGACGAGCAGCGCCCAGGTCATGACTCCGACGAGCCGCTGGCGCCAGATCCCGGCCCCGGAGTCGGTACCGGCGCCGAGCGCGATCCATGCGAAGACGATCCCCGCGACCGCGAGCTCGCGCCTCGACGCGGCGGCCGCAGCGGCGATCAGGGCGCGGGTCGGCACGGCCCGCATGCTATCCCGGAAGGGTCGATGCCATGCCGAAGCGCTTCGCACCGGCCCCCGCGGGTGGTTCACCTGCTCGCCAGCCCGCCCGCCGTCTCGCCGCCGTCGACGGCGATCACGGCGCCCGTCACGTAGGACGCGTCGTCGGACGCGAGGAACGCGTACACGGCGGCGATCTCGTCCGGGCGGGCGTGGCGCTTGAGCGGGATCTTGGCGTCGACCTGGGCCAGCATCTCGGGCGTGTACTCGGCCTCCTGCATCGGCGTCAGCACGTAGCCCGGGCAGACCGCGTTCACGCGCACCGCCGGCGCCCACTCGAGCGCGAGCGTGCGCGTGAGCTCGATCACGCCGGCCTTCGACGCGTTGTAGTCGGCGTAGTACGGGTGGCCGACATAGCCGTTCGTCGAGGCGGTGTTCAGGATCACGCCGCCGCCCGCCTCGAGCATCGCGCGCCCCGCAGTCTGGGCGACGTTGAAGACGCCGAGCAGGTTCGTGTCGAGCACCCGCCGCCAGCGGCGCTCGTCGATCTCGAGCGCGGGGCCGCGCTCGCTCACGCCGGCGTTCGAGACGACCACGTCGATCCGGCCGAGCTCCGCGAAGGCGGCGCGCACGCCGTCCCCGTCGGACACGTCGACGCGGATGCCGTCCGGGCCGGGGTCGCGATCCAGCACGAACACCTCCGCCCCCTCGGCCCTGAACCGCTCGACCGTCGCCGCGCCGATGCCCCGGGCACCGCCCGTGACGACAACCCGCTTTCCTTCCAGACCGCGCACGGGCGGGAACGCTACCGTGCCGACATGGCCGAGCGGCAGATCGACGCAGGTGACCGTCCGGGAACAGCAGCAGGGCCATCGGGATGAAGAACGAGATCGCCCACGTCCACCC
>DATAEI010000222.1:0-34289 GCA_036258075.1 Gaiellales bacterium
GTCCGGGTCGGCGACCTCACGGACGAAGACCGAGATCCGCTCGCCTCCGGGCCGGGCGTGGTCGAGCGGGACCGCGAACTCGTGCTCCACGAGGACGAGGCCGGGCGTGGCGATCGGGTCGGGCACTACGCGGGAGTATGCCGCCCCGCACGGGCCTCATGCGCGGCGTCGAGTCCGCGGCGCAACCCTCCCGTGGGGCAGATCTTTGAGCGGCGGGGCCGGCGGGTTAGCCGATGGAGACGGAGACGTTGTTCATATCTCCGTGGAAGTAGTCGGCACCCTGCGGCTTCCAGCCGATGGAGAACGGCTTTCGCGCCAGCGTGATGTCCCCTATGACGATGGACTTGGTGTACGCCACGCCGTCGATCGTGAGGGTAACCGCATTCGCCGTCTTCGTGCAGATCACGGTGTGCCAGTTGCCGTCGTTCAGCGACGGACCCTTGTGCCAGGTTGTTCCGGCCGTCGAGCCATGGAAGATGCATTGCGCCTGCGCCTTCGGCGGGCTGCCGTGAGGGTACAGCTCGACCTTGTACATCGGGTTCCCCGGCGTCGACCGCACCAGGTCGAAGTCGTAGTTGGTGGTGCCGGGCATGGAGGTCGTGCGGAACTGCACCGACACGGTGACGTCCGCTGAGCCGGGCGAGAGATTGGAGTCGTAGGGCACGGCGATCTTGGAGCTGGTGCCGTCGAAGGAGGCATAGCTGCCCGTGAAGACCACGTTGGTCGCAACGCCGTCGTTCCCGTCGGCGACGTCCTGGGCGTTGCTCGCCAGCGGCCAACTCGAAATGACCGCCGCCTGCGCCCCCGCCGCCCCGCACAAGAAGATCAGCGCGGCTGTCAGCGTGCAGAGGAGCCCGGAAACCTTCACGCCCTGCTGCGGTTTTCTGGCTGGTCGGGCACTGCGCACGGGAGCCTCCTACCCACAGGGAACGCCGTGTATTCACATGGCCCTGGTCTATGACAACGCCACGCGCGGCCCGGGACCGCACGACCACAGCTTTTCGGGGCCGCTAACCAGCGGCCGGGCGCCTTGGTGGGCGCCCGGCCGTCGGAGTGGCCGTGGGTCAGCCGTTGAATCCGTGGAACGCGCCGAGCTGGGTCGGCAGCTTGGGCGTGAATGGGTGGAAGTGGAAGGCCCGGCTTGTGTCAAATCCGGCCTTGTGGGCCGCGGTCTTGTCTGCGAACGGGAGCAGCGCGGCGACGGCCTGGTCGATGTGTGTCCATTTCAGGGTGCGCTCATAGCCGTTGTTGTTGGGCGGGTCGACCTTCTCGGGCACGCCTTGGATGCCCTTCACGAACTCGATTGGCCCTCCGTCGCGCTTGGCGACGCCGGGCGCGACTACCCGCGCCAGGGTGCGGTGATCGCTCTCGATTCCCATGATCCGAGCTGCGGTCACTCGTAGGTCGGCGTTGGAGAAGTTACGAACGCCGACGAGGTAGGCGGCGATGAAGGCGTCCTCCAGCGTGACCAGCGTGTTCAAGGTGACGCGTGCGCTCGTGAACATGTGGCGGGGGTAGTAGAAGGTTGTGAACGGCGACGGTGTGCCTGTGACGGACTTCTCCAGGGCGTAGTGCGACATCTCCTCCTGTCGAGCGGCCCGCAGATAGCCTTGGTCGTCCGCGGCCAAGTGTCGGAAGAATGGCGCGTGGTCGATGATGTTGGTATAGGTCGTCACCGCCAGCGCCTCGGCGATCTCCGCCGCCACGAGAATGTCGATGTCGCCCTTGGTTACGCCTGATGCCCGCGCAGGAGTCGCCCGCAGCAGGCCGCCCAGCGCCAATCCCGCGCCAGTTGCTCCAGCCGAGCGCATCAGCGACCCGCGAGTGACCGTGCGTTCGATCGTGTCCGCCATGAGACCCTCCCATCGGTCGAGTTATCGAGGACGCGTCGCCCTCGTCCTAAACCAGTTCGGTGTATTCCCCGGATCGGTTCATGGCACCCAAGCAAGCCATTCGAAGGCCCAAACCACCGAGGCAGGGTCGGCTACTGACCGGAATCGGCGCGCAGACCGCCGCACGGTGAGATGACGCTGGTCTGTCCGACGTACGGTCTGCGGGTCGATCTCGGTGGAATCGTCGTGTCCGGCGATGCATGGACTGGACGCCGACGCCGGCCGATCTGGTCGTCGAAGATCCGTTGGTGACGGGGGTAATCGAGGAGTGGACGGCATCGGATGAGTTACTCCGCGGAACGCCGTGGGAATTGTCGGGTTGCGGCGAGGCCGGTGGTCCGGGCAGGATCACCGGCCTCGCCGTCTTCGGGGCCGCGAGGACGACTTCGCCAGGTCCCTGGGTCCGGCGTGATGACTGGAGCGAACACGGCGCCCAACGGTCGCCCGCGAGGCCACAAAGACACGCCACGGTTCTGAGCCCGTTCGGTGACGGCGTCGCCGGATCACAACCCGGGCTGCGCGGCAGTTGGCGCGGAGAGTCTCGGGTTAGCGGCGTTCGCCACGGGGGTATGCGGCCTTCGTTCCAACCGAGAGGAGAGGCAGATGGCACACGTTTCCGAATCGATCGAGGTGCAGTGTCCGGTCGGCGAGGTCTACAACCAGTGGACGCAGTTCGAAGAGTTCCCGCGGTTCATGAGCGGCATCGAGCAGGTCACCCAGACCGATGACACGCATCTTCACTGGAAGGCGAACATCGCTGGGCGCAGCGCCGAGTGGGATGCCGAGATCACCGAGCAGGTTCCAGACCAGGTGATCGCCTGGCAGGCCATCGACGGCGCGACGAACTCCGGGCGCGTCCAGTTTCAGGGCAGTGATGGTCAGACCAGCATCAGCGTGGAGATGGACGTCGAGCCGCAGAGTGGCGTGGAGCGGGCCGCTGACATGATTGGAATCCTGCAACAGCAGGTGCGCGAAGATCTCAACCGCTTCAAGCAGCTGATCGAGTCGCGAGGGGAGGCGTCCGGCGCCTGGCGCGGCGAGGTCGAAGACGGCGAGACGCGGTCCTAATACGAGCTGCCCTCGCTGAAGCGCTGGGGTGTGAATGGGGCGGCGGGCCTCCGCCGCCCCATTCATGGCTCTGTCTTCACGAAGCTAGCTCCATCCGAGAAGACGTCGTCGTCGGGCTCATACGCCGCTCGAACAATCCGATGCTGGTTCGCGGCAGCGATTAGCCACGAGGCAGCTTTCGCGCCGTATACACCCGCGCCGTCAGCAGCAGCCCATAGCGCACGTCGGCCATGGCGTCGACGAGCTCGCGTCGCAACTCGGCCCGCTCGGCGGGCGGCAGCTGAGCGGTGGAGCTGGTCGAGCTGTAATAGGCGGCAACGCCGTCGCGGTCAGTCTCCATCTCATGGTCGTAGCTGCGCGCTTCCAGCGGACTGAAGGGCTGCCCGACGAAGCCGAGCTTCCACTCACCGCTTTCGACCTTGGGGCCGCCCGGCGGCGGCAGCCGCGCCCAGCACTCCTCGAGCACACGCTCGGCCCGCTTACCGATCGGCGGCTCGTACGGAGCCCGCCAAGTATTGAAACAGACGACGACCGTCCCCGCGGGACGCACCACACGGGCCAACTCTCTCACAGCCGCGGAGCTGTCGAACCAATGAAACGCCTCAGCCACGAAGGCGGCGTCGACCGAGCAGTCAGAAAGCGGCACCGCCTCCGCCGAGCCGTGGAGCACTTCAGCGTGCGGTGGCAGGAGCGCCCGCATCCCGGCGAGCGGTTCAACGGCGATGACGTGGTGATAGCGATCGAGCAGCAACCTGGTCAGCTTGCCTGTGCCGGCGGCGAGGTCGAGCACGTCCACCGCCTCGATGCCTTCGAGCATCGAACCCGGCCATCCCGGCCGACCGCGGTCGTAGTCGAGCGCGACCGTGTCGAAGGTCAAACCCTGTGGATCGCTCATACCAGGAGTCCTACTCAATGTGGGCGGCGGGTGCGCGTGTGGTGGGCAGTCCAGCGTGCAGACCAGGGTGCCGCTCGCCTACGACACGCGCGAACACAACCTGTCGCTGTGCCCTGCACCGCACCGGAACCGGCACGCCGCTTCCCCGGTCAAAAAGGTACGTGTCACGCCGTTCGATCAACGTGCTCGGTGCGATTGCCGCTGCTGCGGTGATCGCGGCCGGCTGCCAAGCACATCACGCAGCGCCGGCCGAACGTGAACCCACGGCGTCCGCGCCGGCCGCGCAGCGTACCCAGCGGTTCGAGGTCGTCGCGCCGGTGCTCTACTGGACCAAGACGCATCGGCAGGTCGCCTGTCTCGCCGTGCTCGCGTCACTGCCCCCGGCAGGATGCAGCGGCGTGCGCGTCACCCGGTATGACTTCAAGCGGGTGCTAAAAGCCGGGGAAGCGATCACCGTTGCTGGCCGCGCGGCTTGGTCGACCCCTTCGCTGCGCATGGTTGGGACATGGAACGGCCACGTGTTCCACGTCGAGCACGCCTCGTTCGCGCGCGCATCGGCTGACACTCAGCCGACTCCTCCAAGAGCGTGCGACGCAAGAATCATCACGCGGGCGAGCAGGAGACTCGCATGGCGACTGGCCGAGCATCACGCTGCCCTCAACCTGCTTGAGGTGCAAGCGTGTCGGAATTCCGCGTGGGCGCTCGTGGCGGTCGCCGACGGTCACACCGTTTCGTCCATCCATCGCCGCTTCGGACATCGCGTACTCGTAACCGGCTGGCTCCGCCCCGTCCGATAGCCGATCAGGCGGACCGAGAGCGCCGTGCTGGCGTCCGGATCGACGAGACGGTCAGCGTGGCACGATTCGGGACGGTGTTCACCACCGAAGACCGAGATCGCGTACGCGAGCGCGTACTCGCGCTGGCCGCGAGGGACGAGCGCATCATCGGTGCGGGGGTCGTCGGCTCCCTCGCAGGCGGCCCCGGCGACCGCTGGTCGGACCTCGATCTGACGTTCGCCGTTGCCGACGGCGTCGACGTCCCCGCGGTGCTCCAGGACTGGACACAGCGCATGCGCGACGAGTTCGATGCGCTGCCGCTCTTCGATGTCCCAAGCGGGGAGACCATCTACCGGGTGTTCCTGTTACCGGACGGCTTGCAATGCGATCTGTCGTTCTCGCCGGCGCGACACTTCGGTGCGGCCGGGCCACGGTTTCAGCTGCTGTACGGCCAGGCAGTCGACCTACCGTCGCCACCGGGTCCCAACGCGCGGGAGATCTTCGGGTGGGGCGTCGCCTACGCTCGGGACGCGCGGGCATGCATCGACCGCGGCCGACTCTGGCAGGCGGAGCACTGCGCCAGCGCTGTGCGCGATCACGCGCTCGACCTCGCATGCGCGCGCAGAGGGCTTCCAGCGCGGTTCGGGCGCGGATTCGACGATCTGCCGCCAGACGTCCTTCGCTCCTTTGACGGCACACTGGTCCGAACGCTTGCGGCCGAAGAGCTTCTGCGAGCGCTCGAGCGCTCCGTCGATTGTCTGCTCGCTCAAGCGAGTGAGCTCGGTGACCTGGCCGCGCGAGTCGAACCGCGCATCCACGCGTGGTTCGCGGAACCCTGAGCCGCGTCCGCAGCCTGCCCTGATGCCGCTAGCCCGCGGCGCTACTCGTCTGGACCAAACGGCCGGGGTGTCACGCCAACTCAGCTGGCTGCGACCACCCGGCCGTTTCATCCGCGAACCGAGGCTAGACGCGGCGGCCCGCCATGTTGCGCCAGATGAACAGCGCCAGCGCGATGATGGCCAGAATGACAAGAATCGTGATCAGCACGTGCAACCCCCTCGAAATCGCATCGGTACCAAAGAGACATACCCAGGAAGATGCTTTCCTACGCGGGAGCTAGAGGAGGATCAAGTCGCCCGCCCACGGCCACACTGTGGACACTTGCGCCGGACATGTCACCTCAAGGCCGCGGCGACGGCTTGCCTTCTGTAGGACCACGGGAGGGATACTGCGATTGCCGCATACGTCTCCTCCATACATCGCACAGCTTCCCCAACCGTTACAGCTGGGACACGACGAGAGGCCAGCTCCGTCGAGGCGTTAGTGCGCACCCCGCGGGGGGTATCGCCAGCCGAAGGAGTCGGAGCATCTCTTGAGCACGCACTTCAGGGCAGTCGACTGCAAGACGCCGTTACGCGGAAGGACACTTTCGTGGAGATGGGCAGCATCGAGGTCAAGGATGAGGCAGGAATCGCTGTCCTCGCCCTGTCCGGCGAGCATGATGTTTCCACCGCCCGAGCCATCGCCGCTCAGATCGACCGGCTGATCGATTCGGGGTCACGAATCGTCGTGGATCTGGCCGACGCCGGCTTCGTCGACTCAACTGTGGTCGGAGCCCTGGTCGGGGGGCACCAGCGCGTTCATTCGGACGGCCGCGAACATGACCTAGCGGCTGTAGTCGCGCCCCATACCGCGCCGCATCGCACGTGGAGCCTTCTCGGCCTCGACCAGCGAGTGCCGACGTTCCCCACCCGGCGCGAGGCCCTCACCGCCGTACGCCGCACCGGATAACGGGTCGACGGCAAAAAGGCGCATTACTGCTGGTAGTGCTCGACCGTGTCAGCGCTTCGCTCGCGTGCGTCTTCGGGGTCGAGGCCGAACTCGCGCCGCGCCCGCCGTTGACGGAGGAGATCCCAGCAGCGGTCGAGGGCGACGCCGATCTCGTCGAGCCGGGCGCGGTCGCCCGCCGCGAAGTCGCCATGGCTCTCGCGCTCGTAGAGGCGCTGCTCCTCGGCCACCAGCTCGTCGATCCGTCCCATGATGTCGCTGTCGGCTGTCATCTCGCTCCTCAGGTCGTGGTCGAACCGAATCCTAGGGGCGCTCCGGCCGGGCCTCGCGCCCCGACCGGCGAAGGGCGATCCCCGAGAGCGCCTCGAGGACGACGCGCTGGGCCGCGAGCGCGGTGATGCCCGCGGGGTCGTACGGCGGCGAGACCTCGACCACGTCCATCGAGCAGAGGTCGAGCTGCGATGCGACCGTGCGCACGGCCCACAGCAGCTCCCGCGTCATCAGGCCGCCGGGCTCGGCGGTGCCCGTGCCTGGTGCGAAGGCCGGGTCGAGCACGTCGACGTCGACCGTCAGGTAGGTGCGCGGGGCCCGCGACCGGGCATGCTCGATCGCATCGCCCACGACCGCGGCGAGGCCGCGCTCCACGATCTCGCCCATCGTGTGCCAGCGGAATCCGGCCTCGCGCATCCACTGGAACTCCTCCGGGAACGGCCACGCCCCGCGCAGGCCGACCTGCACGATGTTGCGGCCGTCCAGGTGGCCGTCGACGACCGCCCGGTGGAACGGGATCCCGTGCGGCGCCTCGCGCTCGTCCGTGCCGGTGTCCGCGTGCGTGTCGAAGTGGACGACCGAGAACCCGTCCGCCCCGAACCGCTCAGCCAGGGCCGCAAGCACCGGGGAGGAGAGCGAGTGGTCGCCGCCCAGGACGATGGGCACCGCATCTGCCGCCAGGATCTCGGCAACGGCGGTTCGCAGGGCGGCATGCGACCAGGCCAGATCGGACGGGCGCACGTCGACATCGCCGTAGTCGACGACGTCGAGCTCCGCGTACGGATCCACGCCGAGCTCCATGTGCGGCCGGTCGATCGGGAACGCGACGTCCTCCGCGGTGCGGATCGCCCGCGGGCCGAACCGCGTCCCGGGGCGATAGGTCACGCCCTCGTCGAACGGCGCTCCGACGATCACCACGTCGGCGCCCGCCAGCCCGGCCGGCTCGAGCACAAGCGGCACGCGCCCGAAGGTGAGCCCGACGCCGGCGTAGCCTGCCTCGTCCGGGCGATTCGGCTGCATGCGGCGCGCGTCGCTCATCGTGCCGCGATCATACGGGGCGATGGGATCGGAGTACGTCCTCGACACGCCCGTCGTGCGCGAGTTCATCGCCGGCGTCCGTGCCACGATCGCCGGGGCGGCGTCGCCCGAGGAGGCGTGCGAGCTCCTGCGGCCGCGGTTCGCGGAGCTCCTGGCCGACGACGACTGGCTGCCCGGCGAGTACCGGGCCGACGCGCCCGACAGCGGCATGGGCGGCGGTATCGGCCAGTGGCTCCTCTACCACGCGGACGACGGCTCGCTCTCGCTCTTCTCGCTGGTGGTGCCGCCCGGGTCGCAGACGCCCATCCACGACCACCTGGCCTGGGGGCTCGTCGGCCTCTACCGCGGGTCGCAGGACGAGGAGGTCTACGCGCGCGGCGACGGCCGGCTGGAGCTGATCGAGCAACGATCGCTGGCGCCCGGCGACTTCTACGTCCTCATCCCGCCCCGCGACGACATCCACCGCGTGCGCACGACCTCGGCCGAGACCTCCGTCTCGATCCACCTCCTGACGAACGACACGGGCTGCGTCTGGCGGCACGCCTACGAGGCCGACTCGGGCGAGGAGCGGCCGTTCCGGTCGGGGTACGTGAACGCGCCGTGCGACGACGAGTGAGGGCGGCCCGGAGGCCGCCCCCACCCGCTCGAGGCTAGACCGGCGCGTGAGCGTCGGGCTCCGCCGGGCCCATGTCGAGCCGGAACGGCGGATACTCGTCCGTCATGAGGCTCGCGTAGGCCGCAACACGCAGCGCCCACCGGTTCATGCCCAGCACGAGATCGAAGATCCCGGCCGGGTAGCGGCCGGTGAAGAGCAGCGCCACGACTGCGATTAGGACGAGGACGCCGGTCGCGCCGCCCCAGTTCCCGCCGTACCAGAGCCCGCCCGCGAACACGGCGAGGATCAGGTAATGCGGGATCGCGAGCAGCCACCACTTCACGAGCACCAGCCCGCGCGACAGCCGCTCCGGATACGCGACGGCGAACGTCGCCGGGTAGTCGGCCTCGTGCAGCGTGAACGGCGGATAGCGATCCGTGCCGTTGGCGTTGAACGAGTAGAAGTCGACCCGCCACGTCCAGCGGAGAACGCCCACGTTGTAGTCGAAGAGCGCGCGTGGATAGCGCCCCGTGAACAGGATCGCGAAGAACGCGGCGATGCTCGCGAACACGAATCCGATCCACAGGAACGCAAGCACGATCAGATGCGGGATCACGAGCAGCCATTTCACCAGCCAGAGGCCGCGCGACAGCTCCGGATCCAGCCTCCCTTCGACGCGCACGGGATATCTCGGTGCAGGAGTCAACACTCGAATCACCCCCTTTCAACGTGTCAGTAGAAGCGTCGTCCCCGGCCGGCGCAGGCGCGTCGGTGTGCGCCCCTAAAGTGCTTCGCAGAACTACGAGTTTCGATGGTCGATCTGCGAATCGTCTGCCTGCACGGGCTCGGTCGGGGCCCCGGAGATTGGGACGCCGTTCTTCCGGCGCTTCAGGCCCACGGCCCGGTCGCGGCGCCTGACCTGCGGTCGGGCCGCCTCCCGGCCGCGTCGCCGGGCACGGTGCTGATCGGCCACTCGAAGGGCGGGCTCCTCGCATTGCGGATCGCGGCCGGCTCCGAGCAGCCGCCGGCCGGCGTCATCCTGACCGGCTGTCCCTTTCCCGTTGCTCGGAACGGGCGCACGCGGCGCGAGACCGCGGCCGGCTACGCCGCTCACCGGATCGCGTTTCTGCGCACGCTGCGCGAACGGCCGCCGCGGGCAGGGGCACCGCCGGCCTCGCCGGTGGGCGTTGCCGGAGTCGCCGGAGTGCTGCTCCGGCCCGGCCGGTTTCACGCGCTGGCCGCCGCCGTGTCGGCACCCGTGCTCGTCGTGCATGCCCGCGACGACCACCACGTTCCCGTCGACTTCGCCCTCGCTGCCGCGGCGCGGCATCCCGGCTGGGAGGTCGGCCTGCTCGCCGCGGGCGGCCATCACGCGCATCTGCGGGCTCCCACGGCGTGGCTCGCCGCGGTGGAGCCGTGGCTGTGCAGGCTCCGCGGCGAACAGCCCTTCGCCGCCGGCCCGCTCGGAGAACGGGATTGACGGGGTCGGCCACACTTTGGATCCATTCTCAGGCTAAACTTCGAGCCAGCGCCGAGAGAAGGCGGAGGGCGCGCACAAAGACTGAGAGGGGATAGAGGATGGGTTTGACGATTGGCGACACCGCACCCAATTTCGAGGCCGAGACGACCGAGGGGCCGATCAACTTCCACGAGTGGATCGGCGACTCCTGGGCGGTGCTCTTCTCGCACCCGAAGGACTTCACGCCGGTGTGCACAACCGAGCTCGGCTACATGGCCAAGATCAAGCCGGAGTTCGACCGCCGCAACACGAAGATCATCGGGCTGTCCGTCGATCCGGTCGACAAGCACAACGGCTGGGCGGAGGACATCGAGGAGACGCAGGGCCACGCGCCCAACTATCCGATCATCGGCGATGCCGGCTTCACGATCTCGAAGGCGTACGGCATGCTGGGCGCGGACGTCTCGGGCGACGCGGCCGACCGGACCGCGGCCGACAACCAGACGGTCCGCAACGTCTTCGTGATCGGCCCCGACAAGAAGGTCAAGCTGGTGCTCGTCTACCCGATGACCACCGGCCGCAACTTCGACGAGGTGCTGCGGGTCCTCGATTCGCTCCAGCTCACGGCGACGCACAAGGTGTCGACGCCGGTCAACTGGCAGCCCGGCGAGGACGTGATCATCGCCGGGTCGGTCTCCGACGACGAGGCCCGCGAGATCTACCCCGACGGGTGGGAGTCGCCGCGGCCGTACATCCGCATCGTGCCGGCGCCGGAGACGACCGTCGTCGGCTCGAGCTCCTAGCGCAGCAATCGAACGGGCCCGGTCTCGCTCCGAGGCCGGGCCCGTTCGCGTTCTTGCGTGACGATCAGGTGGCGGGGTTCGCGCGCCGGTTGAAGCCGACGCCGGCCGCGGCCATGGCGATCGCGATGGCTGCCGCGGCGGCGCCCGTGAAGACGTCGGTCCAGCTCGTGCCGCTGCTCTCGCTGATCTGGGCCGCGCGGCTACGGTCGAGCGCGAGGCCGGCGCCGTGGTTCAGGCCCGGTGCCGGAACGGAGACCGGGTTGGCGAGCGGCTGGTCGTGGACGGTGCGCTCCACGGCGACACCGCCGCCGCCGCTGGCGCTGCCGGAGACGGCGGGGCGAGCCTGAGCGGCCGGCGCCAGGAGCGCGGCGGCCGCGACGGTGGTGACGAACGCGGGGACGATACGGTGAAGACGGGTCATTGTGCTCTCCTCCAAGCGCGACGACGAGATACACACATGACGTGCCGGCGCCGCCGGGTCTTCCCGGCCGCGTCAGCCGCCGTTCGGGTTGAGCAGCTTCTTCTTCCCCTCGAATGCGAACAGCAGGAGGTCGGCCATCCGGAACGTCGACGCGTTCGGGCCGAGCGTCGGCTTGAACGTCGGATCGCGGACGATCGAGGTCTCGCTCCCCTCCATCGCGCGGTGGAACGTCTCGGCCACGATCCGCGCGCCGACTCCGGCCAGCCGGCCGCCGTTGAGCTCGGCCTCGCGCAGCACGTAGAACCAAAGCGGCGTCCGCGCCACGATCGCGTCGCGCTCGCGCTTCGGCAGCTCGGCGAGCGAGATGCCACCGGCACCCTGGCGGATCTGCGCCGCCGTGAGCGCCTTCACGTTCACGCCCTTGCTCTTCAGGAACGCGACCATCTGCTGCCCGGTCGCCAGGTTCACCATCTTCGCGCGCGTCAGGTTCCGGAACGCGAGGTCGTGGCGCGGATCCGACTTCGGCACCTTGGGGTTGCCGATCGTCTCCTGCGGCAGCGTGGCCAGCTCGTGCGAGAGGACCGTGTCGATCGTCATCGCCCGGTTGAACTTGGCGGCGGGCACCACCAGGTCCTCGCGCCCGGCCTGGCCGAAGTTGTAGAGGCGGCGGAAGTCCGCGGCCCAGATGAACGGGAGCGGCGAGCTCCCGCCCAGGCTGCCGCTCGTCCCCGAGAAGAAGAACAGGAGGTCGAGCGTGCCGGCACCGTCGTCGAAGTTGACGTTCCAGTTGTAGGCCTGGCGCACCATGCTGTGGCCGAGGCGGTAGGCGGCGACCGAGAACTCGATCGGCATCGTCGGGAGCTGGGTCGGCGGGACGCCCACCTCGAACGCCTTGCGGCCGTTCGTGAAGACGTCCTTCACGACGTTCGGATCGCAGATCCGCGGCAGGAAGTCGGTCTTGATCATCCACTGGTAGTGCCGCGTCACGGTCTTCCGGGCGCGCATGAACCTGACCGCAGCGGGCGTATTCGCCGGGAGCGTGTCGACCACGCGGTTGTGGAACCGGATGAACGCGCAGTGCGTCTGGGCGACGGCCAGGTTCTCGTCGTTTCGCCGGTCGGGGATGCGAGCCGACGAGGGCGTGTTCCCTGCGCGCGGCAGGTCGAAGCCGTCGTTCGGGCCCGCGTCGGTGCCGCCGGTCTTCAGGTGCAGGAGATCGGCGTCGTAGAACTCCGCCGAGTCCGTGTCGTGGGGGCCGAGCCCGTAGAGCGAGTCGAGGTCGAGCGCGGGCGAGCGGCCCTGGAGCATGGTCGCGGGCGACTCCGTCTTTCCCATCGCAACCACCGTGGCGTCCATCGTCAGGTCGTGGTCGATGAACTGGCCGAGGTACGTGTAGCCGGCCGGCACCCGCGAGAATGCCTTGTTCCCCGTCGTCATGAGCTCGGCCAGCTGCTTTCGGGTCGTGCCGCCGAGCTGGGCGCCGGCCGCCCCGGGCGGCCCCATGCGCGAGAACCGGAAGGTCGCGCCGGGCGCGCCTCCCGCCGCGTCGGCCTCCTTGGCCGAGACGAGCTTCTTTCCGTCCACCGCTCCTGACCGCTGCTCGCCGAACACGCCCTCACCGACGACGTAGAACCGCCTGATCCCGTGCCGCTCCACAGCTTCCTCCTCCCCGCCCGAGGGAGCGGCCGGGCGATGGTGCCCGGCCCATCGGGACAGCTCGATCGCGCCGCAACGATGGCAGGAGTTGCGTGCGATGTCAACGCGGTCACGTCCGGTCACGGAAAACGCCGCTCGCGGGCACGGCGCTCTCCCTCCGTCGGACGCCGGGAGGCACAGCCGGGTTCGGCGCCCGGCTCTCGGTCGCTCCGATCCGACGATCTAGACTCGGAGCATGGCCACGATCTCCCCCGAGACCGACTAGCCGCCGTGTCCGGGCACACCGTCACCGTGCGGCTCTCCGGCGTCCTGGCCCAGCGGCTCGGAAGCCGGCGGACGATCGAGCTCGCCGGCGACGGAGCCACGGTGGAGGACGTCGTCGCCGAGGTCGGCCGGCTGGCGCAGCTCGAGCCGGATGCGCTCCGCGGGCTGGCGGTCGTCGCCGGCGGCGCCTTCCTGCGCCGCGACCTGCCGGTCGCCGACGGCGACGAGCTCGACGTGCTCGTGCCGGTCGCCGGCGGCTAGGCCGGCGACCGGCGCGAGCGGCGGCGCTACAACCCGTAGTGGGTGCGGATGAGCTCTTCCAGGCCGCGGGCGGCCAGCTTCTCGGCCGGCGCGAGGAACGTGACCTGGACGACGCCGGGGGCGCGCCCGATCTCGATCGCGCCGGTGATCGTGGCGCGGTTCATGATCTCGGGAACCGAGGCGTCGAGAAGCGCCGCGGCCCGCTCGAGGCCGTTGGTGACGGCGCTGTTCAGGTCGGGGCCCGTGCCGACGACCGAGATCGGCAGCGAGTCCTCGAGCTGCTCGACGCCGTTTCGGCGGGCGACCTCCTCGGCCCGCGCCCGCTCGGCGCCCGTCAGGGGCCGCGCCAGGAACGGCAGGTCCTCGGCCACCGGAAGCAGGATCGGCCCGTCGATCGCGAGCCCCTTCAGCACGTCGACCTGAAGCGTCACGGTGCCCGACACGTCGGTCGTGTGGCCCGCGATCTCGCCGTCGCCCTGCATCCCGTGCATGTCGCCGATGTAGATCCCGGCACCGGGCACCTTGACGGGCGCGATCACGACGGCGCCCGCACGGGCCGCGTCGATGTCGAGGTGGCCGTCGGTGCGCGACTCCAGCTGCTCGGCGTCGACCGCGTGCGAGTGCGGCGCCCCCAGGAGGAACGCGCCGAAGTCCCCGGCGTTGTGGGAGTCCGGCAGGTCGACCGCCGGGGTGGTGCCGATCTGGCCCATGAACGGCCGCATGCGGGTCGCGACGCCGACCAGGTCGTGGGGCGCGAAGAGCAGGATCGGGTTCTGGATCGAGTTCTCGGGCAGCGCCGCGTTGGCGTCGGCGTCGCCGGCGATCTCTTCGGCGCGCGCCTTACCGACGGTGACGCCGACCTTCCACTCGTCGTCGAAGGCGATGGTGTAGCCGTTCGTGAACGCAAACGGGGCGGCGGGCGCGCCGCAGTTGGCGCACCGCACGCTGTCGGGGCCGATACCCTCGACGACGGTCGCCTCGTCCTCGGCACCGCACGACCCGCACACCTTGGCGCAGAACGGGTCGCCGTTGAAGCGCCCCTCGATCATGCGATCGTTGCCCGATGCCGTCGCCAGCGACGTGACCGAGATGTCGCGGATGTGGATCGCGACCGCGTCGCCCACCTCCGCGCCCTCCACCTCCACGGGCAGCGTCACCTCATGGCCGCCCTTGATCGCAGGGGTGATCATCGGCCCCCAGCATCCGGGCGCGGTGTTCGCGACGATGTGGCCTCCGTCGCGCACCGGCCCCAGCATCTCGGTGCTCGGGCCGATGATCCCGTCGCAGAACCGATCGACGAAGACCGTCTTCGACCCCTGACGCGTGGTCGCCCGCGTCTCGACAGCCATCTCGAACCTCCTTGGAAGGACCTGCGCCAACCGTATCACCGGGCCGCGGGGCCGCCCGGCACGCGGCGGCGGGCGAGCGCCGCCTCGCTCGGGCGGCGGACGTCCCAGGCTAGGCCGGCGCACTCGAGCGCGCGGATGACGAGCCCGGTCGCGTCGGGCCCGCGGCCCATCCCGTGGTAGGCGGCCGACGGGAAGGCGTGGTGATTGTTGTGCCACCCCTCCCCGAACGCGAGCACGGCGACGAGCCGGTTGTTGCGGCTCTCGTCGCCGGTCCGGAACGCCTGCGACCCGAACGTGTGGCAGACCGAGTTGACGGCGAACATCGTCTGGTTGTGGACGGCGATCCGAACGACCCCGCCCCACAGGAGCCCGCGCCAGCCGTCGACGAGCGCCGGCACGGCCAGCCCGAGCGCGAGCCAGACGAGCGCCGTGCGATCGATCAGCATGACGACCGGGTCGCGCAGGAGGCGGGCGCAGTAGCGCTCGCGCTTCGCCGGGCTGACGGCGAGCATCCACCCGATGTGGGCGTGCAGAAACCCGTCGGCGGGGCTGTGCGGATCGCCCTCGCGGTCGGAGTGGGCGTGATGCTCGAGGTGGCGGGCGGCCCAGTCGACCGGCCGGCTCGGGACGGCCATCGAGCCGGCCGCAAGGAACACGGCCTTGAGCCACGGCGTCGTCGCGAAGCTGCGATGGGTCAGGAGCCGGTGGTAGCCGAGCGAGGTGCCGAGGCCGGTGACGACCGAGAGCACCACGAGCAGGACGAGGTCGACCGGCTCGAACGACTGGCGCCAGAGCGCCCACATCGCATAGCCGAGGCCGGCGAGCGGCCCGAGCACGAAAACCAGGATCCCGGCCCGCACCACGGAGCGCGGCAGCCGTTCCTCGAACGCCTTCACCCCGGCGAGGCCGGCCAGGACGGCGCCGACCGTGACCGCCGCCGTCATGCGAGCGCGCGCTCGCCGCGCAGGGCGACCAGGCCGACGGCCAGCGAGATCGGGCCGACGAGCAGGTGGAAGACGTTCTCGCCACGGTCGAGCCTGAGGCCGAGCGGATGGTGGACGGCGACGCCGAGCACGGCAAGGGCGGTGTAGAAGACCCCGAAGCCGAGCGCGAGGCGGACGCAGCCGCGATGATCGAGCCCGCGGCCGAGCAGGATCAGGATCGCGCTCCCCCAGACGACGTGGATCAGCGCGTGCCGCGGGTCGGCGTTCGCGAACCGGTACGGCATCCGGTCGCTCATGTTCCCGCTCGCGTCGAGGGCCCACGACGCCAGTCCCTGGGCGAGGAGCGCCGCGCCCAGCGCGGCGAGGTAGGCGCGGAGCCAGGCCGTCATGCCGCGCGCTCCGGCCGGAGCGCGGCGAGGGCGGCCGCACCCAGCCCGAGGACGGCCGCCGCAAGCGCGGCCGCCCAGACGTAGGTGGACGCGCCGCCGTCGAACTTGCCGTGGTGGACGAGCGAGACGACAGCCGTCGACCCCACCAGCGCGAGCGACGCCAGCGCGAAAGGCCGCACCGCCTGCGGGCGCCGCTCGCGCGCGGCGAGCGCCGCACCGAGCGCGAACGCGACGAAGATCGCGGCATAGGTGCGGGCGAGCACCGGCGTGAGCGCCCACGGCCACATCCTCACCGCTGTCCCGGGCGCGGCGGCGAGGACGACGCCGAGCATCGCGAAGGCCACCGCCTCCGCCTCGTAGACCGCGCTCATCCGGTGGCGGCCCGGGCGGGCCGGGCGCTCGAGCGAGAGCGCCCTGATCGCATACGCGCCGATGACCGGCTCGACCACGTAGGAGGCCACCCACGGATAGGGGACGCCGCCCTCGGTGTACGTCGACCAGTACCACAGCGTGGCGAGCAGCAGGAGCGCCGTCACCGCGGTGAAGCCGGCGAGGAAGATCCGCACGTCACCGGCCCGCCGGGCGGCGGCCGACGCCAGCAGGCCGACGGCGCCCGCCAGATAGAACGAGGCCACGAAGCGGACGTTGAGCGGCGTCGTCGAGAGCGGGAACCCGACGACGTGCGCCGGGCGTGCGAAGCCCGTGAAGGCGATCGCCAGCCCCTGCGCGGCCCCCACGAGGAGGTATGCGCGAACCCATGCCGGGGTTGGACCTTGCGACGGTTGCAGCATGGCTGGCGGGGCGCGAGAATATCGCACCTTGATCGCCACGAACCGTCTCCCGCCAGGCCCCGGTGCGGCGGGCTCGCTCCGCGTCCTGGCCGGCCTTCACCGCGATCCCACCGCGGTCATGACCGAGCTGCGGGCGCGGCACGGCGATCTCGTCCACTTCCGCATCGGCCCGCAGCATGTCTTCGTCGTCATGCGGGCCGACCTGGCCCGCGAGGTGCTGGTGACCCACCAGCGCTCGTTCAAGAAGGGCCCCGGGTTCGAGCGGGCGCAGATCGTGCTCGGAAACGGTCTCCTGACGAGCGAGGGCGACTTCCACCTGCGCCAGCGGCGGATGCTCCAGCCGGCGTTCCACCGGCGCGTGGTCGACACGTACGCCGGGATCATGCTGGACGAGGCGCGCCGCGCGGGCGCCGCCTGGCACGACGGCGAGTCGCGCGACGTGGCCGCCGACATGACCCAGCTCGCCCTGCGGGTCGTCACGCGGGCGCTCTTCGGCGCCGAGCTCGACGCCGACGCCGAGCGCATCGGGCGCGCGGTGGCCGAGGTCGGCGAGTTCTTCGACTACCTGACGATCGCCCTGCTTCCGGTGCTCCTGCACACGCCGCTTCCCAGCGTCCGGCGCTTCAAGCAGGGGATCGCCGAGCTCGAAGAGGCAACCGGGCGCGTCATCGCCGAGCGGCGCTCGGCGGGCGGCCAGGCCGACGGCGACCTGCTCTCGATCCTGCTCGCCGCCCGCGACCTGGAGGGAGACGGCACCGGCATGACAGACGAGCAGGTGCGCGACGAGGCGCTCACGCTCATCACCGCGGGCCACGAGACGACCGCCAACGGGCTGAACTGGACGTGGTATCAGCTCGCGCTCCATCCGGAGGTCGAGGAGCGCTTCCACGCCGAGATCGACGACGCCCTCGACGGCGCGCCACGAGGCGCGGATGATGCGGCCCGGCTGCCGTACACCGAAGCCGTGCTCCTCGAGTCGATGCGGCTCTACCCGCCCGCGTGGGGCATCGAGCGGCGGGCGGTGCAGGATCAGGCGATCGGCGGCCACCTCGTCCCGGCCGGGGCCGCCGTGCTCATGCCCACGTTCGTGATGAACCGCGATCCCCAATTCTTCCCGGACCCGCTCCGCTTCGACCCGGAGCGCTTCCTGCCGGAGGGCGCCGCCGGGCGCCCCGACTGGGCCTATCCGCTCTTCGGAGGCGGCACGCGCAAGTGCATCGGCGTCGGGTTCGCCATGCTCGAGGCAAAGCTCGTCCTCGCCGAGCTGGGCAGACGCTTCAGGTTGCGACTCGACCCGGCGCGGCCGGTCGTCCCGCAGGCCCGGGTGTCGCTGCGGCCGCGCGACGGGCTGTGGATGATCGCCGAGCGACGGGGAGCGACGTGAACCCCGACGCCGATCCTTCGGGCCCCGGGCTCACCGAGGCGATCGTCGCGTGGGCAGCGATCGGCGTGGTCGCCGTCCTCGTGTGGATCACCTATGCGCGCCTGCCCGCCCGCGACTTCTACAACGTCACCGGCACCGGCTTCACCGCGGGCGCCTCCCGCGTCCTCGTCCTCCTGGGCTGGCCGATGTCGATCGCCGCCGTGGCGCTCGTGGGCGTCGCCGCGGACCGCCTGCTCGCGTCGCGACCCTCCCGCGGCCTCCGTCGCGCGACCATCGCGGCCGCCGCCGTCGCGACCGTGCTCTGCGCGACCATCGCATGGCCCGGAGTCATCGACGAGGCCGACCTCGACGCCAAGCCCTCGAACGGGCTCGCGGCGATCGGCGTCGGGATCGCGCTCGCGCTGACGCTGGCGGCGGTCCGCCGTGCCGGCATCGGAGCGTACGTCCGCAACAGGCCGGGCGACCGGGCGGCCGTCGTGTTCATCGTCCTCTTGCTCCTGGCCGGGATCCCCTGGATCCTCGCAAACGTCGGCGTCTACGCGGGCGATGTCCCCGGCCTCGGGACGGTCTTCATGTCCAAGCAGATCCTGCCGGAGCCGGGGCATCCCGACCTGCACGCCGTGCACCTCGGAAACCACGAGGGCCTCGACGGCATCCTGCTCGCGGCGATCGCCCTCGGGCTGCGCCGCGTCCTGCCCGCGATGCGGCCGACGCGCCTGCGCGGCGTGATGGCGTTCTACCTCGCACTGGTCCTGGCGTACGGCTCGATGGTCGCGCTGAACGACGGCTGGAACGAGCAGCTCGTGAAGCGGGGCTGGACCGGCGTCAAGATGCCGAACGTGCTGAACCCCGGGCCGAACCCGAGCACTGCGCTGCTCCTGGCGATCACGGTCGCGCTGTTCTTCGCCGCGTTTCGCGTGCGGCCCGAGCGGCGGCTTCAGTAGGGTCCCGGCGTGCCCCGCGCCGCAGTCTGCCACCGCTTCGGCGAGCCGTTCACCGTCGAGGAGGTGACGCTCGCCGACCCCGGCGAGGGGGAGGTGCGGGTGCGGCTCGAGGCCTGCGCCATCTGCCACAGCGATGTCGCCTACGCCGCCGGCGCCTGGGGCGGCACCGTCCCGACGGTGCTCGGGCACGAGGCGTGCGGTCTCGTCGCCGCCGCCGGGCCGGGGGTGGCCGCGCTCAAGCCCGGGCAGCGGGTCGTCGTCAGCCTCATCCGCCATTGCGGCACGTGCAGCCGCTGCGCGGCCGGTGAGCCCGCCCTGTGCGACGCGGTGTTCCCGCTGGACGAGCGCTCGCCGATCCGCCTGGCCGGCGACGAGATCGCGCAGGGGCTGCGGTGCGGGGCGTTCGCCGAGGAGGTCGTCGTGCACGAGTCGCAGGCCGTCCCCGTGCCGCGGCACCTGCCCGCCGCAAGCCTGGCGGTGCTCGGATGCGCAGTCCTCACCGGGATCGGGGCGGCCGAGCGCGCGGGCCGGGTCGGGCCCGGCCAGACCGTGGCGGTGATCGGCGCGGGCGGCGTCGGCCTGAATGCGATCCAGGGGGCCGCGTTGGCCGGCGCCGAGGCGGTGATCGCGATCGACGTCTCCGACGACAAGCTGGAGGCGGCGACCGCCTTCGGCGCCACCGCCGGCGTGAACGCGGAAGCCGCGGATCCTGCGGCGCCACCCGCCGCGCTCGGCGGCGGCGTCGATGTCGCGATCGTGACGGCCGGCTCCGCCCGGGCGGTCGAGCAGGGGCTGGGGCTCCTGCGGCGCGGAGGCACGCTGGTCGTGGCCGGGATGCCGGCGACGGGCCAGGAGGCCCGGTTCGACCCGACCGACCTGGCCCACAACGGCAGGCGCATCGTCGGCACCAAGATGGGGTCCGCGCGGCCGGCGGACGACATCCCGCGGCTCGTCGCGCTCTACGAGGACGGGCGGCTGAAGCTCGACGAGCTCGTGACGGGCACCTACCCGCTCGAAGCGATCAACGAGGCGATCGGGTCGATGCGGCGCGGCGATGCGATCCGCAACGTGATCGCGTTCTGAGGCGACGCTCGGCCGCGGCTTGTGCCGTTGCGTACGAGCATTCGACTCGGTAGACTCGCGCTCCCGACGGGTGGAGGCCTCCGTGTGAAGATCGTCGTCCTCATCGGTGCGGCGGTGATCGGATTAGGCATGTCGGCGCCGACGGCCGCCACGGCGGCTCCGACCACCGTCCGGGTGAGCGTCTCGTCGGCAGCGGCCGAGGCGAACGCCGGGAGCGGCGTCGGCAGAGTGGCCGTGTCAGCGAACGGCCGGTTCATCGCCTTTACCGCCACGGCATCGAACCTTGTCCCCGGGGACGGCAACGGCGCGCCCGACGTGTTCGTGCGTGACACGGTCTCGAACACGACCGAGCGGGTCAGCGTCTCGTCCGCCGAGGTCGAGGGAAACCACACGAGCACATCCGACGCGCTCGCGATCTCGCCGTCCGGTCGGTACGTCACGTTCGCGTCGTATGCGACCAACCTGGCCCCGGGCAACGACGATTCGGTGTGCGCCCCCGAGCGGTGTCCCGACGTGTACATCCGCGACCGCACCGATGGCACCACGCGCATGCTCGTGCCGTTCGACAACTTCCCCGTGTCACACCTGGCGCTCTCGGCCGGCGCCCGCTGGTACGCGTACGACGACGTGTTCCTCACAGGCGTCGAGCGATGCAGGCGCTCGACGGGGCGCTGCCGCCTCGCCTCGATCCTCCCGCCCCAGATCACGATCGACGAGATCGATGCGAACTCGACCCTTGGGGGAATTTCCCGGAACGGCCGGTATGTGCTCTTCCACAAGATCGGGCACCCGCTGGCGCCCAATACGATCGGCGGAGGCGTCTTCGTGCGCGACGTGGCGGCGGGCCGTACCCGAATCGTCACGACTCATCGATTCGATGCCGCGGACGCGCTCTCAGCGAACGGTGAGATCAGCCTGTTCACCAGCCGGTCGAGGACGCTCATCCGGCACGATACCAACGGCGCGCGCGACGCCTTCGTCAAGAACCGCATCACCGGCGCGATCCATCGCGTGAGCGTGTCATCGAGCGAGCACCAGGCGAACCGACCGAGCTTCGGCGTCGCGATCTCGGCGGACGGCCGCTACTGCCTGTTTTCGTCCGAGGCCACGAACCTCGTCGCCGGAGACACCAACGGGGTGGCCGACCTCTTCTTGCGCGACCGCGTCCGCGGTACCACCGTCCGCGTCGATGTCGCGGCGACCGGCGCGCAGGCAAACGGTGTCGTCGGACCGGCGGCCGTGTCGTCAGACGGCGGTTGGGTGGCCTTCCAGTCGCTTGCCTCGAACCTCGTCGCGGGCGACACGAACGGATTCACCGACGTGTTCGTGCGCGGCCCCCTGAACTAGGCTCAGCTGGCCTTCAGGTGCGCGACCGGCGCCGGCTCGACCGGCTGGCGGAACGCGACCGCGAGGCGGTTGAAGCCGTTGATCGAGACGATGGCATAGGTGAGCGCGACGAGCTCCTCCTCGGAGAAGACGTGCGCCGCCTCTCCGTAGGCGGCCTCGGAGGCGTGTCGGTCGCCGATCAGCGTGACCTCCTCGCACCACCGCAGTGCGGCCCGCTCACGCTCGGAGTAGCAGGGCGCCTCGTGCCAGACGGCCACGAGCTGGAGCCGCTGCTCGCTCTCGCCGCGGGCCCGGGCCGCGCGGACGTGGGTGTCCACGCAGTAGGCGCAGCCGTTCAGCTGCGACGCCCGGATCTTCACGAGCTCGACGAGCGACTGCTCGAGCGGGCTCCTGCGCACCTCGCGGACGAGCTGGACCATGGCCTTCATCGCACCCGGCATGACTTCCGCGTATGACGTTCGCATGCCCGCAGTATCGGCCCGCACCGAGCCGGCGGACATCGGGACGCGCCCGGATCCGGCATGGTGGGAAACTACGGCCCGGCCGCCGGCGTTGCCAAAGACGGCGACTTGACACGGCTGCAACGAGGGTGTTTCATCGCCGCGAGGACGGCTGAGCGCGGGCGGCACGCCCTCGCGAGACGAGGAAAGGGCACCAGGGTGACGGGGAAGCTGACCAGGCTTGTCTCCGATTTCGCCGAGAAGGTCGACCGCTCGTTCGGCTGGGCGCGGCTGCCGACGATCGCCGCCATCCCGGTCCTGATCGGGCTGCGCGACCGGCTCCGCGCCGAGAACCTCTACGACACCGGCCGCGGCCCGCTCGACAAGCCGCCGTTCGAGGATCCCGACGTCTCGCGCCACCTCGGTGCGCGGATGATCAACGGCACCTACAACGACCTCGACGACCCGCTCATGGGCTCGCTGGGTAGCCGGTTCGGGCGAAACGTGCCGCTCGAGCACGCCTATCCGGAGGACGAGAAGCGCCTGCTCGACCCGAACCCGCGGCTCGTGAGCCGCCGGCTCCTGACGCGCGAGCAGTTCCAGCCGGCGACGACCCTCAACCTGCTGGCCGGGGCGTGGATCCAGTTCGAGGTGCACGACTGGCTGAGCCACGACCCCGACAAGGGGCATGGGTTCGAGATCCCGCTCGAGGAGTCCGACCCCTGGCCCGAGCACCCGATGCGGATCCTGCGCACGAAGCCCGATCCCAGCCCCGACGAGTCCGGGCCCCCGACGTACACCACCGGCGACACGCACTGGTGGGACGGCTCGCAGGTCTACGGCGGGACGCCGGAGTTCGTCGAGGCACTGCGCTCGCACGAGAAGGGAAAGCTCCGGATCGACGACCTCGGCCTGCCGCCGGAGGACATGCAGAAGTTCGTCGACCTGTCCGGCGTCGCGGGCAACTTCTGGATCGGGCTCGCGCTCCTGCACTCGCTCTTCATGCGCGAGCACAACGCGATCTGCGAGCGGCTCGCGGCGGAGTACCCGCACATGTCCGACCAGGAGCTCTACGACAAGGCCCGGCTCGTGAACGCGGCCGTCATGGCCAAGGTGCACACGGTCGACTGGACGCCCGCGATCATCGCCCACCCGACGACGGTGCTCGCGCTGCGCACGAACTGGTACGGGCTCACGGGCGCGCACCTGCACGGCCTGGTCGGGAAGGTCACGAGCGACGAGGTGCTCCACGGCATCCCGGGGTCGCAGACGAACCACCACGGCGTCCCGTACTCGCTCACCGAGGAGTTCGTCGCCGTCTACCGGATGCACCCGCTGATCCCGGACGAGTTCCTGTTCCGCTCGCTCGACGACGACCGCGTCCTGGCCGAGCACGACCTGCCCGACGTGGGCGTCCTGCACGTGCGCGAGCGGCTCGCCGAGGTCTCGATGGCCGATCTCTTCTACTCGTTCGGGCGATCGCACCCGGGCGCGATCACGCTCCACAACTACCCGAAGTACCTCCAGCACTTCAACCGGGCGGACGGCGAGCTCATCGACCTGGCCTCGATCGACGTCCTGCGCGTCCGCGAGCGCGGCGTCCCCCGATACAACGAGTTCCGGCGGCTCTTCCACATGAACCCCGTGCGGAGCTTCGAGGAGCTGACCGACAACCCGGTCTGGGCGGAGGAGCTGCGCCGCATCTACGGCGACGTCGAGCGGGTCGACCTCATGATCGGGATGTACGCCGAGCCGAAGCCGAAGGGCTTCGGGTTCAGCGACACCGCGTTTCGGGTGTTCATCCTGATGGCGTCGCGGCGGCTCGAGAGCGACCGCTTCTTCACCCGCGACTTCCGCCCCGAGGTCTACACGCAGGCGGGCTTCGACTGGGTGGACCAGACCACGATGCGGACCGTGCTCCTGCGTCACTTCCCCGAGCTCGAGCCGGCCCTCGAGGGGGTCGAGAACCCGTTCGCGCCGTGGACGGCGGTCGCGGATGTTGCCTAGCACGCGCACGACCAGCGACTACGCCCGGATCGCGCTCGCCGGGATCCGGATCGTGAACGGGGCGAGCGCCCTCCTGGCACCGCGGCTCCTGACCCGGCGGCTGGCGGCCGACGACACCGCGGTCTACCCGTTCCGGCTCTTCGGCATCCGGACGGTGGTGATCGGCGCCGACCTCCTGCTGCGCGACAAGGAGGTGCGCGACCACGCACTCCGGCTCGCGCTCCTCATCCACGCCTCCGACGTGGCCTCAGCCGTCGTCGCCGGCGCTCGCCGGCAGGTGCCGCTCCGGTCGGCGGCCACCGCGGCGGCCATCTCGTCGGTCAACACGGCGCTCGCACTGGTCGCGCGGACGCCACAGACGTAGGTTCGCGCGTGTCGCAGGACTCCGAGTTCGACTACGTGGTCGTGGGCTCCGGCGCGGGCGGCGGCCCGATCGCCGTGAACCTGGCCCGGGCCGGCATGCGCGTCCTGCTCCTCGAGGCGGGCGGCGCCGACGAGGGCTACGACTACTCCGTCCCCGCCTTCCACGGCGAGGCGACCGAGGACGAGGCGCTCCGCTGGGACTACTTCGTCCGCCACTACTCCGACGACGAGCGCGGCCGCCGCGACCCGAAGTTCGTGGCCGACCGCGGCGGGGTCTGGTATCCGCGGGCGGGCACGCTCGGCGGCTGCACGGCCCACAACGCCATGATCACGATCGCCGGGCCGCGCTCCGACTGGGACGCGATCGCCGCCGAGCTCGGCGACCCGTCGTGGGGCGGCGAGGCGATGCGCACCTACTTCGAGCGGGTCGAGCGCAACAGCTACGTGCGCTGGTGGCAGCGGCTCCTCGGGAACCGGCGCCGGCACGGCTACGGCGGCTGGCTCACCACCAGCCTTCCCGACGCCAGGGTCGCCCTCCACGACCCGGCGCTGCTCGAGGAGATCCTGGGTGCCGCGAGGGCCGAGCTGCGGAGCTCCGTCGAGGGGCTCTCGCGGATCGAGGACTACCACCGCTACCTGCGCACCTGGCTCGACCCGAACGACTGGCGGGTCGCCGGAGGCAGCCTGCGCGGGCTGTGGCTCGTCCCGCTGGCGACGGCCGGCGGCCGCCGCAACGGTACGCGCGAGCACGTCCAGCGGGCCGCGGCGGAGCCGCACCGGAACCTGGTGGTGCGAACGCACACGCTGGTAACGGGGGTCGCCTTCGAGGAGGAGACGATGACGGCGGTCGGGGTCGAGTACCTGAACGTGCCGCATGCCTACGCGGCCGACCCGCGCCCGGCGTCCCCCTCGCAGCACATCAACTCGCTGCAACGCGTGCTCGTCCGCCGCGAGGTGATCCTGGCCGGCGGCGCCTTCTCGACGCCGCAGCTCCTCAAGCTCTCCGGGGTCGGCCCGCGCGAGGAGCTCGAGGCGCACGGGATCCCTGTCAAGGTCGACCTTCCCGGCGTCGGCGCGAACCTCCAGGACCGCTACGAGGTGGGCGTCGTGAGCGAGCTCCGCGACGACCGCTTCACGCTCCTCGACGGATGCAGCTTCGCCCCGCCGGCCGGCGACGGCGCGGACGACCGCTGCTTCACCGCGTGGCGCAGCGGGAAGGGCGCCTACACGAGCAACGGCGCCGTCGTCGCGATCGTGCCGCGGGCCGACCTTTTCGTCTTCGGCCTGCCGGCCCGGTTCGAGGGCTACTACCCGGGCTATTCGCGCGCCCTTGCCCGCCAGCGAAACGTGTTCACGTGGGCGATCCTGAAGGCCCACACCACGAACACCGCCGGCACGGTCACGCTGCGCTCGCGGGATCCGCGGGACACGCCCGCCATCGACTTTCGCTACTTCGACGAGGGCAGCCCCGGCGGCGACGAGGATCTCGACGCCGTCGTGTGGGGGATCCGGTTCGTGCGCCGGATGGCGCACCGCTCAGAGATGACCGCGGCCGAGCTCGTGCCCGGCGACGCGGTCGGCACGCACGAGGAGCTGCGCGAGTTCGTGCGCACCCACGCCTGGGGCCACCACGCCTCGTGCACCTGCAAGATCGGCCGGGACGACGACCCGACGGCCGTCCTCGACGGCCGCTTCCGCGTGCGCGGAACGCGAAACCTGCGGGTGGTCGACGCCTCGGTCTTCCCGCGCATCCCGGGCTACTTCATCGTCACCCCGACGTACATGATCAGCGAGAAGGCGAGCGACGCCGTGCTGGCCGACGCCGGCGTCCCCGTCAGCGTGGCCACCTGAGGAGGGCACCCATGGCCGACCACAACGACCCCAACGCCGTCAACTCGATCTTCTCGGACATCGACGTCAGCGCCGCCGACGTCTACGACCTCTTCGGCTACCCGAGCCCCGACCGAAGCGCCGGCGAGAAGGTCGTCATCGCGCTCACGTTCGCCTCGGTTCCGACGGCCGGGGTCTTCGACACCGACATGCTCTATCGCCTGCTCGTCACGACCGGCGGCCGGGTCGCGTTCCCCGGCGACGACTGGAGCCTCGATGCCCTGCGCGGCTACGTCGGCGCCGTCAAGGACAAGTACCTCGGCGAGCTGCGCCCCGCCGAGGTTCGCGTGCGGGCGGACGCCGACCGGCGGGCGAAGGTCGACTTCGTGAACTTCCCGGGCGGGAGCTTCTCGGTCACCGTCCAGCTCGACCAGGCGACGACCGAGAAGGCGCCCGACGGGAGCGAGATCCGGCTCTTCCTCGGCGGCCGCGACGACGCATTCTTCAACGACCTGCCCGGGTTCTTCCGGTCGATCAACTACGCGCCGCAGTTCTACCACGTGCCCCACACCCGCCCGGACCTGCGGGAGCTTCCGATCCCGAAGACGCTCCTCGAGCTCGAGGGAAACCACCTCTTCAACTTCGACCCCGAGCAGCCGCTGCTCGGCCGCGGCGTCAAGGTCGACCTGCCGTCCGGATCGCTCGCATGGGAGGGCGGCGGCTTCGCCAAGGACGCCGACGGCAACTTCCGCTTCGTCTACAGCGGCGAGGACGCCCAGGCCGGCAAGAACGTGAACGCGATCGTGCTCGAGCTGCCGCTGCGGTACCTGACCGGCGAGCCCGGCCGCGACCGGATCGTGAACGTGTGGGGCGAGAGCTGGGTGCTGAAGGCCGCGAACAAGGTCGAGACGATCCCCGACAACCCGCTCTGGATCGAGCACCCGTGGGCGCTCATCGAGTCGTTCAGGCTCGACGACGAGCTGAAGCGCTACAAGCTCGTCGACACCGTGGGCCAGCCGTTCGCCGACGCGGGCCTCTCGGAGCGCGAGGACAACCGCCAGCTCGGCGCCAACAACTTCTGGCTCGCGCCGCACTTCGTAAAGCGGCTGGCGCACCTGGGCTGGGGATTCGGGCCGTCGATCAGCGCCCTCGGCCTCGCGACGTCGTTCGACCACGACGACTCGCCCGTGTCGGTGCACCGCACCTACTCGCTCGCGGCGACCGCCTTCCCCCGCGTCCGCAGGCTGGTGTTCCAGCGGCTGAACATGCCCGACGACTCCTGGAACCCGTCCGGGGCCGACATCCCGCTGCGACGCTCGTTCGAGATCTTCGTCCCGAACGTGTGCGCGATCGACATGGACACCACCGGCACGTGGCCGTTCGGCCGCCGGCTGGAGGACCAGGTGGCGACCCGGTTCCTGTCGCTCTTCCTCGACATGGACGCTGAGCTCGACGGCAAGCCCTACCACCTCGAGCTCCTGAACGACCAGGCGCTCTGGGACGCCGCGCCGATCGTCCCGAAGACGCCGCCCAACCCGCTGCGAAACGACGTCGAGTTCCTGCCCGAGTTCCCCTACCTGGCCGAACCGCATGGGTAGCGCCCCCGTCCTCGCCGCCACCGACCAGGCCCGCGACCTCGACCGGCTCGCGGCGGAGATCGCCGCGTGCGCGGCGCCGCCCGGCCCGCTGGACGCCGAAGCGGCGACCCGGCTCGCGTCCCTCCGGGTCAACCGTGCCTCACTCTCGGGGGACCTCGCCGAGCTGCGCCGGGCGGACGCCGCGCTCGACGAGGCGCTCGAGCGGTTCGGGCCGTGGCCCGACCTCTGCTTCCTGCGCGCGAGCCTGCACATGAAGCAGCACCGCCTGGCCGAGGCGTCCGCCGCGCTGGCGGAGGGTGACGGGCTCGCCGCGTCGCCCGACGGCCGGGCCGTACAGGCCGACGTCGACCTCCAGCTGGGCCGATACGCGGAGGCGCGCGCCGCCTACGAGCGGCTCGTGGCCGAGACGCCGGCCTGGGACAACCTGGCCCGGCTGGCCCACTTCGAGGGCCTCTTCGGGGACGCCCGGACGGCAGACGACCTCTACGCCCGCTCGGCCGGCGAGCTCACCGCCAAGGAGCTCCGCTCGTACGCCTGGGTCGAGTCCCACCGGGGGCGCCTGCACCTGCGCCATGGGCGCGTGGCCGAGGCCGAGCTCCACTGCGAGCTGGCCGCGCGGGCCTATTCGGGCCACTGGCTCGTCGACCGCCATCTGGCCGCGGTGCGCGCGGCCCAGGGCCGGCTGGAGGAGGCCGCGGCGCTCGTGGAGGACGCCGCCGCGCGCACCGGCCGGCCGGAGCTGGCCCAGGCCGCGGGCGACCTGCTCGCCCGGTTCGGGGCCGACGCCGAGGCCGGCGCATGGCACGAGCGGGCGCTCGCCGGCTATCTGGAGTCGGTCCGGCTGGGCGAGGTGCAGTACCTGCACCACCTGGTCGAGTACCAGGCCGACGTCGCCGGCGACGGCGAGGCGGCCCTGCCGTGGGCCGAGCGCGACCACGCCCTTCGTCCCCACCATGCCACCCAGGCCGCGCTCGCGTGGGCCCTGCACCTGTCCGGACGCCGGCACGAGGCGGCCGAGGCGGCCGGGCGCGTGCTTGCGACCGGCCTCCGCGATCCCCTCATCGTCCGCCGGATGCAGATGGTCCGGGCGGCGCACCCCAGGGAGTGATGCACATGGCCGCCGACACATCCGAGACTGTCGAGCTGAGGCTGGCGCTCGTCTGCTACGGCGGCGTCTCGCTCGCCATCTACATGAGCGGCATCACGCGAGAGATGCAGGAGCTCGTCACGGGCTCGGCCGCGCGGCTCGCGCCGGAGCCCGCGGAGCCCGGCGGGACGGCGTCCGTCTACGGCCGGCTCATCGAGCAGCTCGAGCGGGCGGCAGCAGGCCGGGGCGACCCGCAACGCGTCCGGGTCGGCGTCGACGTCGTCGCGGGCACGTCGGCCGGCGGGATCAACGGCATCTGCCTCACCCGCGCGCTGGACGGCGACTACGGCCAGGAGGCCATCCGCGACTTCTGGATCACCGAGGGCGACTTCGGAAAGCTGCTCGACCCCGGCGTCAGGGCGCTCCTCACCGCCGTTCGCAGCGAGGCGGGCGACCTGGAGGGGATCGCCGCGCCGCTCGACAAGCTCCTCGGCCCGCAGCCGGAGCGGCGGCGCTCGTGGCTCACGAGCAACGCGGCGGCACGGCTCTTCCGCCGCGCGCGGGCGGTGGTGCGGCTGCGCGGGCCGGTGACGACGTTCGTGCGGCACGCGCCTCGCAGCGCGCTCTCCGGCGACCTCATGTGCACGCTCACATGGAAGGCGCTGAACGGGATGACGCGGCACGACCGCGCCGCAGCCCTCGAGCTGGTATTCGCCGACGGGATCGACCTGGCGGTCACGGCGACCGAGTTCGCGGGCCACTACGACGCGGTGCCGCTGTCGCACCAGCTCGTGTTCGACGAAGCCCACCGGCACGTGTTCCGCGTCCACGGCGCGGGTGCCGGATCGCTCGACCCCGACGTGGGGATGCTGGCGTTCGCCGCCCGGTCGACGGCGTCGTTCCCGGGCGCGTTCGCCCCTGTGAGCCTGGATCACTTCCGCGGCCTGCTCGGCCCCGACGGGGCCCGCCCGGAGTGGCCGCCGATCGTGGCCCGCTACCTCGAGCGCTACGACGGCGACGACGAGGCCGGCGGCCGCCGGTTCGTCGACGGCGGGGTGCTCGACAACATGCCGTTCGACGCCGCGATCGCCGCGATCCGCAGCCGCACGTCGCCCTCGGAGGTACGGCGCGCGCTGGTGTACGTCGAGCCGTCGCCGACGGTGGTCGAGCACGCGGGGGCACTCGAGCTGCGCGACCTCCCATTCCCCGCCTCGAACGTCCTGGCCGAGACGTTCCGGAGCGTCTCGACGATCCCGCTCTCCCAGACGATGGGCGACCAGGTCTCGAAGCTCCGCCGCCGCAACACCGACGTGGACGAGCTCCGATCGGTGATCGAGCAGAGCTTCGACGGCGTCCGCGACCGGGTCACGGCCGAGGCGGCGGCCGCCGGCGCGCCGAACCCGCTGGACGGGGGGACGCCCGACGTGGACGGAAGCTGGTGGCGCTCGGTGGCCGAGAAGCTCCACGCGAGCGACGACATCGGGCCGACCTACACGCGCATCAAGCTGAGCTCGGTGGTGAACGGCCTGGCCGCGCTCGTGGCCGACGCGGCCCGGTATCCGGCCGACTCGCTCCAGCGCGAGCTCGTCCGCGCGGTGCTCCGCCGGGCCGCGGTCGCCGAAGGGCTCCTGCCGCTGGTCGGCGCCGAGACGCCGGCCGGCGAGGTGACGGCGAAGCAGGTCGACTTCCTGCGCGCATTCGACATCGAGTACGAGCGCCGCAGGGTCGCGTTCGTCCGCGACGGGATCGCGTGGATGTACGCGGGCGGCGCGGACGCCCCGACGCGGGCCGAGCTGGGAGCAGTCAAGGCCGTCGTCGCGGAACGGGCGGCCGCGCTCGACGCCGCCTCGGCGGCGGTCGCCGCCGCCACGGAGATCACCCGCGCCGCGGCCGACGCCTTCGCACCGGCGAACCTGGAGGCGCTGCTGCCGCCGGCGGAGGACCGGCCCGGCTGGGACGCCGACGCCGCGCTGGACGCGTTCGTCTCCCGCCATGCCGCCGGGCTTCGCGACCTCCAGGCGCGGGCCGCGGAGACGCTCGGCGCGCGGATGCACGACTTCGGCCGCACAACGTTCGAGCTGCTCTCGAAGGCGCTCGCCGGATGCAGCGCCGCCGCCGCGCGCCGCGACCTGCTCGTCCGCCATATCGGGTTTCCCCTGTGGGACGCGATCACGTTCCCGATCGCCGTTCAGCGCGGCGTCACCGAGCGCGACGGCCAGATCGAGATCCGCCGCATCAGCCCGCTCGAGACGTCGGCGGTCACCCCGCCGGAGGGCGCGCCGAAGCTCTACGGCACGGGCGTGCACCACTTCGGCGCCTTCTTCGAGGAGCGCTTCCGCCAGAACGACTACCTCTGGGGGCGGCTCGACGGCTGCTGCCAGCTCGTCGATCTGATCGTCCGGCGGATGCTGCCCGCCGACGAGGCCGATGCGTTCGACGCCGCGCCCTACGCCCGCGACGCGTGCCGGGCCGCCCTCCAGCAGGAGTGGCAGCGGCTCGACAAGGTGCGCGACCTCGCCGCGAACGTCTGGAGCCAGGTGACGGCGGAGCCGCCGCCGGCATGACCGGCCGGACGATCCTGATTGCGCTCCTCGCGACGGCCGCCTGGACGGCCGCGGCCTCGCCGCCTGCGGCCGCCGCCGCGACGTGCACGGTGGCGGTCGACCCGGCGTGGGTCGTCGACGACGCCGCTGTCGGCTGGATGGTGGGGACGACCGCGGTCGCCGGTGCCTGCGATCCGCAGTGGCGGGTGGCGCTCTCGCCCCAGTACCAGACCGGCGACGGCCAGTGGCACGGCGGCCGCCGGGTCTTCAGCCACATCTACTACCCGTCCGTGAACACCTACTTCCCCGCAGGAAGCGCGCAGTCCGTCGAGCTGAGCTGCTGCGTCCTCTACTGGGACGACGGCGACGGCACCGAGGCGTTCGCGCCCCTGTGCCAGTACCCGTGGCGGATCCATGCGGGGTTCTGGACGGAGGCGCCGATCGGCCCCGTCAAGTTCGCGGATGCCTATTCCGAGGCCGCGCCGGCGACGTGCGCGCCGCCGCCGCCTCCGTGACAACCCGTAGGCGCGCCTACGGCGTTCTGGGGACGCCGTCCGGTTCGTTGCGGGGAGCCAAGATGGCCCAGCCTGTGGATCGCAGGGCGGGGCGCGCATGCCGACCGACAAGGGCATGCTCACTCGACTCGCAGTCATCGCAGCCGCCCTCGTGGCCGTGACGGCGACCCAGCCCGCGGTCGCCACGGCCGCCCGGACGCCGGCGCGCAAGGTGCTTGTGAGGCGCATCAACCACGTTCGCGCCCGCCACGGCCTCCGTGCCGTTCGTGCCAGCAGGATCGTCCACAGCGCCGCCATCCGCCACTCCGACGACATGATGTGGCGCGACTACTTCTCACACACGAGCCCGACGGGCTCGACCATGGTCGACCGCATCCAGAAGACGGGGTACGTGTCGGGCTACTCGTGGATCGCCGGCGAGACCCTGGCCTGGGGCTGGGGCACCCACAAGGGTGCGCGAGCCACGGTCAAGGCCTGGATGCACAGCCCGGAGCATCGCGCGATCCTGCTCTCACCGAAGTACCGCGTGATCGGCGCCGGCCGTGCGTGCGGCACCTACCTCGGCCACCCCGGCGCGTGCGTCTGGACGGCCGACTGGGTCACCCGCTGGTAGCGGGGCCGAGCACGCTCCCCACGAACGCCAGCGCGGGCAGCGTCACGCTGTTCCAGTAGACGCGCGTGTGCGCGCCGGGAGCGTAGGCCAGCACGCGCGGCCGCTCCGGGAGCGCGGCCACCAGCGCGCGGACGTCGGGATAGAGTGGGTCGTCGCGGCCGCACCAGATGCCGAGCGGCGTCCCGGCCAGGCGCGAGATCGAGGCGAAGACGTCGTCCCCTGGCCCGACCGCCGGGCTGAACGCGGCCGCCCCGCGCAGGAACCCGGGCTTCACCTCCGCGATGTGCAGCACGCCGAAGCCGCCCATCGACCAGCCCCAGCCCGCGAGCCGGCGCGCATCGAAGCCGCGCTCCTCCGCCCACCGCGGCAGCTCCTCGAGCACCATCCGCTGCGGGTCATCCCCGCCGCCGGGGTCGGGCTCCCACGACAGGAGGTCACCGTCGGCGCCCATGAGGACGAAGGGCGGCGCGCCGCGCCTCACCGCAGCGGTCAGGAAGCGCGGCAGGCCGAACGGCTGGAAGTCCTTCGGCCGGGCCGTCGCGCCGTGCAGGATGAGGCAGACCGGGAGCCCCGCGCCGGAGCCGTAGCCGTGTGGCACGGCGGTGAAGAGGTCGACGTCCTGCCCGCGCGCGGCGGAGTGGACGGTCTCGAGCTTCACGACGCCCTCCGGCGCGTCCGGGATGAACGGGTCCGGCCGGCGCTCGATCCAGTCGCGGACGCGGCGCGCGTCGTCGTGGACGTTGCGGGTCGCGGCCTCTCCGATGAGCGCGGCGCCGGCGATTCCGCCGGCACCGGCGGCGAGGAGCCCGCGCCGCGTGAGCGGCATCAGTCGCGGCGGCCGGTGACGGCCAGCCGCACGCCGAGCCCGATCATGACGAGCCCGCCGAGCCCGCCGAGCGCCTCGAGGCGGCGCGGCGAGCGTCCGAGCCAGGCCCGGGCGGTGCCTGCGGCAAGCCCCCAGATGCTGTCCGAGACGAGCGCGATCGCCACGAAGATGAGCCCGAGGACGAGGAGCTGAAGCGGCACGTGCCCCTGCGCCGGATCCGTGAACTGGGGCAGCACGGCGGCCATGAAGACGGCCGCCTTCGGGTTCGTGATGCCGACGACGTATCCCTCGCGCAGGATCCGGCGGGTGCTGCGCGGCGCGGTGGCGGCGTCGATCACGCTCGCGAGCCGGTGACGGTGGCGGACGGCCTGCACGCCGAGATAGGCGACGTAGACGGCGCCGACCAGCTTGACGGCGGTGAAGAGCGCCGCCGAGCGCTCGATGAGCGCTCCCAGCCCGACCGCGACGACCACGACCTGGGAGTACGCGCCGGCCGCGTTCCCGACGACGGTGGCAACCGCGGCGCGGCGGCCGAGGGCGACGCCGCGGCTGATGACGAAGAGCACGCTCGGACCCGGGACGACAATCAGCGCGAACGCGGTCACGGCGAATGCGATCAGGGACCCGGTCGAGACCACGTCGAGAGGATACCGGCGTCGACCCTCCGTGCGGCCGAAGCCTCAGGGCGCGCGGGCCAGCCACCGCCGCTCGGCGTTCCAGCGGCGCATCGTGCGGATGCTGGGCGGAACGGCGGTGCCGTCGGCGTGCAGCCTGCGAATCGCGGCGATCACCGCATCCACCGGCCGCCCCGCCGCGAACGCCGCCTCCGCGTCGCGCCTGAGGGTCGGCCACGCGTAGGAGCCGGGGCGCGGGCGGGCCTCCACCCCGGCACACGCCGCGAGGTGCCGACTGAGCGCCCTGCTCCGCGCCACCGTCAGGCAGTCGTGCGCCTGCCACAGCCGCTGCAGCGTCAGCACGAAGTCGCGCCCACCCCGCTGCGTCATGAACTCCCGCGACGCATGCCCCTGGCACAGCTGCACCCGCACCCCG
>DATAEI010000223.1:0-9837 GCA_036258075.1 Gaiellales bacterium
GAGCTTCGCCCACGGCTTGATCGGAGAGACGTCGGTCGGGCTGAAGGCCGTCGCGGTGGTGAAGGACAGGTGGAGGTAGTCGACGAAGCTCGGCGACCAGTCTTCACCGGCATGGTCGGGGTTCGCCATCTCCGGAAAGAGAAACGCGGGCCTCGCGGTCGAGCCCGCGGCGCGTGCCGCCGCCCCGCCCCGGTCGAGATCCCAGTACCAGAGGCCGAAGGCGATGACGTTCGTCATCCAGATGATGCCGCCGCACGCGAGCAGCACCCGCGCCGTCTGCGTGAACGGGTCGCTGTAGATGATGCTGACCACGAGCCGTATCGAGGACCCGGCGTTCACGAGCGTGATGAGCGCGATGAGCAGGCCCGTCAGGACGCGCAGCCACGTCGCCTGGCGGTCGATCCGGCCCGGGTCTCCCACGATCAACGCGACCATCATCACGACGACGACCGCGAGGAAGAGCCCCGACCCGTCGCTGATCCGAAGCTCCGGGGGCAGCCCGAGCCGGAGCGCACCGACGACAAGGATCGCCAGCGCCATCGGCCAGCGCGCCTCCCCCTTCTCGGCAGTGGCCCGCCTCACCGCGCCTGCGCGTCCCGCACGAGGCGCTCCGAGCGCGCGCGCCGCAAGAGCTCGACGCTGACGAGCACGACCCAGGCAGGGAAGATCAGGACGAACCCACGAGCGTAGGACACGCTCAGGAGCAGCACGAGCGCGACGGCGTAGCCGAACAGCGCGAGCCAGCGCGGCAGGGTCTCGGTGCGAAGCCCGATGGTCGAGCTGACGACCATGAAGACGGCCGCGGCTCGGATCGCGTACACGTAGAGCAGCGTGTATCCGAGGCCGCGCGCGAAGACGACGACATCAGGGCTCGGGGGAGGCGCATCCTGGAACCTGACCGCCGCCAGCGGCGCTCCGGTCGCCGCCGCGGCCGCGTAGAGCAGCGCCACGAAGATGATGCCCCCGGCCAGGAACACCGTGGCGAAGAACCGGTCCTCGTAGGCGCCGATGCGGTGGCGCACGGCTGCGACGAACCAGAGGAACGCGATCCCGGCGAACGGCACCAGATAGAGCCCGACCAGGCCCAGAGTACGGGCCTGTCCGCGGGTGTACCAGGCCGCGATCTGGGCGGCGGAGCTGCCCTTGGCCGGCTGTTGATAGAGCAGGACGACGGCGGCGGCGAAGAGCCCCGCGAAGACGAGGCCTGCCACCCCGGCCGCTGCGGGCGTGCGCAGCTCGCGCGCCGTGGCCTCGAGCGCCCGAGGCTCGAGGCGCTGGTCGCGACCGGCGCTGGTTTCGCCCATCCGGCTGAGTTTTCCGCCCGGCGGCCCGGCGACGCCTCACTCGGATCGGATGATCGCCGGCCCCGCGGGGGCCGCTCCCGCTAGCGGCAGGCGCGGGCGGTCCGGCGGATGGCGGGGTCGCCGCGCCGGCGGACCGGCCGGCCGTCCAGGAGCGACCGGCTGCCGGCGAGCCGCCGAAACGGCCCGTCGACGGCGAGGAGATCAGCCGGCGCTCCCCGCTGGACGATCCGGCCCCGCTCGACGACGAGCACCTCGTCGGCCCGCCGGACCGTGGCCAGGCGGTGGGCGATGATGACCGAGCTGCGCCCGTGCAGAAGGTGGTCGAGCGCCCGCTCGATGAGCACCTCGGTCGGCCGGTCGATGTTCGAGGTCGCCTCGTCGAGGATCAGGATGGCCGGGTCGGCGAGGAGGGCGCGGGCGATCGAGATCAGCTGCCGCTCGCCCGCCGAGAGCCCCGAGCCGCCCTCGCGTACCTCGTGCTCGAGGCCGCCGTGCAGCCGGCCGACGAGCCGGTCGAGGCCGATCGCCGCCGCCGTCTCGCGCACCTCGTCGTCGCTCGCGTCGGGCCGCGCGAAGCGGAGGTTGTCGGCGATCGTGCCCGAGAACAGGAAGGGGTCCTGGAGCACGACACCCAGCTGCCGGCGGTAGCTGTTCAGGCGCACGTCGCGCAGGTCGGTGCCGTCGACCGCCACGGCGCCGGCGCGCGGATCGTAGAAGCGCGCGATCAGCTTCGCGAGGGTCGACTTGCCGCCGCCGGTCTGGCCGACGAGGGCGATGCAGCCGCCCGGGGGCACGTGGATCGAGATGTCGTGCAGCACGTCGGTCTCGCCGTACGCGAAGCTGACCGCGTCGAGCCTGATGTCGCCGGCGATCTGAGGCATCGGCGCCGCGCCGGGGCGGTCGCCGATGTCGGGCTCCGCGTCGAGCACCGAGGTGATCTTGACCATCGCCGCCGCCGCCGCCTGGAGCTGGCCGTACACGTCGGAGAGCTCCTGGAGCGGCTGGAACACCAGCTGGAGCAGGTAGATCGCGGTGATCAGCGTGCCGATGGTGAGCGTCCCCTCCGAGAGGAAGCGCGACCCGACCACGAGCACGGCGCAGGTCGAGATCGCCCCGAGGAGCTCGATGGACGGGAAGAACACCGAGAAGAGCTGCTGGGCGTAGATGTTCGAGGCCCGGTTCTCGCGGTTCAGCTCGTCGAACTGCTCCTGGAACTGGCGCTCGCGGTTGAACGCCTGGACGATCGCCATGCCCGACACCGACTCCGCCACCTGGGCCGTGACCGCCGCTATGCGGTTTCGCACGTCCAGCTGGGCCACCGCCGACTTGCGCTGGAACCAGCGCGAGAGGATGAGCGCCGGCGGCAGGATCACCATCGCCACCAGGCCGAGCCGCCAGTCGACGACGAAGAGCACGAGGACCGTCGTCGGCAGGAGGACCACGTTTGAGACGAGTGTCGGAAGGCCCTGCGAGAGCGCGTCCGAGATGGCGTCGACGTCGCTCGTGACACGGGCGATGATCCACCCCGCCCGCTGCTCCGAGAAGTAGCGGAGCGAGAGCGACGTCAGGTGGTCGAAGAGGTCGCGCCGCAGCCCGAGCACGATCCCCTGGCCGATCACCGCGAGGCCGCGGATCAGCACCAGCTGGCAGAACCAGCCGAGCGCGTTCACCGCCAGGTAGAGCGCCACGACGACGGTCAGCGTGTGCCGGTCGCCCTGGCCGATGCCGTCGTCGATCGCCGCCCGGACGAGCAGCCAGCCGCCCGACTGGGCCGCGGCGCTCGTCGTGGCGACGGCGACGAGCCCGGCGACGAGCCCCCAGCGCCCGGTCAGGTACCTGCCGAGCCGGGTGAGGCCGGTGCGCTTAACCGACACCGATCTCGTCTCCGAAGAGCCCGGCGAAGACCGCTCGCCGCTCCAGCAGGTCGGCCGGGAGGCCGTCCTCGGCGACGCTCCCGTCGAGGAGCACCGCCGCCCGGTCGGCCAGGGCGAGCGTCGAGAGCCGCTGGGCGGCGACGATCACGGTGCGGCCCTCGAGCGCGGGGCGCAGGCGGCCGACCAGGTCGTGCTCGGTGTGGGTATCGACGGCCGACAGCGGGTCGTCCAGCACGATCACCCGTGCACCCGCGATGAGGGCGCGCGCGAGCGCCACCCGCTGGCGCTGGCCGCCCGACAGGTTCACGCCGCGCTCGCCGATCAGCGTGTCGTAGCCGTTCGGGAGGTCCGGCACGAAGTCGGCGACGCCGGCCGCGGCGCACATCGCCTCGACCTCGTCCCACGGCGCGTCCGGCCGGCCCGCGACGAGGTTCTCGCGCAGCGTGATCGAGAAGAGGATGGGGCGCTGCGTGATCACCGCGACCGCCGTTCGCACCTCGGCGAGCGCGACCTCGCGCAGGTCGACCCCGCCGAGCAGCACCCGGCCGGCCGTCGGGTCGTAGAAGCGGGGCAGCAGGTTGAGGAGCGTGCTCTTGCCGGAGCCGGTGGCTCCGCACACGGCCACGATCTCGCCCGGATCGAGCGCGAGGTCGACGCCGGTCAGCACCTCCTCCTCGCCCGGATAGGCGAAGTGGACGTCCTCGAACGCGATCGAGAGCGCGCCGGCCGGAAGCGTCTGCGGATGGTCGGGGTCGGGCAGCCGCTGGACGAGCTCGAGCCAGGCGAACGTGCGGCCCGCCGACGCGAGCGCCCGCTGCGCGAGGTTCAGAATCCAGCCCAGCGCCTCGAGCGGCCATGTCAGCTGGAGGAGGATGGTGTTGAAGAGGACGAACTGGCCGATCGTGAGCCGGCCGTCGATCACGTCGCGGCCACCGAAGAAGACGACGGCGGCGATCGAGAGCGTCGGCAGGTAGAAGAGCGCCGGCAGGTGCTTGGCCTCGACGCCGGCCTGCTGGACGACGATGTTGCGCACCGATGCCGCCTTGGCGCCGAACCGCTCGCGGACGTCCACCTCGCGCCCGAACGCCTGCACCATCTCGATGCCGACGACGGCCTCGTCGGCGGCCTCGGTGACGTCGCCCTTGGCGGCCTGGACGCGGCGCGAGATCGGCATCACGAGGTGCGCGAACCGCCACGCGACGATGCCGATCAGCGGCGTCGCGACCGCCGAGTAGAGCGTGAGGCGCGCGTTCACGAGCGCGAGCACGATCACGCCGCCCGTGATCATCATCGCGCTCTGGAAGCCCTGCACGACGCCCCACCCGATGAAGTAGCGGATCGGAAAGAGGTCGTTGGTCGCCCGCGACACGACCTGGCCCGTCGGGTGCAGGTCGTAGAAGGCGCGGGGGAAGCCCAGGTAGCCCTCGTAGAGCATCTGCCGCAGGCGGGCCTCGAGCCGGACGCCGACCCGGGCTGTTGCATACCGGCGCGTGAAGTTGATCCAGAAGCGCGCCAGGGCGAGCGCCAGGATGGCGAGGACGTACGGCCACAGCCGCCCGACGTGGTCGGGCACGATCGCGTTGTCGATCGCCCGCTGGATCAGGATCGACACGGTCAGCGTGAGCGTCGTGTAGCCGAGCGCGCACACGAGCCCGAGGAGCACCAGCCGACGCTCCCCCCACCACAGGCGCGAGAGCCGGCGGACCGTGGGGCGCAGGGGATAGTCGTCGGGGTCGAACGGGTTCATTGGGAGACTCCGCCGGGGAGGGACGGAGTCCAATCAGGGCGACCAGCTCGACTTCCCGGGGCAGTCGACTCAGACTAGCCGACCCGCCCGCGCTCGAACTCAGGTCGCGAGCAGCGCCGCGATCGCCCCGTGCGGGTCGGTGGTGACGGGCCGGCCGTGGTCGAGGCAGAGCACGTCGAACTCGAGCTCCGCGAGCCGCTCGACGCTCCGCCGCGTCTCGGCCGGATCGTCGTGGAACTGTCCCGGCACGAACGCGAGGCCGCCGTCGCCGTCGCCCATGAGCAGGTCGGAGCAGAAGAGGATCCGGGGAGCGTCCTCGCGCAGGAGGCAGAAGTGCACCGGCTCCGGCCCGGGCGTGCGGATCGCGCGGAGCCCGCCCGGGACGACGTCGCCCTCGGCGTAGCGCCGGTCGGGCTCCTCGTCCATGGCCGGCGCGCCGTCCGGCGCCCAGACCTCGGCGCCGAACGTGCTCCGGTAGCGCCACGCGGACCGCTGGTGGCACTTGGCCGTGAGCACGATGGCGCTCGGCCGGGGCAGCGAGCCGAGCTCGTCCACGTCGAGCCGGATCGGGTCGATCAGCACGCAGCCGTCGTCCAGGGCCAGGGCCTGGGAGCTCGAGGTCGCGCCGCCGATGGCGCTGTTTGCGACCGACCAGTGCCAGACGCCCTCGATGACGGGCTCGGCGTGGGCGGCGGTCTCGGGCGGCTCGGACACGCTCGCAGCCTAGATCAGGATTCCACGCCGCCGCACGGCGCGGGAAAGCCGCACGTGACGTGCGCGCTTCCGCCGATGCGCGGAGACCCGGTCCGGCCTATCGTCGAGGCCAGGAAACCGATCCACCCCTGCCGCGATGACCACTCGGACGTATCGGGTTGTGAGCTGGGCGGCGATTCTGGGCTCGCTGCTCGCGTTCGGATGCGGTGGCGCAGGTGCATCGGCCACCGGGCCGTCCCGGTCCGGCGGAGGCGCCGCCCCAGGGCCGGACCGGGTGCGGCTCGAGCCGCGAGCCGGCTGGCGGGCCGTGGTCGACGTCTCGGTCGCGACGCTGTGGTTGAAGCCGGCCGCGCTGCGGCCCATGGATGCGCCGTCGGCGGCGAACCCGGTCGACATCCCGAGCTGGCTCTCGCGCATGACGGTGGCCGACCGGCGCTGGCTCGTGGGCCGCGTCCAGACGCAGGCGGTCTACGGAACGGCGGTCTCGGTGCTGCGCCAGCGGGGCCGGTGGAGCTACGTCGTCGTCGCAGCGCAGCCCACGCAGCTCGACGCGCGCGGCTATCCCGGATGGATGCCGACCCGGCAGCTGACGGGGAACCTGTCGCTCATCGGCCTTCTCAAGGCGCGGCCGGTGGCGGTGGTGACCGCGCGCACAGCCTGGCTGCGCGACCCGGCGACGCTGAAGCGGCGGATCCAGATCTCCTACGCGACCCGCCTGCCGATCGTCGGCCGGGCGGCCGACTCCGACGTGGTCGCGACACCGGACGGCGGCCGGCTCGCGATCCGCACCACCAAGCTGGCGGAGTACCCGTCGCTCGGCGCGATCCAGCCGTCCGGCGGCCGCGCGCTCGTCCGCGCGGCCAGGAGCTTCCTCGGGCTTCCGTATCTCTGGGGCGGGGTCTCGGGCTACGGCTTCGACTGCTCGGGCCTCACCTACGCCGTCCACCGCCGGTTCGGCATCCGCATCCCGCGCGACGCCGACCAGCAGGCCGTCCACGGAACGCCGGTGCGGCGGGCGAACCTGAGGCCGGGAGACCTCGTCTTCTTCGCCGGCCCGGGCGGCGCCGGCTTCGTGCACCACGTCGCCATGTACGCGGGGTCGGGACGCATCGTCGAGGCGCCGAACACCGGCAGCGTCGTCAGGGTCGTGCCGCTCTCGGCCTACGGCTCGACGTACGCCGGAGCCAGGCGGTACCTGCCGACGACGACGGGCTCACCGTCGGCGACGCCCGGCGGGACCCGCGGCGAACAGACGTCCGAGACGGTGCAGGCGCGCATCCTGGCACGCCTCCAGCCCGACGAGATCGCGCTGATGCACACGCTCGTCGCCCTCCCGCGGTACATCGCCGCGCGAGGCTGACACGAAAGGAGCTCACCATGACCACGCACTCCGTCGAACCGCTCGTCACAGAGCCGCTCCGGGCCGAGCACCGCGAGCTGATGGCGCACGTCGAGCAGATCCGCTCCGCGGCGCGCGAGCTTCCCGAGCTGAGCCCGGAGGAGCGAGACGTCCTGGTCGGGCGCATCCTGGCCTTCGTCGAGGGGACGCTGGCACCGCACGCCCGCCATGAGGAGGAGGTGCTCTACCGCGTGATCGGCGACATCCTCGGCCAGCCGCGGGCGACCGAGCCGATGATCCACGACCACCAGATCATCCTCGAGACGGCGTATGCGCTCGGGCAGACCAGCCCGGACGACCTGCGCATCACGCAGGAGCTCCTGTACCGCCTCTACGGGCTGGTCGTCGCCCACTTCCGCAAGGAGGAGGACCTGTACCTGCCGATCCTCGACTCGCACCCTGAGCGCGCGGCCGAGGTGATCGGCGAGCTCCAGGTCACCTGACGTCCTCGACCAGCCCGATGAGGACCCTCGCCCGGGGACGCGGTCAGGCGCACGGAGGGTCGTCGGTGATCTCGCCGCGGCACTCGTCGATCATCCGCTCTGTGGCCTCGATCGCGCGCCGCTCGGATGCCTCGTCCGGGTGCACGTCGTAGAGCGGGCTTTCCGGTGAGGAGACGAGCCGGAGCGCCCGGATGGCCGCCTCCGGCGAGAGGTGCCCGGCATCGTGATCGATGAGCGCTGCAAGCTCTCGGAGTTCGTGCTCGACCGCTCGCACCGTATGCCGGTCGACGACGCTCACGCCGCCCGGGCTCCGGGAGTGGGCCTGCGCGCAGGTTTCGCGCAGCATCCTCGCCACCTCGTGCTGGCTGCGCGCCGACCGGAGCTCGGCGCGACGGCCCAGGCAGCGTGGGTCCCGGGAGCCGGCGAGCACCATCCGGTCGATCACGGAGCGCCTCTCGGTCGCGGCGAGCATGAGGCGCCCGGCCTCGACCGAGGCCCACGCGGCCGCGCCCGCGCCGACGAGCAGCAGATACTCCCGGATGGCCGGGACGAGGGCCGCCGCCGCGGCCGCCGCCGCGAACGCGAGTGCGCTCACCAGCCGCTCACGGAGCCGCTCCACGTGCCGATCGATGGCGTTCAGGTCGTCCATGCTGAGAACGCTGCCGGCGTCGAGAAGCCGGCGCAACGGTAGATGCCCCGAACGGCCCGTGGCAAAGCCGTCCGGCGTCACGAGCGTCGGAAGAGGCGGCGAAGCAGCGACGGCCGGCGGGGCTGTGTCTCGCGCCACTCCTCGATGAGCGGCAGGCGCCCGGCCCGGCGGGCCGCGTGGACGCACTCCGTGTGCGCGTGCCGCCTGCGGGAGGCGTCGCCCTCCGGCGCGATCAGCATGTGGCTCGTCATGGCGTGCAGGTGGTAGCCGCACAGCGGGCAGCGGTAGGTGGCCGGCTTTCGGTTCTGGGCCGGCCGGATCGCCCACCAGCGTGCCTTGTCGAGCTTCGCCACCGCCCGGAATGATGCACGGCGGAGCTACCGTTCTCGGCGTGATCGCATTCGTCACAGGCGCGGGCCGGGGGATCGGAGCGGGCATCGCCCGCAAGCTCACGGAGGACGGCTGGGACGTCGTCGCAGCCGCGCGCACCCGCGAGCAGGTCGAGGCCGTCGCCGCGGAGATCGGCGGCCGGGCGGTCGTCCTCGACGTCACCGACCGCGCGGCGGTCGAGCGCGCCGTCGCCGATGCGGGGCCCATCGACCTCCTCGTTGCCAACGCCGGAGTCGCGATCCGGGACGGCGCGACCTGGGAGATGGAGCCGGAGACCTGGTGGAGCACCTTCGAGATCAACGTGCTCGGGGTCCACCTGTGCTGCCGCGCCGTCATCCCCGGCATGCTCGAGCGCGGATCGGGCCGGATCGTGATCACGGGCAGCGGCGCCGCCTATCTCCCCGGCCAGGGCAGCACCGCCTATCCGGCGAGCAAGGCCGCGGTCTGCCGCTACGGGGAGACGCTCGCGGGCGAGCTCGCCGGCCGGATCCCCGTCTTCTTCTTCAGCCCGGGCCTGGTGCGCACGGAGCTGACCGCGTGGGCGCCCGACGACGCTCCGTGGACCCCGCCGGAGCTGGCGCCGCAGCTCGTCGCGGCCCTCGCGACCGGACGCTACGACGCGCTGGCCGGCCGCTACCTCCACGCCGAGCACGACGACCTCGACGATCTCCTGAGCCGGATCGACGAGGTGCGCGAACGGGACTTGAACGCGATCCGCCTGCGTCGATAGCGACGCGGCATGCGGACGCTCGTCCTCCTCCGCCACCTGAAGTCGACTCGCGACGTCCAGGGCGTCGCGGATCACGACCGGCCGCTCGCGCCGCGCGGCCACCGGGCCGGGGAGCTTGTCCGCGGTCACCTCGAGGCGGCCGGCGCGTCGCCCCAGCTCGTGCTCTGCTCGTCGGCGGCGCGGGCCGTCGAGACCTGGGAGTCCGTCCGCGACGGGCTTCCGGGCGGCCTTCGCCTGAAGGTCGAGGAGAGGCTCTACCTGGCGAGCTCCGAGTCGCTCCTCTCCCGCCTGAACGCCGTGCCGGACGAGGTCACGAGCGTCCTCGTGATCGCCCACAACCCGGGGATCGCCAACCTGGCCCTGGGACTGGCCGGGACCGGCGCCGGCGACGCCTTGGAGCGCATGGGCGAGAAGTACCCGACCGGCGGCCTTGCGACGCTGACGTTCGAGGCGCCGTGGTCGGCTCTCGCCTGGGGCGACGCCGAGCTCGCCGAGTTCGTCGTGCCCCGCGAGCTCTGACGCCGGCGGGGCGCTAGTCCCGCTCGGGCTTTTGGTCCTGGTTTCCGATGGCCGCCATGAGCAAGAGG
>DATAEI010000224.1:0-37591 GCA_036258075.1 Gaiellales bacterium
CCGCTCCACGTACGGCTCGTACCCCCGCCGCAGGAACTCGGCCGTGGCCTCGGGGTCGAGCGCGTCGATGTAGTACTCCGCCCGCTTCTCGACGACGTACATGAGCGTCCAGTTGCCGGGCGGGACCTCGAACGGGATCACGTTCCCGAACGAGAGGTTCCGCGTGAGGTCGCGCACCTCGCCGGACTCCTTTGAGAGCGCGAAGGCCGCCACGGGCGTGGAGCGCTCGAAGTCGTGGTAGCGGCTGTCCCCGCCGGTCAGGTACGCGAACCACGGCCCCCGGATGTCGAACGAGATGCACTCGATGTAGCGCTGTGCGAGGTCGGGGCGCGCCTCGACGACCTGATGGTCGGCGGTGCCGCTCGGCCAGTTCATCTCGTCGTAGATCCAGGTCTTGAGCCCGAGCTCCCGTGCCTCGTCCACCGCCAGCCGGATGCGGTCGAGATACGTCGCTCCGATGTAGGGCACCTCGAGGCCGAAGCGGCCGTGCAGGATGATCCCGGGCATCCCCTTGTCGGCGAACTCCCGAAGCTGCGCGCGCATGTGCTCGGGGTCGAGGTCGCCGTTCAGGAACCAGAACGGCAGGATGCCGTACTCGCGCGGCGGCCGCGCGAACGCCTCCTCGGTCACGGGGACGGCCGGCCAGAGCACCTTCGCGCGCGGCGTCGCGGCCACCCCTACGCCTCCCCGATGACGACTGTCGACTTCACGAACCCGGCCGGCTTGTCCACGGCGACCTGGAACGCGTCACCGATCTCGTCCAGGCCGAACCGATGGGTCACCAGGTCGTCGATCTGCAAGCGCCCGGACGAGAGCAGGCGCATGCCGACCCGCATCCCGCGCATGATGGTGGCCACCTCGCGGAAGTGGGCGTTCACGATGTGGAGCGCCTTCCAGTTCCAGGCCCCGAGCGGGATCTCACGGCCGCCGCCCTGGTGGTAGCCGACCACGACCACCTTGCCCGCCATCCGCGTCGCGTCGCCCATCGCGGCGAGCGGCGCCTGGGCGCCCGTGACCTCGAAGGTGACGTCGGCGCCGACCTCGTCCAGCGGGTCGACTCCCCCGAACGTCCCCGGCGGGACGCGGTCGGTGTTCGCGCGGACGACGTCCGCGAGCGACTCGGTGCGGACGTCGACCGTGTGCGTGGCGCCGATCGCCCGCGCCCGCTCGAGCACCTCGGGGCGCGTGTCGGCGACGAATACCCGGCGCGGCCCGCGCATCAGGACGAGCTTCAGGACGAGCGCGCCCATGAACCCGGCGCCGATGATCGCCACGTCGTCGCCCAGCCGGACGTCGGCGATCTCGACGGCGTTCACGGCGCATGCGACCGGCTCGGCGAGCGCGAGGTCGAGCGGCATGTCGCCCGCCGGGAGCGCGAAGTCCGTGTTCACCGTCACGTACTCGGAGAAGCCGGCCTCGGTGACCCAGACGCCCACCCGGTCGCCGGGCTGCTGCCGCGTGACGCCGGCGCCGACCCGCTCGACGATGCCGCTCACCTCGTGGCCCGGGCGCAGCGGGAAGGAGCGCTCGGTCTGCCCGGTGAACATGTCGAGCTCCGACGCGCACACGCCGCAGGCGGCCACCCGGACGAGCAGCTCGTCGGCAGCGGGCTCGGGCATCGCCGCCTCGACGACCTCGAACGTCCCCGGCGATTGCAGCACGGCCTGCTTCATCGTCCGCCTCCTGTCGGTTCGGCCAGGACGCGGGCGGATCCGGCGGGAACCGGGATGCCGGCAGCGCATCCCGGCACGTCACCGCCGTTCAGCACGTCGGCCAGCGTGGCCGCGCCCGCGAGGGACTCGAAGCTCTGATCCACGGCCACCCGTACCTCCGCGTCGTCGTCGCCGAAGTTCACGACCACGAGCAGCGGCCCGCCGCCGTCGCCTCCGTGACGCACGTATGCATAGCACCCATCGCCCGGCTCGGCCTCCGCCCGCGCGATGTGCGGGGCACGGAGCGAGGGCCGCGAGCTGCGCAGGCGGCACAGCGCCCGGTACCACTCGCGCAGGTCGTGCGGATCGGCGTCCCAGTCGACGACGCCGGGCTCCCCGTACGGCTCGAACTCCGCCCCCACCTCGTCGCCGGTGTAGATGCACGGGGTGCCGGGAAGCGTCATGAGGAGCGCCGCGGCCGCCCGGTTGGCCGCCGGGCCGTAGCGGGTGACGAACCGGGGCCCGGTGTCGTTGTTGTTCAGGAACCGCAGCACCCTGCCCGGCCGTGGGTCGGCGGCCAGCGCGCGATCAAGGCGCCCGGCGATGCCGGCCGCGTCGGCGAACACGTCCTCCCACGCCCAGTGCCCGAGCTCGTCCGTCCAGTCGTACGCCAGGTCGTAGCCGCTCTCGTACCAGTACTCGTCGCGGGCCGAGGCCTCGGCGATCAGGAGCACGCCGGGCTTCTGCTCGCGCAGCGCGCGGCTCCAGGCCGGCCAGTAGCCGGGCCGGCGCCGCTGCACTCCCCAGCACGCATCGACCCGGAACCCGTCGACGTCGAACTCCGACACCCAGAACGCGAACACGCGGTCCATGTAGGCCCGCACCTCCGGGTTCGCGTAGTTCAGGTTCGGCAGGTGCGTCCAGTCGAAGTAGTGGGTCGGCGCGCCGTCCTGATCGCGGTCGTACCAGTCGTAATAGCTCGAGGCGCGGCCGCGCTCGGAGGCGTCGGCGAAGAACGGGTGCTGGGACGAGGTGTGGTTGGGGACGAGGTCGAGCAGCACGCGGATGCCCACGGAGTGCGCCGCCGCCACGAGCGCGTGCAGGTCGTCCGCGTCGCCGTAGTCGGGCCGGATCGCGAGCTCGTCGACGACGGCGTACCCGAAGTCGCCGGGCGGACAGGCGGCGATCGGCGAGAGCCAGACCGCGTTCACCCCCAGGCCGGCCAGGTACGGCAGCCGGGCGGCGACCGCCTGGAGCGGCGGCGAGCCGAAGCGCGGCGGGATCACGCCGTAGACGATCGTGGTCTCGACGTCTGCACCCGGGCGCTGCGCGGATGTCGCGGGCGTCACTTCAGGCCGCTGATCGCGATGCCGCGGACGATGTAGCGCTGGAACAGCAGGAACGCGATCAGCACCGGGAGCGTGGCCAGCACGGAGCCGGCCATCACGAGGTCCCAGGCCGTCCGGTTCTTCACCACGAACTGGGCGAGGCCGAGCGGGACGGTGTAGTGGTCAGGGCTCGAGATGATGATGAGCGGCGTCTGGAAGTTGTTCCAGTAGAAGTTGAACGCGAAGATCGCCGTCACGGCCAGCACCGGCTTGCAGAGCGGCACGATCACCTTCGTGAAGATCCGGAAGTGGCCCGCGCCGTCGACCTTGGCGGCGTCGATCAGCTCGTCCGGGATGCTGCGCATGTACTGCCGCATCATGAAGATCGAGAACATGTTGATGCAGTTCGGGACGATCAGGCCCCAGTACGAGTCGAGCCAGCCGTGCCCGCCGTTGCCCATGAAGTCGTTGCCGCCGAAGAGCGGGATGTGCTTCAGCACCAGGTAGTTCGGGACGAGCAGCACGGCGGCCGGGATCGCCATCGTGCCGAGCCCGATCAGGAAGATCGTGTCGCGGAACGGGAAGACCCGCTTGGCGAAGCAGTAGGCCGCCATCGCGCTCAGGAGCGTCTGGATCGTGATGATGGTGAGCGTCACGAACGCCGAGTTGAAGAACCAGCGGGCGACGTTCTCGGCCTGGAGGAAGTGCTTGTAGTTGTTGATCGTCGCGTTGTGCGGGATCCACTGCGGCGGCCACGCGAAGATGTCCTGGATGTGCTTGAACGAGGCGACGACCATCCACGCGAACGGCGCCATGAAGATGACGGAGCCGACGACCAGGAGCGTGTAGACGATGAGCTTCGTCGGCAGCCGGTCCTCGCCCGGCCGGCGGTGCCGGCGCCGGACAGGCTTGGCCTGCGTCGCCACCTGCGTCTCCTGGACAGACGTCGCTGCCATCAGTCGTTCTGCCTGCTGTAGATCACGACCTGGACAATGGTGAAGACGAAGATGATGGCGAACAACCCGTATGCCATCGCGGACGCATAGCCCATCGCGAACTGCTGGAACCCGGCCTGCCAGATGTAATACACGACCGTGGTCGTCGCTCGGAGCGGCCCGCCGCCGGTCATGACGTAGATCTGGTCGAAGACCTGGAACGTCGAGATGATGAGGTACACGGTGATGAAGAAGGTGCTCGGCGCGAGAAGCGGAAGGGTGATGTGCCGGAACTGCCTCCAGCCGCCGGCGCCGTCCACCGAGGCCGCCTCGTAGTACTCGTGCGGGATCGCCTGAAGCCCGGCCAGGTAGACGAGCATCGTGAAGCCGACGGTCGCCCACACCGACATGGCCACCACGGAGGGCATCGCGAGCGACGGGTCCGAGAGCCACAGCTGCGGTGAGATGCCGATCTTCCCGATGTAGTAGTTGAGCAGGCCGAAGTCGCCGTTCAGCACCCACTTCCAGATGATCCCGCTGACGACGAGCGGCGTCACCACCGGCAGGTAGAAGAGCGTCCGAAAGAGCGCCCGGCCGCGGATCTGGCGGTTCAGGAGCAGCGCGATCCCCAGGCCGAGCAGGATCGACAGCGGCACCGTGGCGAGGGTGAAGTACGCGGTGTTCTTGACCGCCTGCCGGAAGTAGTCGTCGCTGCGGAGCTGGCGGTAGTTGTCGAGGCCGACGTACGGCTTCTGCGGGTTCAGGATGTCCCACCGGTGGAAGCTCAGGTAGAGCGAGAACCCGACCGCGAAGAGCGTGAAGATGCCGAGCAGGATGAAGGCCGGCGTCAGGAATGCGTAGGCCGACCACTCCTTGCGCATCTCGAACAGCACCCGCCGCACGCCGCGCCGGCGACGGCGGCGTGCTGGGCGATCTGCGGTGATGACGGTCATCGGGTCAGGGGTGTCACTCGCCCGGGGCCGGTCACCTCGGTGACCGGCCCCGGGCGGTGGCGGGTTCGGGTTGGGTTATGCGCTCACGAAGGCTGCTGGAGCAGGTCGTTCGCCTTCTGCGCGGCGGACTGGAGCTCGGTGTCGATGTTGCCCTTGCCGTAGATGCCGTGTGCCAGCGCATCGGACAGCGGGCCGGAGTCGACCTCACCCCAGTTCGGGTTCTGGCTCAGGTCGGTGATGCCGCACTTCATGTTGTCGGCGAACGGCTTCAGCACCGGGTTCGCCTTGAACGTCTCCGGGTTGTTGAGGAGCGAGTTCCGCGGCGGCAGGAGCGTCGTCGGGTTCTTCTTCGTCCCCAGGTTCAGAAGCGCCATGTTCTGCGGCGCGGAGAGGAACTCCATCCACTTCCACGCGGCGTCATGGTTCTGGCCGGACGCCGGCATCACGAGGGCGTCGCCGGCGATCGTGGTGGCGCAGGGGCTCCCAGCCGTCTCGGTCGGGAGCGGCGCCACGGCCCACTTGCCGGTGATGCCCTTGTAGCTGTTCTCCATCTCACCGGCGAACCACGCGCCGGCCATGTACATGGCCGACTTGCCGGTGGCGAAGGAGACGCGGCCGTCCCAGGAGTTGGAGTTCCACAGGTCCGGCGACGAGTACTGGCGCAGGCTCACGTAGAACTGGCCTGCCTTGAGGCCCGCGGGGCTCGCGAACGCCGCATCCTTGTCGTCCGGCGTCGTCTGCGTTCCGCCTGCCTGATACAGGAACGGATACCAGTAGTAGGAGGTCTCGCCGGTGGTCGCAAAGAGCGCGTAGCCGTACTGCTTCTTCGCCGGATCGGTGAGCGCCTTGGCGTCCGTCGCAAGCTCCGACCACGTCTTCGGCGGGCTGGTGATCCCGGCCGTCTTGAACAGGTCGGTGCGGTAGAAGAGCGCCGTCGACTCACCGTCGATCGGCAGGCCGTACATCTGGTTCTGATACGAGACCATCTTGGCGAACGCCGGGACGTAGTCGCTCTTCGGCGTCGCCTTGCTCTTGGTCATGTAGTCCTCGAGGTTCACCAGCGCGCCGCGCGGAGCAAATGCGCTCACCGTGCCGGTGTCCACGTACGCGACGTCCGGCGCGTTCCCGCCGGCGATCTGCGTGGTGAGCTTGGTCTGCGCCTGCTCGGCCGGAACGCCCTGGAACTTGATCGTGATGTTCGGATGGATCTGATGGAACTCCTTCGCCAGGGCCGGAAGCGAGCCCTTCGAGAAGTCCTGCCAGGTCTGGTAGGTGATGGTGACGGGGCTGGAGGGATCCTTGATCGAGGGGCTGAGCGTGCTCAGGTCGAGCTTCTGCCCGAGCGCGCCCTGCTGCTCGGTCTGGGCGACCGCGTGGGTCGTCCCGCCTGAGCCGCTCGAGCCGGAGCCGCCGCAGGCCGCGGCCACGACGAGCATCCCCGCGGCGAGCGATGCCGCGATGACCGATTTCCGCATGGTTCTACTTCCTTCCTCGGTGTGAATCCGCGCGTCCGCCGCGCCCGCCTTGTGGTTCACCCACCGCCCAGAACGTCAGATAGTCAAGCACTCGACCTGATCCGGCGCAAGGTGCCGTGGAGTCACCGCTAGAGGGAAACCGGTGCATACAATTGCGCGCGAAGTCCTTTCCCGGAACGCTTCGTGGCCGACCCGTGGCCGGCCACCCATCTGCCGATATCGTCGCCGGGGGCGGGGCGAGTGGCATCGGGGGATCCGCTGGAACGAAATGGGGGATTTACCGCACGCCGGATGTGAGGCGGATCACGGTGTAGAGCGGCACCTGCTCCACGGTGATGGTGTAGGTGTCGGCCGAGCGCGACATGACGCTCGGCACGTCGCCGGCGGGCGTGATCGCCCGGCAACCGGTCAGGTCGCCACCCCCGAGCCTGACCGAGAGCCGCAGCGACTCGAGCGCCGGCACACGGTCGAGCGTCGCCTCGTAGTCGTAGCGCAGGACGTGGATCGCGACCCCGTCCTCGACCTCGTGCAGGCAGACCGCCGCGTCGAGCGCCGGCTCCACGACCACCTGCGGCCCCCCTGGGAGCGCGCCCGCGAGGTCGTCCTCGACGCCGTACGTCTCGGCCCCCGGATGGGCGACGATGCGCGCGCGGAGCGCGTCGTCCAGGTTCTCGCCGAGCGGCCCGATCACCGCCAGCCGCCCTCCGGCGTCCAGATGGGACTCGAGCAGGCCGGCCTGGTGGGCCGTCAGATGGCGGCAGCCGGGGAGCACCAGCAGGCGGTAGCGGGCCAGGTCGGCCGGCGCGAGCGCATCACGGCGCAGGACGCCGTCCGGGAAGAACACGACGTCGTAGGGCTGCACCGCGTCGCACAGCGCCTCGCTCGCAGCCCAGAACGGCGCCAGCTCGTCGGGCAGCAGGTTCAGCCTGTTGTTCGCGAGCGCGGCCCGCGCCGCCTCCTCCTGCGCCAGGCTGCTCTCGACGCTGAAGACGACGCCGATCTCGGCGGCGCTCGTCGTGGAGTAGAGCGAGTCGTGCTCCGCGAGGAACTCGCCCAGCTCGACGCACAGCTCGTGCGGTGCGTAGAAGGCGTCTTCGATCTCGCTTCCCATCCACGAGCCGTAGGGCAGGCTGGGGCTCGTGCCGAGCGCCGCCGCCTCGTAGACCGCCATCCGGAAACGGTCGTAGGCCCGGCCGCGGCCCAGCTCGCCGATCAGCTCCGGCACGACACCGCCGTACGGGTTCTCGACCACGATCACCGGCTTTCGGCCGGCGAACCCGGCGACGTAGCGGTACCAGGCCGGCTGGCGGTACCGGGTGTTGCGCATCTCCGTGATCAGAAGGTCGGTCTTGGGCTCGAGCGCGTAGTAGTGCTCGAACATGTTGAAGAAGTTCCCCGAGACGAGCACCTCGCGGCCACGGCTTCGCCCGTAGTCGCGGGCGTAGTCGGCGAGCTCGCCGAAGTAGCGGGTGATGGCTCCGCGCTGGAATCGCATGTAGTGCTCGAAGAGCGGCGAGCGCTCGCGGCCCTCCTTGAAGTCGTAGCCCTGCTCCAGCAGCCACGTTCCGTAATGAAACGTCTCGAGGTCGACACCTGCCAGCTCGGGAGGCGTCGGGTCGAGCGCCTGAACATACGAGCGGAATTGCGTCATACATTCGCGGCAGAAGCAGCCGCCGTACTGCATCGTCGTGATCGGAAGCTCGGCCTCGTCGAGCTGCACACCGTGGACGCCGGCGTCGATCTGGATGCGGATGACCGCCTTCAGGTACTCGCGCCACACCGGGTTGTTCCGATCCATCGCGTAGCAGGCGTGCTCGCGGTCGGGCGCCTCGACCCAGAGGCAGTGGCACGCCTCGCCGTGGATGTCGCGGGAGCTGCACTCCTCGATCAGGTCGGTCACCGGTTCGCCGAGGCTGTTGCGAAGACCCTCGGGGAAGTAGTGCTCGAGCGGCTTCCACAGGTTCGGGTACCGGTTCGACGAGAACTCCCGCAGGCCCAGCCAGCCCCGCGTGCCCTCACCGCGCAGCTCGTTCATGGACAGCACCTCGGACTCGGCGGCGTCGAGCTCGACCGGGAACTCCCAGCCCTGCACCTCGAAGACGATCCCGAACACGCGGATCCCCGCGCGGTCGCACGCGGCGATGAACTCGCTGTCGTTCACGAACCCGTACATCCGAAACCTGGGGTCGATGCTGCCGAACGCCTCGTCCTCGAGGTACGGAAGCGAGATCGACCCTCCCCCGAGCGCCGCCCACACGAGCGTCGTCGCCCGGTACTCACGGAGCTCGTCGAGCATCCTGAGCCGCCGCGCCGGAAGGCTCGGGTGATAGTTGTGCTGACGCGGGAACCACCCGTCGAAGTACACGCCTCGTTCCATCGCCTCTTCCTTCTGGTACGTCATTGGCGGTCGTGCGCGAGGCCGGTAGTATTGCCACGGAGGCGCCGGCGGGGCTGGGATCGGCGCCCGGAGGGCCAGTAGAGGGGGAGAACATGAACCTCGAGCGCGAAGGGACCACGCGGCGGCGGTTTCTCGAGAGCGCGGCCGGTGTGGCGGCAGGAACCATGCTCGCCGGGCCGGGCGCGGCGGTCGCGGAGGCGATGGGCAGGCACGGCCATCACCGTCGCCGGGTGCCGCTGTGGGAGGTGGCCCAGCGGCGCGGCGTCGTCTACGGCGGGTCGATCTCGACGTGGATGTATGCCGACGACCCGGCCTATGCGCACCTGTTCGGGCGCGAGGTGGCGATGCTGTGGCCGGAGGACGATTTCCTCTGGTACCGCCTGCGGCCCTCGCCGACGTCCGGGCTCGACTTCACCTATCCGGACATGATCGTCGAGTTCGCCGAGCGCCACGGGCAGCTCGTCATCGGGGCTCCGGGCCTCGTCTGGGACGAGGGCTTCGGAGACGGCTGGACCGACGACGACCTGTGGGGTATGAGCCACAGGCGGGCGAGCCACGTGCTCTTCTCCACCGTCCGCGCGATGGTGCGCCGCTACCGCGGCCGCGTCGTCGCCTGGATCGTGTGCAACGAGGTGACCGATCCCGAGGGCGTTCACGGCCTGCGCACCGACGTGCCCTGGTACAACACGATCGGCCCTGGTTACGTGGCCGAGGCGTTCCACCAGGCGCACGAGCAGGATCCGCACGCGCTCTTGATCCTGAACGAGTTCGGCTTCGACACGGTGAACGCGTTCGGAGATCAGCCCGTGCCGCGCCAGCGGGCGACGCTCGAGGTGCTCGACAACCTGCTCCGAAACGACGTGCCCGTGCACGCGCTCGGCATCCAGGCGCACCTCCTGGCGACGGATTTCGAGCACCGGTTCCACCGCAAGGAGTTCCGGCACTTCCTGCGCGAGGTGGCCCACCGCGGACTGAAGATCCTCATCACCGAGATGGACGTGCTCGACGACGGCCTGCCGCCCGCGATCGGCCCGCGCGACCGCGGCGTGGCGGAGGTCTACCGCCGCTACCTCGACACCGTGCTCGAGGAGGAGGCGGTGATCTCGGTGATCCAGTACGGCCTCTCCGACCGCTGGACGGAGGAGAACGACGACAACCCGCGGCCCGACGGCGTCTCGCGGCGGCCGACGCCGTTCGACGAGAACCTGAAGCCGAAGCCGGCGTTCTGGGCGATCGACGAGGCCCTGGAGCACGCGCCCCGGCGCCATCCGTTCTGGGTGCCGCCGAAGGCGCGCCACCACCGGCACCATTAGACGATGCGCTGCCTCGGCTCCCGGGCGAGGCCCGGGGGCCGAGGCGCGTCAGCGCGTCCGTGCGGCGATAATCGGTGGGTCATGGCACGGCCGTTCACACCTGAGGACTTCTCGCAGCGCATGACCCGCGCTGCGGCGCAGGCCACCGCCGCCGGCCTCTCCGGCGTGCTCGTGACGCCCGGCCCGGATCTCCTCTACTTCGCCGGGTACTCGCCGATCGCGATCACCGAGCGCATCACCATGCTCGCGATTCAGGAGTCGCGGCCGCCGGCGATGCTCGTCCCGGCGCTGGAGCGCCCGGGCGCGGAGGGGGCTCCCGTCGCGCTGCGCGACTGGGCTGACGGCGACGATGCCTACGCGGCGACGGCGGCGATGCTCGATCCGCGCGGGACATACGCCGTCTCCGACTCGGCCTGGGCCATGCACGTGCTCGGGCTCCAGCGCGCGCTCCCCGGGTCGCGCTACGTCTCGATGACCGACGCGCTCCCGACGCTTCGGGCCGTGAAGGACGCCGAGGAGCTCGGCCGCCTCACCGCCGCGGGCGCCGCCGCGGACGCGGTGTTCGAGGAGCTCACGGCGCAGCGGTTCTCGGGACGCACCGAGGCGGACATCGCGGCTGAGCTGGGGCGCCTGCTCATCGAGCACGGTCACTCGAAGGCCGAGTTCACGATCGTCGCCTCGGGCCCGAACGGCGCGAACCCGCATCACGAGGAGAGCGGGCGCGTCATCCAGGACGGGGAGTTCGTCGTCCTGGACTTCGGCGGCACGATGGACGGCTACGGGTCGGACACGACCCGCACGGTGCACGTCGGCGAGCCGGCGGGCGAGGAGGCGGAGGTGTACGAGGTCGTCCGGCGCGCGCAGCAGGCCGCGTTCGACGCGGTGCTTCCGGGCGCGACCTGCCAGGACGTCGACCGTGCCGCCCGCGGGGTGATCGCGGATGCGGGCTACGGCGAGCGGTTCATCCACCGCACCGGGCACGGCATCGGGCTCACCGCCCACGAGCCGCCGTACATGATCGAGGGCGAGACCCGCCCGATCGAGCCCGGCATGTGCTTCTCGATCGAGCCCGGGATTTACCTGCCCGGCAGGTTCGGCGTCCGGATCGAGGACATCGTCGTCGCGACCGCGGACGGCGCCCGGCGCCTCAACAACACGAGCCGCGAGCTGCGGATCGTCGGCTGAGCGATCAGCTCCCGCGGCACTGGTCGATCGAGCCGTCGAGGAGGGCCGGGCCGAGGGCGGCCCAGGCGTCGCCGTAGTACGTCGGGGCACGCGCCGCCAGCGCCGCCGCCCGGCGCCGGAGCCGTCCTGCGACCGGCCGCGCGCCCGCTGCGGCGGCCGCCGCCGATCGGGCGATGAGGCCGAGGGGCGAGACCCCCGCCGGATCCCCGGCCGAGAGCCCGTCCCGCCACCAGCTCGCCGCGATCCTCCGCGCGCCGGGGTCACAGGCAGTGGCAAACCAGACCGGGAGCCGCGCGGCGTCCTGGCCGTAGCCCGCGGCGGTTCCTCCGCCCGGAGCCGGCGCTGCGACGAGGCGCCCGCCGGAGAGCACGGCCCAGTCCGTGGGCAGGCGGCGCCCTCCATCCGTGAGCTCGTGGATCGCCGCGACGGCCGCAGCGGCGGCCCGCGTCCAGCGATCGTCGCCCGTGAGGCGGCCGAGCGCGTCGAACACGCCCGGCATGAGGTACGACGGATTGACGACCGGCGGTGAGGCGGAGGCCGCCCATGGCCCGGCGACGAGGAGCGGCGCGCCGCCGGGCAGGGTCACGGCCTCGTTCGTGAGCACCGCCGCAGCTGTGCGGCGACCCTCGCTCCGGAGCTCGTCCGCTCCCGGGCCGGTGTAGCGCAGGAGCGCATAGGCGATCAGGACGTCCGCATCCGTCGCAGACTGAGGATCCTCGACCCGGCCGCTCCCGGTGGCGTGCCAGGCGAAGAGGCCGTCGGGGCGCCGCAGATGGGCCGCTGTCCACGACCAGACGGCGCGGGTGCGCTCGGGCCGGCCCGCGGCCTCCGCAAGGAGCATCGCGTAGGCCTGGCCCTCGCTCACGATGTCGCCGCCCTGATCGCGGCGGATCACCCGGCCGTCGTGCGTGACGTAGCGGGCCAGGAAGCCGGCCGCCGCGGTCGGCACCGGCGGTGCCGGGGCGGTGCCGGCGCAGGCCGAGAGGCTCACCGCAGCTGCGAGCGCAGGCGCGAGCAGGAGGCGCACGTCACTACGGCCCGGTCGTCGGCAGCGTGGTCGTCGTGACCGTCGTGCCCGTCGTCGGGACCGTTGTCGTGGTGGTGCCCGTCGTGGTTGTGCCGGTCGTCGTGGTGCCGGTCGTCGTGGTGGCGGTCGTGGTCGTCCCGGTGCTCGTGATCGAGGTGGAGGTCGAGCTGGTCGCTGACGTCGTCGTCGAGGCTGTGGACGTCGACCCGGAGCTCGAGCCCGGATTGGCCCCCGACGACGCCGGAGCGGCACCGTACTGCGCGTCCTTCCCCTGGGCGGGGCCGAGCACCTGCGGCGGCACGACGTTCGCCGGCCCGGGCACGAACAGGACGGCCGTCACCGCGGCGGCCGCCCCGACGGCGGTCAGGCCGCCCAGCGCGAAGCTGACCCGGCGGCCGCCGGACCGCAGATGCTCCGTCCGCCGCCGCTCGCGGAGATCAGGCGGCAGCGCGGCGCGGCGGGCGCTCAGGCTGTTGGACGGCGCGGCGAGGAAGCTCAGGGTCGGCCAGAGGAGGAGCACCGCAAGCAGCGGGCCGCCATAGCTCGAGATGTCGGTGAGGGCTGCGGCGATGCCGGCGAGCCCCAGCGCGCCGAGCAGGCACTCACCCCAGTTCGCCCGGACCGCGTCGCCGAGCGACGGCTCCTCGTGCGTCTTCGGGGTGCGGAGGAAGACGGCGCGCTTGGCGAAGAGCCCCTGCACCGATGCCCGCGCAACCGTGAGGCTGGTCGACTGCCAGATGAAGAACGCGCCGAACGCGTCGCCCCAGGACGCGCCCGTCCCGCGCCGCAGGAGCGCCACGGCACGCACCAGGCCGAGGACGACGAGGAGCGGGATCGCCGCGAGCAGGAACCCCGTCAGCTTGCGGTACAGGAGACCCTGACCGAAGGCGATGTTGGCCGCGCCGACCAGCAGGAAGACGTAGAACACGAGGCCGAGCAGGTCGCCGTACCACTGGATCGCGCCGGTGAGGTACGCCCATCGCTGCGCTGCGCTGAGATCGTTCTCCCGGGTTCGCCGCCCCGGAAGCATCGAGCGCCACTGCCGGCGCAGGATCTGGATGCCGCCGAAGCACCAGCGGAACCGCTGCCCCTTCAGGGCCTCGAACGTGAGCGGCATGATCCCCTTGCCGAACGAGCGGTCGACGTGCAGGCCCGACCAGCCGGCCCGCAGGAGCCGCAGCGACAGCTCGGCGTCCTCGGTGATGCACCACTCGTCCCACCCGCCGACCGCCTCGAGCGCGCGCCGCCGGATGAGGCCCATGGTGCCGGCGAAGATGGCGCCGTCGCGCTCGTTCCGCGACGGCTGCGAGACGGCGAAGAAGTACGAGTACGAGTAGTAGAGCCGCCTGAAGTACGCGTCGTCCTCCCAGTCGCGGTAGTCCTGCGGCGCCTGGATGAACCCGACCCGCTCATCCGCGAAGAGCGGCACGCACCGCTTGAGGAAGTCCGGGTCGATCTGGTAGTCGGAGTCGACGACGCCGATCAGGTCGCAGGAGTCGTCCACCAGATGCTCGAGCGCATAGTTGAGGGCGCCCGACTTGTAGCCGGGCCAATCGCTCAGGTGGACGAACTTCACGCCGTTCTCCCGGCACCAGGCCTCGACCGGCCGCCAGAGAGCCTCGTCGTCGGTGTTGTCGTCGATCACCTGGATCTCGAACCGCGGGTAGTCGATGGCCCGAAGCGATTGGAGCGTCTCGATCACCATGTCCGGCGGCTCGTTGTAACAGGGGACCTGGAGGCAGACGAAGGGCGGCGTCCCGGCCGGGCTCTCGGGAAGCTGCTGCTCTCCGACCCGGCGCGCCCAGCTCGCGCGGCCGAGGGCGTCGCACAGCTCCCAGAGGTACGCCGCGCCGAGCGCCGCGGCGGCGACCTCGAGCAGCCACAGCACGAGCCCCGCGGCGGTGCCCGCGACGCCCAGGCCGCTGGCGAACGTCCACCACAGCATGAAGGCCAGGTAGACGACGAACAGGTACGTCGTCGCCGCCCAGCACAGGTGGCCGCGGGCGCCCCAGCGCCCGGTGACCGGGAGCCAGACGATGCCCGCCACGACGAGCCCGGCCGCAGCGACCTCGACGTTCCGGGTCGTGACGCCGATCAGCTCGAGGGCCGCGGCTGTCGCGGTGGCGAGGATCGCCGTCCAGAGGAGCTTGAGCACGGCGCGGCCCATCCATCGCCACCGCTCCTCGACCGGCCGGATGCGCGACGTCGCGGGAAGGAACAATGCTCCTGTCGTGGCCGGAGCGGCGAAGAGCCCCGCCAGCAGGAGCGCGGAGAGCGTCCCGGCGGACGCGTGAGTAGACACGTTCTGGCGCGATACCCCGCGACGCCGCCGCGCACACCCCGTGCGTCAGGCGCGCGCCGTCACAGCTCGACGTTCGTCTCGGGGTCGCCGCCGGTGCGGTTGTCGCAGTTGACGGCGTCGAGCACGGCCATCTGGCCGGCGTCGAGCTCGAAGCTGAAGACGTCGAGGTTCTGCCGCAGCCGGGCCGGATCCGCCGACTTGGGGATGGGTATCGCTCCGAGCTGGACGTGCCAGCGCAGGACCACCTGGGCGGGCGTACGGCCGAGCGCCTCGGCGACCCGGGCGATGCCGGGGTTGTTCAGGAGGTCGGTGTCCGGGCCAAGCGGGCTGTAGGACTCGGTGACGATCCCGTGCTCGTCGTGCCAGGCGCGCAGCTCCGCCTGGCTGAACTCGGGGTGCACCTCGATCTGGTTCACGACGGGGCGAACGCCGGTCGCCTCGGTGATCTCCTCGATCTGCGCCGGGGTGAAGTTCGAGACGCCGATCGAGCGTGCCTTCCCCTGGTCGCGCAGCTCGACGAACGCCTCCCACGTCTCGAGGTACTTCCCGATCGTCGGGACGGGCCAATGGATCAGGTAGAGGTCGACGTAGTCGAGGCCGAGGCGTGCAAGGCTCTCGTCGAGCCCGGCGAGGGCCTCGTGCCGGCCGTGCTGCCTGCCCGGGAGCTTGGTGGTCACGAAGAGCTCGTCCCGCGGGATGCCCGACTCGCGGACCGCCCGCCCCACGCCGGCCTCGTTCCCGTAGTTGGTCGCCGTGTCGACCAGGCGGTAGCCGGCCCGGAACGCCTCGCCCACCGTCGCATGGGCACCGGCGTCGTCGAGCGGCCACGTGCCCAGGCCGATCTGGGGAATGGCGTTGCCGTCGGCCATCGTCCGGGTGGGAGCTACGCTCATGGACGCGGCATCCTAACCACCGTGAGCTCGGCTCGGGCCGCGTCGATCTCGCGCAGGTGGCGAGTCGCCCGCAGGTCCCCGAAGATGCGCTCGGCGGCCGCCAGGTGCTCCTCTGCGGCGGTGGTCGCCGGCGGCGACCGCGGCCTGCCCGGCCCGCAGCCGCATCGGGCGCACTCGACCACGCGTGCGAGTCTAGGCGTCCCATCGCTGCCGCGAGATGGCGGCGGCTCCACCGGCCCCGGCCGGAACCGTCACCGACCTGCGAAACCGGCCGCGTAGAAGCCCGCGACGGAATTCCGCGTGGCCACCGATGCACGACCGGTGCGCGATCGCCGATGATCGACGTGCCCGCTGCTCGCGGATCGACGCCGGCATGACCCGGCGGTCCGGGGTTCGACTCCCCGGCGGCGGCCATCGCACATGCGCACCCCGGCGGACGACATTCGGCAGGAGGCTCAGCGCCACATCGAGGAGCACGCGCTCCTCGAGGCGGATCGGATCGCACGCCTCTCGCGCATCCGCGAGTTCGTGCTCGGCTTCCAGGACGGGCTGCTGGTGCCCCTCGGCGTGGTCACGGGGATGGCGGCGGCGAACCCGGGCCGCGGCCCGATCCTCGTCGCCGGGCTGGCCGAGGCGGTGGCGGGCTGCATCGCGATGGGCGGCGGCTCGTACCTTGCGAGCGAGGCCGAGGAGGCGCTGTATGCCGCCGAGATCGCCGACGAGGGCCGCGAGGTCGAGGAGGAGCCGGAGCGTGAGATCGCCGAGCTCGCCCTGGTGCTCGAGGGCGAGGGCCTCCCCCGCGCCGACGCCGAGCGCGTCGCGGCGGGCCTCGCCGCCGACCCGCGCGTCTTCCTGCGCACGAAGGTGCAGAAAGAGCTCGGGCTCTCGCCCGACGTCGGCGGCGCCGCGCTCGGCGATGCGCTGATGGTCGGCCTCGCCTACCTCGCCGCGGCCGTCATCCCGCTCTGGCCCTACGCCTTCCTGCCGCTCGTCGGGCCCGCGCTCGTCGTGAGCCTGGCCTGCACGTTCGTGGCGCTCTTCGCGCTGGGCGTGGCGAAGGCCACGGTCGCGCGCCAGATGCGGCTGCGCGGCGGGCTCCAGGTGCTCGTGATCGGTTCCGCGAGCGCGGGCGTCGGGTTCGTGATCGGGCATGCCGTGACCGCCCTGACGAGCTGATCCGGCCGCCGCATCGGGGGATTCGCGGATCCTCGGGGCGGTTTTCGAGCAGCCGCCATCGGCCTTCTCCCCGATGCGCCGCCGCCCGGCGGGTGCTGAGGTGCAGGTGCGGCCGTGCGCTTCGCGGTCATGCAAGGAAGAGGGAGGTTGCGATGGCCACCATTGAATATCCGGCCACCTATGCCGTCCCCGGGAGCCTCGACAGCGTCGTCGAGGTCTTGCCGCGGTACGACAACTTCATCGGCGGCCGCTGGGTCGCTCCGGTGAAGGGTGCATACAAGGAGAACCTGACGCCGGTCACGGGGCTGCCCTTCACGGAGATCCCCGCGTCGACGCCGGAGGACGTCGAGCTGGCGCTCGACGCTGCCCACGCCGCGCGCGTGGCCTGGGGCGAGACCTCGACGACGGAGCGATCGCGCGTTCTGAACCGCATCGCCGACGCCATCGAGGAGCACAAGACGATCCTGGCGATCGCCGAGAGCTGGGACAACGGCAAGCCGGTCCGCGAGACCCTTGCCGCCGACATCCCGCTCGCCGCTGATCACTTCCGCTACTTCGCGTCGGTCATCCGGGCCGAGGAGGGGACGATCTCGGAGATCGACAAGAACACGATCGCGTACCACTTCCGCGAGCCGCTCGGCGTCGTCGGGCAGATCATCCCGTTCAACTTCCCGCTGCTCATGGCGGCCTGGAAGCTGGCTCCGGCCCTCGCGGCGGGCAACTGCTCGGTGCTGAAGCCTGCCAGCCCGACGCCGTGGTCGATCCTGAAGCTCGCAGAGCTGATCCAGGAGATCGTGCCGCCGGGCGTGATCAACATCGTGAACGGCCCGGGCGCCGAGATCGGAAAGGCGCTCGCGACCAGCAAGCGCATTGCCAAGATCGCGTTCACCGGCGAGACCGTCACCGGCCGGCTGATCATGCAGTACGCGGCCCAGAGCATCATCCCGTCGACCACGGAGCTGGGCGGCAAGTCGCCGAACATCTTCTTCGCCGACGTGATGGCCGAGGACGATGCGTTCCTCGACAAGGCGATCGAGGGGCTCGTGCTCTACGCCTTCAACAAGGGCGAGGTCTGCACGTGCCCGTCGCGGGCGCTCATCGACGAGGCGATCTATGACGAGTTCATGGATCGGTGCCTCGCCCGGATCGCGACGATCCGCCAGGGCAACCCGCTCGATCCGACCACGCAGATCGGCGCACAGGTGTCGACGGCGCAGCTCGAGAAGATCGCGAACTACGTCGGGATCGGCATCGATGAGGGCGCCGAGGTGCTGATCGGCGGCAAGCGGAACATCCTCGAAGGCGACCTGGCCGAGGGTTACTACTTCGAGCCGACCGTCCTCAAGGGGCACAACAAGATGCGCGTGTTCCAGGAGGAGATCTTCGGCCCGGTGCTCGCGGTCACGACCTTCAAGGACGAGGCCGAGGCGCTCGAGATCGCCAACGACACGCTCTACGGTCTTGGCGCGGGCGTGTGGACTCGCGACACCAGCCGGGCGTTCCGGATGGGTCGCGGGATCCAGGCCGGCCGCGTGTGGACGAACTGCTACCACGTGTATCCGGCCCATGCCGCGTTCGGGGGCTACAAGATCTCCGGCGTCGGCAGGGAGACGCACAAGATGATGCTCGACCACTACACGCAGACCAAGTGCATGCTGGTCAGCTACGACCCCAACCCCCTCGGGTTCTTCTAGGAGGTGAGGGATGCACGCGCGGGTGAGCGCCACCGATGCGGCCCTCGGGGCCATCGAGGCGCTCACCCTTGTGCACGGGGGCGTCGTGTTCTTCCAGTCGGGGGGCTGCTGTGACGGCAGCTCCCCGATCTGCCTGCCCGAGGGCGAGCTGCCGCTCTCGCCGCACGACCTGAAGCTCGGCGAGGTGGGCGGCGCGCCCGTCTACATCGATGCGGAGCTCTACGAGCGCTGGAACCGGCCGGCGTTCGAGCTGGACGTCTCGCAGGGCGCGCCGGAGGGCTTCTCGCTGGGCGCCGGCGACACGCACTTCGTGACGCGCACCGCGGAGGACGTGACGCACGCGTAACGGAAGGGTCAACCGGACCGTACGGGGTCTGACCCCGAACGCCGGTGCAACGGCCGCCGCCCGTGGTTCGGCACCGTTTCGGCGGTGGATCGTGACGTCGGCGCGACGTTCCGGGCCCGCCGGTCACGCGGGCGTCGCGCGCGGGTCACGCGGACCGTACGGGGTCTGACCCCGGCCTACCGCCGGCCCGCGCCGTCGCTCGCGGCGATGCGGGCGAGCAGGGCCGTCGCGGCGACGAGCGTCCGTCGCTCCTCCACGGTGAGGTCGCGCCGGATGGCGTCCGACAGCCAGTCCTCGCGGCGGCGGCGGTCGGCCGCGAGCGCGTCGGCGCCGGAGGGCGTGAGGCCGATCAGGACGCGGCGGCCGTCGGCGGGATCCGGCGTGCGCGACACGAACCCGGCATCGGCCAGCGCGGCCACCGTCGCCGCCATCGACTGCGGCCGCACGCGCTCCTCGGCGGCGAGGTCGCTGACGCCCGCCGGGCCCGATCGGTCGAGCCGGCCGAGGACGATGACCTGGGCGAGCGGTAGGCCGCGGCGCTCGGCCCGCAGGCGGCGGACGAGCTGGCCGATCACGACGCGCAGGTCGCTTGCGACGGACGCGGGCGCTGCCACGGTATGCAGCCTACCTTAACAGTTCGACTGTAGAGTTCTCGAGGTGGATCCGGGCCGCTACAAGTGGATCGCGCTCTCGAACACCACCCTGGGCGTGCTGCTCGCGACGCTCGATGCCTCGATCACGCTGATCGCGATGCCCGACATCTTCCGGGGCATCCACCTCGACCCGCTGGTCCCGGCGAACAGCTTCTACCTGCTCTGGATGATCCTCGGCTATCTGGTCGTCTCGAGCGTCCTCATCGTGAGCCTCGGCCGGCTCGGCGACATGTACGGCCGGGTCAAGATCTACAACCTCGGCTTCGTCATCTACACGGTGGCCTCGCTGCTCCTGACCGTCGACTGGATGACCGGCCAGAGCGGCGCCACCTACCTCATCGTGCTGCGCATCGTCCAGGGCCTCGGCGGCGCCTGCCTCCTCGCGAACGCCGCCGCGATCATCACCGACGCCTTCCCCGCCAACCAGCGCGGGATGGCGCTCGGCATCAACAACATCGTCGGCGTCAGCGGGATGTTCGTCGGGCTCGTGCTCGGCGGGATCCTCGCGCCGATCAACTGGCGCTTGGTGTTCCTGATCTCGGTGCCGGTCGGCCTCTTCGGGACGGTCTGGGCCTACCTCAAGCTCGAGGAGCGGAGCACACCGCGCCGGGCGAGCATCGACTGGTGGGGAAACGTCACGTTCGCCCTCGGGCTCGTGCTCCTCATGGTCTCGGTGACCTACGGGATCCGGCCGGCCGGCGGCGACTCCACCGGCTGGACGAGCCCGCGCGTCCTCGTGCTGCTCGCGGGCGCGGCGCTCAGCTTCGTCGTCTTCGTGATCGCCGAGCAGCGCGTCGCCGAGCCCATGTTCAGGCTGCCGCTCTTCCGCATCCGGGCGTTCACGTTCGGGACGCTCTCGACGTTCCTCTCGGCCGTCGCCCGCGGCGGGCTCATGTTCATGCTGATCATCTGGCTCCAGGGGATCTGGCTTCCCGAGCACGGCTACAGCTTCGAGCGCACCCCGCTCTGGGCCGGGATCTACATGCTCCCGCTCACCCTCGGCATGCTCGTCGCCGGGCCGACGTCGGGCTACCTGTCCGACCGGTTCGGCGCGCGGCCGTTCGCGACCGGCGGGATGCTGGCGGCCGCCGCCAGCTTCGGCCTCCTCATGCTGCTACCGACCGACTTCCGCTACCCGGAGTTCGCGGCCATCCTCGCGCTCACCGGGATCTCGATGGGCATGTTCGCCTCGCCGAACCGGGCCGGCGTGATGAACAGCCTCCCGGCCGGCGACCGCGGCGCCGGCGGCGGCATGAACCAGACCTTCCAGAACTCCGCGCAGGTGCTCTCGATCGGGGTCTTCTTCACCCTGATGATCCTCGGGCTGGCCGCGACCCTCCCCGCCACGCTGCTCGGCGGCCTGCAGGCGCACGGCGTCCAGCACGCCACCGCCGAGCGGTTGGCGCACCTGCCTCCGGTCTCGATCCTCTTTGCGGCCTTCCTGGGCTACAACCCGATCCGGCACCTGCTCGGCCCGGGCGCGCTGCACGCCCTCTCGGCGCACGACCAGGCGGCGCTCACCGGGCCGTCGTTCTTCCCGAACCTGATCTCAGGGCCGTTCCAGGACGGCCTGCACGCCGCGTTCGCCTTCGCCATCGTGGCCTGCCTCGTCGCCGCGGCCGCGTCGCTCATGCGCGGTGGCCCGGCGGCCGCCGAGGCCGGCGCCGGCAGGGCCGTCGTGCCCGCCCGGCGGACGTAGAATCCGGGGCCATGCCGATGTTTCACGTCATCGTTCACCGCTCCGGGCCCGAATGGAAAGCCGGCGCCCCGCTCGAGGAGCAGTCCGGGTGGCAGGCGCATGCCGACTTCATGGACGGCCTCGTCGACGAGGGGTTCATCGTCCTCGGCGGCCCGCTCTCCGACGAGTTCCGCGTCGTGCACGCCATCGAGGCGGAGTCCGAGGAGGCTGTGCGCGCCACGCTCGCCCGGGATCCCTGGAGCGAGACCCACCTCGTCGTCGCCGCAGTGGAGCCGTGGACGGTGCGGCTCGACGCCCGCCAGACCGCGTAGCGCCCTCAGAGCGTTCGCTTGAGCGCCAGGATCCGGCGGTATGACGCCTCGAGCCGCGACCCGCTGAGCGCGCCGCGCCGCACCGCCGCCACGAGCCTCGAGTAGACGCCCCGTGAGGTGGCCTCCGACCCGGTGACGAGGATCATGTCGGTGCCCGCGCGCGCCGCGCGCAGCGCGAGCGGAACCACGCCGATCCCGCGCGCGTGCGCCGCGCCGTCGAGCGAGTCGGTGATCGTGACGCCCGTGAACCCCAGGCCCCGCCGCAGAAGCCTCGTCCCGACGGCGGCCGACCAGCCCGCGGCGTTCGCACCGTCATACGCGTCGTAGACCGCGTTCGAGAGCATGACCATGGGGATATGGCGCGCGATCGCGCGCCGGTACGGGACGAGCCCGGGCGCGAGCTCCTGCCGCGAGGCGGTGATCGCGACGACGTGGGAGTCGGTGTTGAGAGCGGCGAGGCCGAGCCCGGGGAAATGCTTCATCACCGGGACGGCGCCGCCGCGCTCGAGCCCGGCCGCGAACGCGTTCGCGAGCTCGCTCGTCACCGCCGCCGAGCCCGACCAGGTCCTGCCCGACTGCAGCATGAACGACCGTGGCGAGCCCGGCACGTCGGCGACCGGCGCAAGGTCGGCGTTCACGCCCAGCCTGCGGAGCACCCTGCCCGTGGAGCGCCCTTGCGCCGCGGCCCGGGCGGGAGCGCCGTCGTCCCCCATCTGCGGCGGCGAGCGCCAGGGCGGCGCCCACGGCACCTGCTTCACGCCGCCGCCCTCCTGATCGACGGCGATCAGAAGCGGCGGCCGGCCGCCCTCGGCCGCGGCGGTCTGGAGGCCGGCGGTGAGCGAGCGGAGCCCCGCCGCCGTCGTGAAGTTCCGTCCGCGGTAGACGATCACGCCGCCCACCTGGCCGAGCCGGATCCGCCGGAGCAGGCCGGCGTCCGGCCGGCGCCCGTCGATCCGCACCACGAGCTTCTGGCCGACAAGCTCCGACGGCGAGGCCGGCGCGGTCGCCGACAGGAGCTGCGCCAGGAACGCCAGGAGCGCCCCGAGGGCCGGGAGCACGGACGGCATTGCGTCAGGCTACGCGAGGTCGGCGACGGTGCGGCCCGAGGCGGCGATCGCAGCGACGAACCGGCGCATGCCTGGATCGTCGGCTGCCGGCAGAAGCGCGACCTCGTACCCGCCGTCCAGGAAGGCGATCACCTCGTCGACCGCCGCAGCCACGAGCGGGTGCGTCACCTCGGCCGGCATGTCCGGCGGCGGAAGGGCGACGACGCCCCACCCGCCCAGGGCGAGCTCGCCGAGCCGGTCGCGGGCGCCGGCCGGCGGGTTCACGACGACGTCGGGCACGACGGCGACGCGGCGGGAGCGAGCGTCACCTCGGACGGTGTGTCTCCTCGTCGAGCGCGGCGCCGAGCTTCGCCAGCTCCGCCGCTTCGTCGTAGGCGAAGAGATCCTGGCCGATGCCGACCGCGCGGACGCCGAGCACGACGCCCGCAAGCAGGTCGAGCAGCGTCTCGGTGAAGATGCCGGCGCCGAGCGTGACCGGGTAGTCCTCGTCGCGCGGCTTGTCGGGCCGGCCGCCCCAGTCGGTGTCCGCGGCGGTGAGCTCGACGCCCATGCTGGGGCTGCCGTCGATGCCGACGACGATCACGCGCGACCCCGCCGCGAGGTCGGCCCGGATCTGGACGGCGACAGGCTCCGCGAGCCTGCGGCAGTGGGCCCGGAACACGGGCGTGTCGTACTGCTCACGTACCGCCCAGAACCGGCGCGTGCCGCCGAAGGCCAGCTCCGGGCAGGGCATCTGCCGAATCGTGCAGTCGCGGTCGCGCAGGAGCGCCAGCACCGGGGAGTAGATGCCGGCGCAGCGGGCGCCCTCGTCGACCTTGGCGTTGGCGTTCAGCAGGCAGTGGGCGAGATAGCAGACCGTCTTCATGGCACCAGCACGATCTTCCCGACATGCCGGCGCTCGGCCATGTACGCGTGGGCCGCCCCAGCCTCGGCGAGCGGAAACGAGCGGTCGACCGGAACGAGGATGCGGCCGTCGAGCGCCATCCCGAGCGCCGTTCGGATCTCGTCCGGCGATGCGACCCGGAAACCGAGCACGCGATGGCCGCGCCGGAAGAGCTCGATGACGTCGAGCGACACGACCTCGCCGGCATGCGCGCCGCAGGTGACGAGCCTGCCGTCGGGCGCCATCGACGCCAGATGCTCGCCGAACCGCGGCCCTCCGGTCGTCTCGATCACGACGTCGACTCCGCGGCCGTCCGTCGCCTCCGAGACGGCTTCCGCGACGGTCGTGTCGCGATAGCAGAACACGAGATCGGCGCCGAGCGCGCGCACGGCCTCGACCTTGTCGGACGACCCGACCGAGGCGATCACGCGGGCGCCGGCGATGCGGGCGGCCTGGACGGCCGCGCCGGCGACGCCGCCCGACGCCGAGGGCACGAGCACCGTCTCGCCTGCGCGGACGGCCGCCACGCGCGTCACCATCGACCAGGCTGTCGATGCCACGCACTGCGCCGCCGCGGCCGGGACGAAGTCGCCCTCGCCGCGCAGCGGGATCACCGCGCGGGCCGGGACGACCACCAGCTCGGCGTAGCCGCCCCAGCGATCGGTGCCGAAGACGACGAGGCGCTCGCACAGGTCCTCCCGCCAGCGCGCACAGGCCTGGCACCGGCCGCAGGCGTACTGCTGGTAGGCGGTCACCGGGTCGCCGGGCGCGATCCCCTCGACGCCGTCGCCGACGGCGGCCACGACGCCCGCGAACTCGGCGCCGAGCACCCACGGCATCGGAAACGGCCAGCGCGACGTGCCGGCCCGCGAGTCGAGGTCGCTGTGGTTCAGGCCGCAGGCCCGCACCTCCATCACGACCTCGTCGGACGCGGGGGAGGGGTCGGGCAGCTCCTCCCAGAGCATCACGTCGGGCCCGCCGTACTCACGGAAGGTCGCCGCCATCACCGCGCGCCTCCGTTGCCCGGCATCCCGGAGTAGGCGATCGCCTCGGGCCAGCCGTAGGCGCCCGACTTGCTCGTCCTGAGGCCGCAGCGCCAGAGCCCGTACGCGGTCATGGCCCCGAACGCGACGCCGTCGCACACGGGCACGCCGACCTCGCTCGCCACCGTGCGGGCCACATCGGCCATACCGCCACACGCGAGCACGAGCGCCTCGGCGCGGTCGCGGGCGACGGCCCGGCGGCCGGCCTCGACGATCGCGGCGGTCGTGCCGGCGTTGTGGCCGCCCTGGTCGGCGACGGGGATCCCGAGCGGCTCGACCGCCACGCACCGGCTCCGCATCCCCTGGCGCTCGAGGGCGTCCTCCAGCTCGGGGACGCTGCGCGGGAGCGTCGTGATGACCGCGAACCGGCGGGCGACCGTCGCGGCTGCCCGGAACGCCGCCTCGCCGATCCCGACGACGGGCGCCTCGGTCAGCTCGCGGGCCGCGTCGAGGCCGGGGTCGCCGAAACAGGCGACGAGGTAGCCGTCGTGGGCGGGGAGCTCGCGCACGAGCTCGGCGACCGCGGCCGCCGCCACCACCGAGTCGGCCTCGCTCTCGATCGACGTCGGGCCGCGCTCCGGCGAGACGGCGGTGACGTCGCAGCCGTTCGGCAGCGTCTCGCGCGCGACGGCACCCATCGCCTCGGTGTGCCGGGCGTCCGTGTTGGGGTTTATGAGCGCAAGCCGGAACATCGGGCTACTCCCCTGTCGCCGCGGCTTCGAGGTTGAGCCCGCGCGAGTGGTCGTCGCCCCGCGCGAGGAAGACGCCCGAGCCGGGCTCCGCAACGATCTCGCCGCCGGCGTACACCGTCTCGCCGCGCACCATCGTGCGGACGACGCCGGCGCGCACGCGGCGCCCGTCGAACGGCGACCACGGGTTCTTCGAGAACTGCTGGCTCCTCGCGTCGACGACCCACTCGGAGTCGAGGTCATACAGGGTGAGGTCGGCGTCGGCGCCGGGCATCAGCGAGCCCTTGCGCGGATAGAGGCCGGCGATCCGGGCGGGGTTCGTCGACGAGAAGCGGACGAACGCGTCGAGCGGCATCCCGCGCCGGTGAAACGCCTCGTCAAGGACGAGCGGCACGGTCTCCTGGATCACCTGACACCCCAGCGGGGCGTCGAAGATGTTGTCCCAGCCCGGCTCCTTCTCCTCGAGCGTGTAGGCGCTGTGGTCGGAGACGAGGCAGTCGGCCGTGCCGTCGAGCACGGCGTCCCAGAGCCGCTCGACCAGTGCCCGCTCGCGCAGCGCCGGCGCGCACATGCCGTACGGGCCGAGCCGAACGAGGTCGTCGAGGTCGAGCAGCAGGTGGTGCGGGCAGATCTCCATCGTGACGGGCCGCCCGGCGTCCTTCTCGCGCCGGACGAGATCGGCGCTCACCGGGCTCGAGACGTGCACGATCTGGATGCGCACGCCGGCGTGCGCCGCCAGGAAGAGGGCCCGATGCACCGCCTCCTCCTCGACGAAGGCAGGCCGGGACTCGTGGTGGGCGAGGGGATCGCGCCGGCCCGCGGCCTGCATCCGGGCCAGCCCGTCCTGAAGCAGCGAATCGTTCTCGGCATGGACGAGCACCAGCCCGCCCAGCTCCTTGACCCGGCGCATGCCGTCGAGGAACTCCGCATCGGTGACGTTGGGGTAGGACGGGTCGGAGATCGGCATGAACGCCTTGAACCCGCCCGCGCCCTCCTCCCACTGGCCGGCGATCTCGGGGAGCGACGGTGCGGTGAGGGCGCCCCAGAGGCCGAAGTCGACGACCACCTTCCGGCGCGCCATCTCGCGCTTCTCGCGGTACAGCTCGGCGGTCGTGACGGGCGGGTAGGTGAGCGGGTGCTCGATGACGGTGGTGAAGCCGCCCGCCGCGGCCGACATCGTCCCGGTCGTGAAGTCCTCGCGCTCGGTGTGGCCGGGATCCTCGAAGTGGGCGTGCATGTCGATCGCGCCCGGCATGACGACGAGGCCCGTGGCGTCGATCAGCTCGTCGGCCGGACCGGTGGCGCCGGGGTCGGCGATCGCGGAGATGCGGCCGTCCTCGATCGCGAGGTCGGCCCGGAACGTGCCACCGGCGGTGGCCAGCGTCCCGCCCGCGACGACGACTCGGCCGCTCACGAGCCGTCCTCCGCGTGCATGCGCCGGAGCACCGGCCCCGGGACGCCGAGCGTCCCCATGTGGTGGACGAGCCGCCCGCGCGCGTCCTCCCAGCTGTCGCCCATCCACGCCCGCAGGGCGAGGCCGTCGATCAGCCGCGCCAGGACGGCCGCCTCGGCGGCGGCGTCGATGTTCGCGAGCATCCCGGCCTCGCGGGCCCGCTCCAGGACGCGCCTGATCTCGAGCTCCCAGCCCGCGTCGGTCTGGACGAGCTGGGCGGCGAACTCCGGATACCGCGCCGCGTAGGTCCACATCTCCGACCAGAGCCGGTACTCGGCCCGCCGCTCGGGATCGGACGGGAGCGCAAGGTGGACGATCGCGACAAGCTGCTCGGCGGGCGTCCCGGCGGCGGCGAGGCGGCGCCGGAGCTCGTCGAACCAGTCGTCAGACGCGGCCTGGAACGCCCCGGCGATCACCGCGTGCTTGTCGGGGAAGTAGTGGGTGAGGACGCCGGTCGTGAAGCCGCCCTCCCGGGAGATGTCGCGCATCGTCGTGGTCTCGAGGCCGTTTCGGACGATCACGCGGCAGGCCGCCTCGCACACCTCGCGCCGGCGCCGCTCGGAGCGCTCGCTGGTGGACGGATGCGACGCGCTCACAGGAGCGACCTGAGCGTGCCGGTCAGGACGGTGACGGCGGCTGCGATGTCGGCCTCGTCCGAGAGCTCGTCGGGCCGGTGGCTCACGCCGCCGTTCAGGCTGCGGACGAAGAGCATGCCGGCCTCGACCCCGGCCTCGGCGAGGACGCCGGCGTCATGGCCGCCTCCGGAGGCGATCTCGGCCACCGCGACGCCCGCCTCGTGCGCGGCCGCCCGCACGGCCCGGCGGACGCGCGGCGAGAGCACCACCGGCTCGTCGCGCCATGCCCGCACGGCCTCCACGCCGCAGCGGGTGCGCGCCGCAGCCTCGGTCGCGACCACCGGGACCGCGGCGACCAGGCGGTCGAGCGCCGCGGCCGTGGGCGCGCGAACGTCGAGGGTGGCGCGCACGCTGCCCGGGATCACGTTCGCCGCGGGCCGGTCGATGGTCGCGCTGCCGATGGTGGCCACGGCACCGGGGATCTCGACCGACCGCTCGCGCATCCTGAGGGCGAAGTCCGCGCAGGCCGCGAACGCGTCGCTGCGATCGCCCATCGGCACCGTTCCCGCGTGGCCGGACGAGCCCGAAAAGGTGATCGTGAACCCGGCCATGCCCGCGATCCCGGCCACGTCGCCGAGCGCGGCGTCCGCCGCGGCGAGCACCGGCCCCTGCTCGATGTGCGTCTCGACGTAGGCGGCCGGCAGCGCCACCTCGACGGGCGGGCCGGGAAGCGCCAGGGCGGCCAGCGCCTCGGCGACGCTCACGCCGTCGGCGTCGGTGCGACCCAGCTCGGAGCGTCCGACGAGGCCCGCGACGCAGCGGCTGCCGAAGCAGCCCTCGCCGAACCGCCAGCCCTCCTCGTCGCGGAAGACGACGACCGCCAGGGGCGCGCCGGGCAACTCGGCGACCACGGCCGCGACCGCCTCCACGGCCGCGACGACCCCGAGCGCACCGTCGAACCGGCCGCCCGACGGAACCGTGTCGACGTGGGAGCCGGTCCACACCTCGCCCGCAACGGGGGCGCCGGCGGGCCGGGCGTACAGGTTGCCGACGGCGTCGCGCGACACCGTCATCCCCGCCTCCTCGCACCAGGCGGCCACAAGGGCGTGCGCCTCGTCCTCGACGGCGCTCAGCCCCGGGCGGGTCACGCCGCCGCCCGCGGGGTCGGCGCCGACCCGGGCCAGCAGGTCGAGCCGCTGCATTGCCCTCTCAGCGCGCGGGATGCTGATGGTCTGCTCCATTGCAGGCGCGATAGACTCGCCCATCATAATGGTTGTGATGGACTGATCGGCTGTGGATCTCGGCCTCGAGGGATGTGTTGCGATCGTCGGCGGCGCCTCGTCGGGCATGGGGCGGTCGTGCGCGATGGCCCTCGCGCGTGAGGGCGCGAGCGTCGCCCTCTTCGCCCGCCGGGCCGAGCTGCTCGACGAGGCCGTGACCGAGATCGAGTCGCTGGGGACAGGCGCATCGGCTCTGGCCGTGGCCGGAGACTCGTCGCAGCCGGCCGACCTCGAGGCGCTCGTCGCCCGCACGCTCGAGCGTTTCGGCAAGCTCGACATCGTCGTCAACAACTCCGGTGGCCCGCCCGCCGGCGGCTTCGAGGACTTCGACGACGACGCCTGGCGCGCGGCGTGGGACCTGACGCTGATGTCGACGCTGCGGCTGACGCGGCTCGCACTTCCGGAGCTCAGACGGAGCGGCCGCGGCCGCGTGGTCAACATCACCTCCTCGGCGGTGAAGGAGCCCAGCGAGGGCCTCCTGCTCTCGAACACCTACCGGCCGGGCGTGATCGGCTGGGCCAAGACGCTCTCGCAGGACGAGGGCCCGCACGGCGTCACCGTCAACTCGATCGCGCCGGGCTACATCGACACCGAGCGGATGAAGAGCCTGTATGCGGGCGGCGCCGACCCGGAGGGCGACCGCCGCCGCGACGAGACGCTCATCCCGGCCCGCCGGTTCGGCGACCCGGACGAGATCGGCGACCTGTGTGCGTTCCTGTGCTCGACCCGCGCCGCCTACCTGAACGGCATCACGATCCTGGTCGACGGCGGACTGGCGAAGGGGCTCCTGAGCTGAGCGACCGGCTCGCCGGGAAGTCCATCGTGGTCACGGGCGGATCCTCGGGGCTCGGCCGGGCGATGTCGCTCGCATTCGCGGCCGAGGGCGCCGACGTCGTGATCGGGGACGTGCGCGAGGATCCCCGCGAAGGCGGCCGTCCGACGGTCGAGCTCGTCGAGGAGCGCGGCGGGAGCGCGGTCTTCCTGCACGCCGACGCCGGGAGCTGGGATGACATCGACCGTCTCGTGCGAACGGCGGTGGAGCGGCGCGGGCGGCTCGACGTGATGGTGCCGAACGCGATCGTGGCCGGCCCGCACTCGAAGGGCCTCCTCGAGACGAGCGAGGAGGATTGGGACGCGATCATGCACGTGGGCCTGCGCGGCGTCTTTCTGTGCTGCAAGCGTGCCGTCCAGCAGATGCTCGAGCAGGAGCCGGTCGCCGAGGCCCGCGGCCGGATCGTCACCATCTCCTCCCAGCACGGGATGATCGGCGCGCCCGGGCACGTTGCGTACTGCACGGCCAAGGGGGGAATCGTGAACCTGACCCGGCAGCTGGCGGTCGACTTCGGCCCGCGGGGCATCATCGTGAACGCGATCGCACCCGGCAAGATCCTGACCCGGCCCGCCGACGAGCCCGACTCGCCGGAGGTGCTCGCGTACTCACACGCGCGAACGCCGTTCGCACGCCTCGGGCGGCCGGCCGACGTCGCGGCCGCAGCGGTGTTCCTCGCCTCCGACGAGTGCACGTACGTGAGCGGCACGAACCTGATGGTCGACGGCGGCTGGATGGCCTACTGATGCGCGCGGCCGTCATCCACGAGCTGGGCGCGACGCCGGTCGTGGAGGAGCACGACGAGCCGGTCCGCGGCAGGGGCCAGGCGCTCGTCGAGAGCGCGGCGGCCGGGGTGAACCCGGTCGATCTCGCGATCGGCGCCGGGGTGTTCTACGGCGGCCACCCGCCGCTGCCGTTCGTCGCAGGGCGCGAGGGGGCGGGCCGCGTCATCGAGGGTGAGGGCTTCGCGCCGGGCACCCTCGTCGCCACGCTCAAGACCGCGAGCGGATCGATGGCCGAGCGGTTCGTCGCCGACGAGGCGGAACTGTGGGAGATCCCGTCCGAGGCCGACCCGGTGGCCGCGACGGCGCTCGGGATCGCCGGCCTTGCCGGCTGGCTGGCCGTGGAGGAGCGCGGGCGCATCCAGGAGGGCGACCGGGTGCTCGTGCTCGGTGCGACGGGAACGGTCGGGTCGGTCGCCGTGCAGGCGGCGCGGCTGCTCGGTGCCTCGCGGGTCGTGGCGGCCGGGCGGGATGCGGAGCGGCTGGAGCGGGCGCTTCGGCTCGGTGCGGATGCGACGGCCGTGCTGGAGGGCGATCTCGTGGAGGTCTTTCGGGCCGTCTTCCCCGACGGCGGCCCGGATCTGGTCATCGATCCGCTGTGGGGGCCGCCTGCGCTGGCGGCGATCGCGATCGCGCCGGTCGGCATGCGCTTCGTGAACCTCGGCCAGTCGGCCGGCGCGTCGGTGGAGCTGACGTCGGCCGCCGTGCGTGGCCGCCTGCTCGAGATCATCGGCCACACGGTGTTCGAGGCCGCCCACGCCGACCTGGCCCGCGGCCATCGCGCCATGCTCGCCCACGTCGCCGCCGGCGAGCTCGAGGTCGACGTCGAGACCTTCCCGCTCGATCGCGCCCCCGAGGCCTGGGAGGCCCAGAAGGCGGGGCCTGCGCACAAGCTCGTCGTCACGGTCCGATGAGCCTCGCCGGGCAGGAGGGACCCCGCGCCCCTTGAACATCGGGATGATGTCCTCCGTCGACCCCCGGCCACAGCAGGAGCCCGAGACCGACGACGCCAAGGAGGACCGGCAGCTGATCGAGCTCCTGAACGAGCTTCGGGTTGCGCTTCCTGGAGTGCAGATGCTCTTCGGGTTCATGCTCGCCGTCCCGTTCACGCAGCCGTTCGGATCGCTGACCGACCGGCAGCGATTGCTGTTCTACGTGGCGTTCCTCTCGACGGCGGGAGCGTCGATCTGCTTCATCACGCCTGCGTCGTTTCACCGGATCACCTGGCATCGCGGCGTGAAAGGGCGGATGCTTCGGATCTCGAGCGCCCTCACCATCGCCGGTACGGTCTTCCTCGGCGTGGCGATCGGATGCGTGGTCGGCTTCCTGAGCAGCTACCTGTACGACTCCGTGGTCGCGGCGGTCATGGCGGCCGTCGCGTTGGGACTGATCGCCGTCCTCTGGTACTCGATCCCGCTCTGGCTCCGCGAGCGCCGGGCCTGACCGGGCTCAGCCTCCGGGCATCCGTCCTACGGCGCGAGCAGCACGCGGCCGTAGTGCGCCCTCGTGGCCAGGAGCTCCTGCGCCCTCGCGGCCTCCTCGAGCGGCAGCACGGCCTCGATGGCGGGCGGGTCGATGCGGCCGTCGCCGAGCAGCCGGAACACCTCCCACAGCTCGCGGCGCGAGCCGTCACTCGAGCCGATGAGCGAGATCTGGCGGGCGAAGAGGTCGATCAGGTCGAGCTCGACGCGCGGGCCGGACGATGCGCCGCAGAAGACGATGCGCCCCTTGCCGGCGAGCGCCTGAAGCGCCTCGGGGACGGCGTCCGCACCGACGTGGTCGACCACGAGGTCGACGCCGCGCCCGCCGGTGAGCCGCCGCACCTCCTCGCCCCAGCCGCCCCGTGTGTAGTCGACCGCGTGCTCGACTCCGGCCGCCAGCGCCCGCTCGCGCTTCTCGGCGCTCGACGCAGTGGCGATGACCCGCGCCCCGGCGAAGCGGGCAAGCGCGATCGCCGCGCCGCCGACGCCGGAACCGGCCGCCGTCACGAGCACCGTCTCGCCGGCCCGCAGCCCGGCCCGGGCGAAGAGCATGTGGTAGGCGGTCAGGTAGACGGAGCCCGCCGCTGCCGCCGTCTCGAGCGAGACGGCGTCCGGGAGCGCGAACAGGTTCCGCGCCGGGGCGACGACCCGCTCGACGTACCCGCCCGGCCGGTTCACGCCCATCACGCCGTAGTCGGCGCACGCTGCCTCGTCGCCCTCCAGGCAGTAGGGGCAGCGCCCGCACGAGAAGTCGTAGTGGACGTAGACGCGCTCGCCTGCCGCGATCCCCTCGACGCCCTCCCCCACCTCGATCACCTCGCCCGCCACGTCGTAGCCCGGGACGATCGGGAGCGTCGCGCCGTAGGCGTGGCCGACGTCCTCACGCACCCAGATGTCGAGCCGGTTCACCGCGACCGCCGCCACCCGCACGACGGCCTCGCCGTGCCCGGGTGCCGGCTCCGGGACATCCTCGACCCGCAGCACCTCCGGCCCGCCGTGCTCGCGCATCACGACGGCGCGCATCAGTAGGCCGTCCAGCCGCCGTCGACCATCAGGTTGATGCCGCTCGTGTAGCTCGCCGGGCCGGCCAGGTAGGAGACGGCGGCGGCGACGTCCTCGGGCCGGCCGAGGCGCGCAAAGGGCGTGCGGGAGCGGACGTAGGCCAGCCCCTCCTCGCTCGCCGACAGGTCGCCGGCCGTGCCGGTCACGATCTTCCCGGGCGCGACGGCGTTGCAGATGATCCCGCGCGGCCCGTAGTCGACGGCGATCTGGCGGGTCATCTGCACCAGGCCGCCCTTGCCCACGCTGTAGGTGAAGTGGCCCGGGCAGCCGACCATCCCGTGCTGGGAGGTGATGTTCACGATCCGCCCGCGTGCGTCGCCGTCGAGCGGCTGGTCGAGCATCCGCCGCACCGCCGCCCGGCAGAGCAGGTACGGCCCGCGCAGGTTGACCGCCATCATCGCGTCCCAGTCCTCGGGCTCCGTGTCGAGGAGCGGCTTCGAGTGCCGGCCCGCGAGGACCGCGTTGTTCACGACGACGTCGACCGACCCGCAGCGCTCGACCGCGGTCGCCACCAGCCGGTCGCAGGCGTCCGCCTGCGAGACGTCGGCATCCACGTGCACCGCGCTCCTCCCCGCCGCGCGGATCACGTCCTCCGTGGGCTCGCCGCCGGCGATCGGGTCGCGGCGGATGTCGCCGATGACGACGTCGAAGCCGTCCTCCGCAAGCCGGATGGCCACCGCCCGGCCGATGCCGGACGCCGCCCCGGTCACGATTGCGCTGCGCTGACTCATCCGCATCCCTCCTGGTCCATACTGACCTCATGCCCGGCGTCGCGTTCGTCGCTCACTGCCTGCTCAACCAGAACTCGAAGACCCACGGCGGAGCCCGCTGCCCCGGCATCTACTCGCCGCTCGTCGAGGAGCTCCGCGACGCCGGCTGGCGGCTCGAGCAGATGCCGTGCCCCGAGCTCGCGTTCACCGGCCTTCACCGCTTCTGGGCGGTGAAGGAGCAGCTCGACACGTCGGCGTACCGGCGCCACTGCCGCCGGATCGCGGCCGCCGTCGCCGGCGCCATCGAGGTGCACGTGCGCCGCGGCGACGACGTGATCATCGTCGGCATCGAGGGCAGCCCCTCGATGGGCGTCCACATCACGAGCTCCGATCCCGACCGCGGCGGGCGGCCCGAGTGGCCCGACGGCGCAGGCGAGCTCTCGCCCGGGAGCGGCATCTTCATGGAGGAGATCGTGGCCGAGCTCACCGAGCGCGGCATCGAGGCGCCGCGGGCGATGGGCATCTCCCACCAGCTCCCCGGCCACGACCCCGAGGCCGAGCGGGCGGCGCTGCGCGATCTCATGGAGGCGTCCTAGGTGGACGCCGACGCCCGCTGCTTCCGCGTCGCGCTCGTCGCCGGCGAGCTCCTGAACGCCGCCGAGGGCCGGGTCGACGCGATGGCGGTGCTCCAGGCCGAGGAGTGGGGCGCGATCCAGCTCCCCGCCGCCGAGTATCCCGACGAGGTGGCCGGGCCCCTGCTCGAGCAGGTTGCCGAGCAGGTCGAGGAGTTCGCGCGGCACGGCTACACGCTGGCGGTTGTCGGAGGGCGGCCCGGTCTCGACGAGGCCCTGGCGCGCGTCGGCGTGGCCGCGCCGCCCGCGTTCGATCCCGACACGGCCGACGAGCTCGTCGCGTTTCTGAAGGAGACGTGCAGGTGACGCTGTGACCGCGCGGGCGCTCGTCACGGGCGCCGCGTCGGGCATCGGCCGCGCGACCGCGATCCTGCTCGCCGAGCGCGGCGCGGCCGTCGCCTGCCTGGACGTGAACGCCGAGGGGCTGGCCGAGACCGAAGCGGCGATCGGCGAGCGGGCTCGAGCCATCCGCTGCGACGTGACCGACCTGGCGGCCGTCGGGAACGCCGTGGCCGAGGCGGCCGCCGGGCTGGGAGGCCTGGACGCCGTCGCGAACGTCGCCGGCGTCGGGGACTTCACCGGTGACGTGAGCCAGATCGCTCCCGAGGAGTGGGCGCGTGTCCTCGCGATCAACCTGACCGGCCCGTTCCACGTCTCGCGCGCGGCGATCCCGCACCTGCGCGCGAACGGCGGGGGCGCGATCGTGAACGTGAGCTCGCAGTTCGGGCTCGTGGGGTGCCTGGCCAGCCCGGCGTACTGCGCGTCGAAGGCCGGCGTGATCGGCCTGACCCGTGCGATGGCGATCGACCACACCGAGGAGGGCATCCGGGTGAACTGCGTCTGCCCCGGCCCGGTCGACACGCCGATGCTGGCCTGGACGGACGCGACGCCCGAGATCACCGCCCGCGAGCGCGTGCGGACGCAGGGCCGAAACCTCAGCGGCCGCTCGGGCCGGCCGGAGGAGATCGCTGCCACGATCGCCTTCCTGCTCTCGGACGAGGTCGGGTTCATGTCGGGCTCCATCGTCGCCGTGGACGGCGCCTGGACGGCCGGATAGCCTCCGCCGTCACGCGGTCTGACGGACGCGGCCCACGGGCAGGTACTCGCCGCGGTGCTCCTCGCCGGCCCACTCGCCGTCGACGACCACCCGCTCGCCGCGCGCCAGCACGTCACGCACGCGTCCCGGCACCTCGATCCCGTCGTACGGCGTCCAGTCGAGGCCGTCGTTCATCGTCTCGAGGCTGAGCCGCGAGGGCGCCCGCGGATCCCAGACGACGAGATCGGCGTCGAGCCCGGGCGCGACCGCACCCTTCCGCTCGAGGCCGAAGATCCGGGCGGGGTTGGTGCATGCCGCGTCGACGACCCGCTCGACGGCCAGCGGGTGGTCGTCGCCGAGCGCAAACGCGAGCGGCAGGCGGGCGCCGATCCCCGGCATGCCGGTCGGCACCTTGGTGAAGTCGCCCTGCACCGGCAGCTTGTCGCGGTGGAGCCGCAGGTGGCAGTGGTCGGAGGCGTAGGTGGTGACGTCGCCGGTGCGCAGGCCGTCGAGGAGCGCGGCGCGGTCGCCGGCCTCGCGGAGCGGCGGCGTCATCACGTAGCGCAGCCCGTCCGGCCCCTCATGGTCGGCGCGGTCGAAGAGGAGGTGGTGCGGGCACACCTCGGCATGCGCGGTCTGGCCGCGGCGGCGCGCCGCCCGGATCTCGTCGAGGGGCGCCCGGCCCGTGACGTGGACGACGTACGGCGTGGCGCCGGCGAGGCCCGCCAGCACCAGGAACCGGTGCACGCACTCCGCCTCGAGCTCGATCGGCCGGCTGGCCGGGAGCGATGCCAGGCCGAGCTCGCCCGCAGCCACCCGCCGGCGCGTGAGGAGGTCGACGGCGCGCCCGTTCTCGCAGTGGGCCAGGACGACGATGCCGAGCTCCGCCGCCTCCTGCATCACTGCGAGCGCGACGTCGTCGTCCGCCATGATGCCGAGCTCGATGTACGCCAGCCACAGCTTGACGCTCCCGACGCCGAGCGCCGCGACGTCGGCGAGGTCGCCCTTCCGGTAGGCCTCCGGCTCCCAGATGACGGCGTGGAAGGCGAGGTCCATGTGCGATTCGGGCATCTCGTCGGCCAGCGTCCGGCGCGCCGCCTCGGCCGGCCGCTCGCCGGGGAGCGCGTCGACGAACGCGAGCGCCGAGGTCGTGCCGCCGCACAGCGCCGAGCGCGAGTCGTCGCGGAGGCCGCCGAACGGGTGGGTGTGGACGTCGATCGCACCGGGCAGGACGAGACAGCCGGTTGCGTCCACCACCTCGGCGCCCCGGCGGTCGACCGCGCCGACCTCGACCACCCGGCCCTCGTCGACGAGGACGTCTGCGCGCACCGAGCCGTCCGGGCCGACGACCGTGCCGCCGGCGACCACGGTGGGCATCTCAGCCCGCCGCCCGGTCGGGCAGCGACGGCGCGGCGCCGAGCAGCCGCCGGGTGTACTCGTCGGCCGGCGCCGAGAGGACGTCCGTCACGGTGCCGGACTCGCACAGCGAGCCGCGGTCCATGACGAGCACGGAGTCGCTCACGCAGGCGACGACGCCCAGGTTGTGGGTGATGAAGAGCATCGAGAGGTGCAGCTCGCGCTGGAGCTCGGTGAGGAGCTCGAGCACCGCCGCCTGCACCGAGACGTCGAGCGCGGAGGTGACCTCGTCGCAGACGAGCAGATCCGGCTTCGCGGCCAGTGACCGCGCGATGGCGACGCGCTGGCGCTCGCCGCCGGAGAGCTCGACGGGGAACCGGTTCGCCACCCGCGCCGGCAGCCGCACCCGCTCGAGCAGCGCCTCGACCTCGCGGCCGGCATCCGCACGGGACAGGCGGCGCAGCACGCGCAGCGGCCGCTCGATCGACGCCCCCACGCGGTGGCGCGGGTTCAGCGACTCGTACGGGTTCTGGAAGACGATCTGGATGCGGCGGCGCTGGTCGAGCGTCCGCGCCCTCGCGGCGCCCGCGAGCTCCTCGCCGTCGAAGACGATGCGGCCCGAGGTGGGCACGTGCAGGCCGGCGATGCAGCGGCCGATGCTGGTCTTGCCGCTCCCCGACTCGCCGACGAGCGCGACGCACCTCCCGGCCTCGATCGCGAACGAGACGTCGCCCACGGCGACGTTCCGGCCGCGGCCGGATCGGTACTCGACGTGAAGGCCCGAGACCTCGAGGAGCGCCTTCCGGTCCCCCGCCGGCGCCGCGGCGCGCACGACCTCGACCCGGCTCTCGGCGAGCTCGAGCTCGTTCCAGCGCACGCACCGCACGACGTGGCCGGGAACCGCCTCTTCCAGCGTGGGCACGGCGGCCGTGCAGCGCTCCTGGGCGAACTCGCACCGGGGCGCGAACGCACAGCCGGCCGGCCACTCCCCCACACCGACCGCGACGCCGGGGATGCCCTGGAGCGAGCGCGGACGGCGGTGGTCGGGGATGGCTCCGACGAGCGCCCGTGTGTAGGGGTGGCGAGGCCGCTCGATCACCTCCGCGACCGGCCCCTCCTCGACCACCCGGCCCGCGTACATGACGACGATCCGGTCGGCCATCCGCGCGACCACCGCGAGGTCGTGGGAGACGTAGACCATCGCCATCCCCTCCTCGCTGCGAAGCCGGCTGAGCTCGGTCAGGATCCGGTCCTGCGTGAGGACGTCGAGGCCGGTCGTCGGCTCGTCGAGGACGGCCACCGGCGGGCCGCACACGCAGGCCATCGCGATCGTGACCCGCTGCTGCTGGCCTCCCGAGAGCTGGTGTGGGTAG